>NZ_CP134772.1:5975351-6335702 GCF_031882575.1 Pseudomonas sp. VD-NE ins
AACCGACCGCCCCGCCGTAAACACCACGCTTGACCGGCTCCAGCTCGTCGATGATTTCCATCGCACGAATCTTCGGTGCGCCCGACAGTGTGCCCGCCGGCAGAATCGCCCGCAGTGCGTCCATCGCTGTCAGCCCTTGTTTCAACTGGCCGGTGACGTTGGAAACGATGTGCATCACGTTGGAATAACGCTCGATGACCATTTTCTCGGTGAGTTTCACCGAACCGATTTCCGAGACGCGGCCGGTGTCGTTACGACCGAGATCGATCAGCATCAAGTGCTCGGCGATCTCTTTGTCATCCGACAGCAGATCTTGTTCCAGCGCCACGTCCGCTTCTTCGGTGGCGCCACGAGGGCGAGTCCCGGCAATCGGACGCACGGTGATCAGGTTGTCTTCAACCCGCACCAGCACTTCCGGCGAACTGCCAACGACGTGGAAGTCGCCGAAGTTGAAGAAGTACATGTACGGCGTCGGGTTGAAGCAACGCAAAGCACGGTACAGATCGATCGGTGCAGCCTTGAAGTCGATCGACATGCGCTGCGAAGGCACAACCTGCATGCAGTCACCGGCAAGGATGTATTCCTTGATGGTATCGACGGCTTTTTCGTAGTCGTCCTGCGTGAAACTCGAACGGAACACCGGATCAGCCGACTGCTGCTTGCTGAAATCCAGGCCGCGGCGCGGGGTGATCGGCTGACGGAGTTTTTCCAGCAACGCCTGCAACTGTGCCTGACCTTGTTCGAAGGCATCCGCCTGCGCAGGGTCGGCCAGCACGATTGCGTGCATCTTGCCGGCGAGGTTGTCGAACACCACGACAGCGTCGGAAACCATCAGCAGAATGTCCGGCACGCCCAGCGGATCCGGGTTCGGGCACTTGCCCAGGCGCTTCTCGACGTAACGCACGCAGTCATAACCGAAGTAACCGACCAGACCACCGTTGAAACGCGGCAGACCAGCGATGGTCGGCACGTTGTAGCGCGCCTTGAAGGTCTCAACGAAGGCCAAAGGGTCTTCAACATCGTGGCTTTCGGTTTCAACGCCATCAACGGTGATGCTGACGTGATGGTCGTGAACCCGCAGCACGGTGCGGCACGGCAGTCCGATGATCGAGTAACGGCCCCATTTCTCGCCACCCTGCACCGATTCGAGCAGGTAGGAGTTGGGCTGGTCGGCCAGTTTCAGGTAGATCGACAGCGGCGTGTCGAAGTCGGCCAGGGTTTCACAGGCCAACGGAATGCGGTTGTAGCCGTCAGCGGCCAAGCGCAGGAATTCTTCGCGGATCATAAGGTGCCTCGTGGTGTGAGGGGCAAATCAGTCAGGTATGCAAACGCGCCGGCAGGCCGGCCAGGAACAAGTCAGGCGCGCCAACGCCAGCGGGCCAAGGCCTTGATGACTTTCATCCAGAGTTTGCGAGTGACCACCACGATGGCGTTTCCAGAAGGGGATTGAGAAGCGTCGGGCAACGTTATCTCAGCGGCGGAACCTAGGCAACCGGGAATTAGCTTGCGCAGATCGTCGATGACCAGCGCCGGTGATTCTTCGGCAATCGGTCGACCATGGTTGTAGCCATAACTCAGCGCCACGCACTTCACCCCAGCTGCTTTCGCCGCCAGTACGTCGCTGCGCGAGTCGCCGACGAACAACGATTGCGAGGCCGGGATGTTGGCCATTTTCATCACAAAGAACAGCGCCGCCGGGTCAGGCTTCTTCTGCGGCAGGGTATCGCCGCCGATGATCCACTTGAAGTAGCGACCGATCTTCATCTGATCCAGCAACGGCGCGACGAAGCGCTCCGGCTTGTTGGTGATCAGCGCCATGGCCACGCCCTGCTTTTGCAGCCACTTGAGGGTGTCGCGCACGCCGGGATAGACCACGGTCAGCTCATGGCTGGCGCCGTAGGCCTCCATGAACACTTCCAGCGCATGCTCGGCCTCGACGTCATCCACCGCCGAATGATCAATGCCACCGGCCAGCGCGCGGCGCACCAGGACTGGCGCGCCATTGCCAACCCATTCGCGCACCGAATCGATGCCCGCCGGTTGACGGCCGAGGGAGAGCAGCATGGTGTCCACCGCGGCTGCCAGGTCCGGAACCGAGTCGATCAGTGTGCCATCCAGATCGAACATCACCAGCCGTGGCAGTTTCCCCGGGAACAGCTGCTCAAACCCGCTCATGGGCGAGCCAGCGCCAGTTCGGAACGCATCTTGTCGATGACTTCCTGATAGTTCGGCGCATTGAAGATCGCCGAGCCGGCAACAAAGGTGTCAGCGCCAGCCGCGGCGATTTCGCGGATGTTGTTGACGTTGACGCCGCCGTCGATTTCCAGACGAATATCACGGCCCGAGGCATCGATGATCGCCCGCGCTTCGCGCAGTTTATCGAGGGTGCCAGGAATGAACTTCTGCCCGCCGAAGCCCGGGTTGACGCTCATCAGCAAGACCATGTCGACCTTGTCGATCACGTACTTGAGCACGTCCAGCGGGGTCGCCGGGTTGAACACCAGACCGGATTTGCAGCCACCCTCGCGGATCAGTTGCAGCGAACGATCAACGTGCAGCGTGGCTTCCGGGTGGAAGGTGATGTAGGTCGCGCCAGCCTCGATGAAGTCACCAACGATGCGATCCACCGGGCTGACCATCAGGTGCGCGTCGATCGGCGCGGTGACGCCGTACTTGCGTAATGCCGCGCAAACCATCGGGCCGATGGTCAGGTTGGGTACGTAGTGGTTGTCCATGACGTCGAAGTGGACGAAGTCGGCGCCAGCGGCGAGAACGTTGTCTACTTCCTCGCCGAGGCGGGCGAAGTCGGCGGAGAGAATCGACGGAGCAATTACGAAGGGCTGCATGACGCACCTTTTCTGAGCTAAATCACGATGGCGCGCATTGTATACCTCAAGTTTCCAAGCGCGCACCGTGACCGCGATGATTGGGTTGTGCCATGAAGGATGACCGGCACGGACTCAATAAGCCGCGCGGTAGATCTTCTCGATGTCCACAGCGCTGAGTTTGCGCGGGTTGTTGCGCATCAGGCGCTCAATGCCCGCCGCTTCCACGGCCATCGCCGGGATCGCCTCTTCCGGCACACCGAAACTGCGCAGCCCGGCCGGGATTTCCACGGCCGCGCACAAATCGGTCATCGCCTGCACGGCTTTGTCCGCCGCCTCGGCTGCACTCAGATGAGCGGTCTTCACTCCCATGGCTTCGGCAATATCCTGCATGCGCTCGACGCAGGCCATCTTGTTCCAGGTCATGACATACGGCAGCAGCAAGGCGTTACTGACGCCATGGGCAATGTTGAAACGCCCGCCCAGCGGATACGCCAGCGCATGCACCGCGCCGACCCCGGCATTACCAAACGCCATGCCGGCCATCAGGCTGGCGGTGGCCATGTCTTCGCGGGCTTGGAGGTTGGCGCCATTGGCATAGGCCTTGGGCAGGGCTCTGGCGATCAGCTTGATGGCGCCGAGGGCCAAAGAGTCAGTGATCGGCGAGGCATTCACCGACAGATAGGATTCGATGGCGTGCACCAGCGCGTCGACACCGCTGGCGGCGGTGACGCTGCGCGGGCAGGTCAGGGTCATCTGCGGGCTGACCAGCGCGACGTCCGGTAATAGAAAGTCGCTGACGATGCCTTTCTTCAACTGCGCGACTTTGTCCGAAAGAATCGCGACGTTGGTGACTTCGGACCCGGTGCCGGCGGTGGTCGGGATGGCGATCAGCGGCGGGCCTTTGCGTGGCACCTGGTCGACACCGAACAGATCTTCCAGCGCGCCGTGGTAACCGGCATAGGCAGCGACACTTTTGGCGATGTCGATGGCACTGCCGCCACCGAGGCCGATCAAGCCGTCATGCCCGCCCTCGCGGTAAACGCGCATGCAGTCTTCGACGATGGCGATTTCCGGATCGGGCAGCACGCGGTCGAAAATCTCGTAGTCGCGCCCACCGAGCTGCACCAGCGCCAGCTCGACCGTACCGGATTTGACCAGCGCGGCGTCGGTGACGATCAAGGGGTTGTCGATGTCGAGGCGGGTGAGTTCGGCGGCCAGTTGCTCGATGGCGGCGGCGCCGGTGATCAGCTTGTGAGCGATTTTGAACTGGGACAGACTCATCGTGCGCAGCCTCTTATAGATGTGGGAGCTGGGCACAAGATTAGCTGGGGTTTTGGGGTTGTCTGCTATTCAGGTGGTGAATGGTTGATCGGTTAGAAAATCAAGAGCCCCTCACCCTAGCCCTCTCCCGGAGGGAGAGGGGACTGACCGCGCTGTACTTTCGAAGTACACCGACGTGCGACACCGAGTCGAGCTCAGATTCTGAACAGCACGAATATCTGCTCCCTTTCCCCCTTGGGGGAGAGGGCTGGGGTGAGGGGGTGGCTTTTGACCTTGATCTTAAACCTGAGCAGTCCGCAGTTTTTCGCTGCGGCCTCGCAGCCATTCCAGGGTCAGCAGCAGAATCACCGAGAAGGCAATCAGCAAAGTAGCGGCAGCGGCAATCGTCGGACTGAGGTTCTCGCGTATCCCGCTAAACATCTGCCGTGGCAACGTCGCCTGCTCAGGCCCGGCCAGAAACAGCGTCACCACCACCTCATCAAACGAAGTCGCAAACGCAAACAGCGCCCCGGAAATCACCCCCGGTGCAATCAGCGGCAAGGTCACCCGGCGGAACGCGGTCAGCGGCGATGCCCCCAGACTCGCAGCAGCACGCACCAGATTATGGTTAAACCCCTGCAACGTCGCCGACACCGTGATGATCACAAACGGCACACCTAGCACCGCATGCACCACAATCAGCGAGAAGAAGCTGTTACCCAACCCCAGCGGCGCAAAAAACAGATAACTCGCCACACCGATGATCACCACCGGCACCACCATCGGCGAGATCACCAGCGCCATCACCAGTGCTTTACCGGGGAAGTCGCCACGGGTCAGACCAATCGCCGCCAGCGTGCCGAAGACCATCGCCAGCACTGTCGCCGCCGGGGCGACGATGATGCTGTTCTTCAGTGCGCGCATCCATTCCGCCGAGGCGAAGAAATCCTGATACCAGTGCAGCGAGAAACCCTGCAGCGGATAGACCAGAAAACTGCCCGAGTTGAACGACAACGGGATGATCACCAGCACCGGCAGAATCAGGAACAACAGAATCAGGCCGCAGAGAATCCGCAGGCTGTAGAACCACACCCGTTCGATGGGCGACATGTAAGGACTCAGCATCTCGAATTCCCCTTAGCTCAGGCGCAGGCGACTGGCGCCCACCAGCCAGCTGTAAATCAGATAAAGCACCACGGTCGCCAGCAGCAACAGCCCGCCCAGTGCGGTGGCCATGCCCCAGTTGATGCTGGTGTTGGTGTAGAAGGCGACGAAGTAGCTGACCATTTGATCGTTCGGGCTGCCGAGCAGCGCCGGGGTGATGTAGTAACCAATAGCGAGAATGAACACCAACAGGCAACCGGCGCCGACACCGGCGTAGGTCTGCGGGAAGTACACCCGCCAGAAACTGGCGAACGGATGGCAGCCAAGGGAAATCGCCGCGCGCATGTAGGTCGGCGAGATGCCTTTCATCACGCTGTAGATCGGCAGAATCATGAACGGCAGCAGGATGTGCACCATCGAGATATATACGCCGGTGCGGTTGAACACCAGTTCCAGCGGCTTATCGATAATGCCCATCGCCATCAGGCCACTGTTGATCAGACCGCCCGATTGCAGCAGCACGATCCACGCGGCGACGCGCACCAGAATCGAGGTCCAGAACGGCAGCAGCACCAGAATCATCAGCAGGTTGCTTTGCCGCGACGGCAGATTCGCCAGCAGGTAAGCCAATGGATAGGCGAGCAGCAGACAGATTACCGTGATGACCAGGCCCATCCAGAAGGTGCGGGCGAAGATGTCGAGGTAGATCGCCTGATCCGGGGTGGCCGGGGCGATTTCGCCGAGGTCGTCGATGCGGTGGTCGACGGACGCCAGCAAGTAGTATGGGGTGATGCTGCTGGTGTTGCGTTTGACCGCCTGCCAGTAGGCGGGGTCGCCCCAACGCTCGTCGAGACCTTCCAGCGCTTCTTTATAAGAGGCCGGTTCGCTGGCGAAGGGCAGCGCCCGGGCGGTTTTGGTCAGCAGGCTGCGATAGCCGGCCAACTCCATGTTCAAGCGCTTGGACAGATCGCCCAGTGTCTGGTTTTTGCGTGCTTCGGCGAGGTCTTCGCCGGCGGCTTTGTAGACCGGTTCAGCGGGCAGGCCGCGGCCGTCCCAACTGGCGATGGCCGCCACGGTGCGCGGCATGCCGCCGACCACTTCGGGATTGCCGACGCTTTTGTAGAGCAGCGCCACGATCGGCACCAGAAACACCAGCAACAGAAACAGCACCAGCGGCGCAATCAGCGCTTGCGCCTTCCAGCGGTTGACCCGCTCGGCGCGCTTGAGCTTCTGCTTCAAGGTGGGGCTGTTGCCCTCGTTCAGGGGAACGGCGATGGCCATGACGTACTCCGCAAATCTTTGATCGTTACAGAGGTGACGAACCACCGCTGTTGTGTTGAAACACAGCTACCTGTGGGAGCGAGCCTGCTCGCGAAGAGGCCAGCACATTCAACATCCATGCTGGCTGATCTACCGCTTTCGCGAGCAGGCTCGCTCCCACAGGGGTGGGCCAACCCACCCTCACCAGGTTGTGCTTATTTCGCAGCCCAGGAGTTGAAGCGCTGCTCCAGTTGCTCGCCGTTGTCAGCCCAGAAGCTGACGTCGATCTGCACCTGGTTGGCGATGTTTTCCGGGGTGGTCGGCATGTCTTTCAGGACATCCTTGGCCAGCAGCGGCACAGCCTGGGTATTGGCCGGGCCGTAGGCGATGTTTTCCGAGTAGGTCTTCTGCTGCTGCGGCTGCACCGAGTAAGCGATGAATTTCTTCGCCGCTTCCGCGCGCTTGGCGTCTAGACCTTTCGGGATAGCCCACGCGTCGAAGTCGTAGATGCCGCCGTTCCACACCACTTTCAGGTTGGACTCTTTCTGCACCGCCGCGATGCGACCGTTGTAGGCCGAGCTCATCACCACGTCACCGGAAGCGAGGTATTGCGGCGGTTGTGCGCCGGCTTCCCACCACTGGATGTTCGGTTTCAGCTCATCGAGTTTCTTGAACGCGCGATCCTGACCACCCTTGCTCGCCAGTTCCTTGTAGACGTCTTTCGGCGCCACGCCATCGGCCATCAAAGCGAATTCGAGGGTGTATTTGGCGCCTTTGCGCAGGCCACGTTTGCCCGGAAATTTCTTGGTGTCCCAAAAATCGGCCCAGCTGGTTGGCGCGGTTTTCAGCTTGTCGGCGTTGTAGGCCAGTACGGTCGACCAAACGAAGAAGCCCACGCCGCACGGCTGGATCGCGCCTTTGACGTAATCTTCGGTTTTGCCGAACAGCGCCGGGTCGAGTTGTTCGAACATGTCTTCGTCACAACCACGGGACAGTTCTGGCGATTCAACCTCGACCAGATCCCACGACACGCTCTTGGTGTCGACCATGGCTTTGACCTTGGCCATTTCGCCGTTGTATTCGCCGGCGACGATCTTGCCGTTGCCTGCCGCTTCCCACGGTGCATAGAAGGCTTTGACTTGCGCCGCCTTGTTCGCCCCGCCAAACGACACCACGGTCAAATCGGGGCCAGCGGCCATTGCGCTTGCCGCACCCATCAGGCCCAGGGTCAGGGCGGTGAACTTCAGGGATCTCAACATTTATTGTTCTCTCCACGTGCAGGGTTGGTGTTGGTATTGCCGGGGCGATCAGTTCGCCTCTAGAAGAGGATCGAGTGCGCGTACGTGCTCGACCTGCCAGCCAAGCGGAACCACGTCGCCGACCGCGAGCGCGGGATCGAGCTCGGCAATCGGTTGTTTCACGAAGAAGTCGGTCTTGCCGCAGACTTCCAGGCGCACCCGGACGTGGTCGCCCAGATAGATGAATTCCGCCACCCTCCCTGAGAAGCGGTTAACGCATTGATCGCTCGAACCGTTGAGGCTGACGCGCTCCGGACGGATCGACAGGGTCACCGGTTCGCCGGTCTGGCCGACGTTGACCGCCAGCGCCTCGACCTTTTCGCCACGGCCCAGCTCGACCACGCAGCGCTCGCCGCTCTGGCTGAGCAGACGGCCGTTGAGGCGGTTGTTCTCACCGATGAAGTTGGCGACGAAGGTATTTTTCGGCTCTTCGTAAAGGGTGCGCGGTGGGGCGATCTGCTGGATTTCGCCTTGATGGAACACCGCGACGCGGTCGGACATGGTCAGCGCTTCACCCTGATCGTGGGTCACGTAGACCACGGTCACGCCGAGACGCTGGTGCAGGTGTTTGATTTCCATCTGCATGTGTTCGCGCAGTTGTTTGTCGAGGGCGCCAAGGGGTTCGTCCATCAACACCAGTTGCGGTTCGAACACCAGCGCGCGGGCCAATGCCACACGTTGTTGCTGACCACCGGACAACTGCGCCGGATAGCGGGAAGCGAACGCATCGAGCTGAACCATGCTGAGGACTTTCTTCACGCGGTCGCTGACATCACTTTTGTTCAGGCCACGGACGGTCAGCGGGAACGCGAGGTTCTCGGCCACAGTCATGTGCGGAAACAGCGCGTAGTTCTGGAACACCATGCCGATGTCGCGCTTGTGCGGCGGCACGTTGTTGATCGAGCGCCCGGCCAACAGGATCTCGCCAGCGGTCGGCGTTTCGAAACCGGCGAGCATCATCAGGCTGGTGGTCTTGCCGGAACCGGAAGGCCCGAGCAGGGTGAGGAATTCGCCTTTGCGAATGTCGAGGTTGAGGTCTTTGACGATCAGGTTCTCGCCGTCGTAGCTCTTCTGCACTCCACGAAAGCTGACCAGCACATCGCTGGCCCCTGCGTTTGTATCGACCTGGCTCATACCCACACCTTTGTTGTTGATGACTGCTTGTGGGTTAAGCCTAGTGGCTGCTGACAGCCACGCAAATCGGGGTGCAGGAGAGAATCGCCTCAGCCGGATGGAAGGTTGGGGGTAGGGATTGCCCTACAAGGATGGCGCTAATGGATAAAGCAGTGGCGAGGGTTGAGCTGCAAGCTGCAAGAACAAGCAAAAGCGCGTGTCGCTAACAGATATGCCTACAATCCAGGGTTAAACAACGAAGCCTGTGGGAGCTGGCTTGCCAGCGATAGCGGTGGGTCAGCCGACATTGATGTGACTGACATGCCCTCATCGCTGGCAAGCCAGCTCCCACAGGTTTTTGAGGTGGGTTCAGAGGAGTTTGTGTTCCATCGCGTATTTGACCAGTTCGGCCAGCGAGGTGATGTTGAGCTTTTGCATCAGCCGCGCCTTGTGGGTGCTGATGGTCTTGCTGCTCAGGGCCAGTTGCTGGGCGATGTCGTTGACGTTGGCGCCTTGGGCCAGACGCTCGAATACCGAGAATTCGCGTTCCGACAGCAACGAATGCAGCGGTCGCGCATCGGTCAGGCCGACTTCGAAGACCATGCGATCCGCCAGATCCGGATCAATGTAACGCCCACCCGCCGCGACCTTGCGAATGGCGGTGAGCAACAGCGCCGGATCGCTGTCCTTGGTCGCATACCCGGCGGCGCCAACCTTCAGCGCCCGAGCAGCCATCTGCGCCTCGTCGTGCATCGACAGCACCAGAATCGCCGGCGGATTGTTCAGCGCACGGATGCGCGGGATCGCCTCCAGGCCATTGACCCCGGGCATGGAGATGTCGAGCAGCACCACTTCGCACGGCACGTTGCGCAGGGTTTCGAGCAGTTGCTCGCCATTGCTCGCCTCACCTACCACTTGCAGGTCCTTGGCCAGGCCGATCAATTGCTTGATGCCTTCGCGGACGATGGTGTGGTCTTCGGCTACCAGTACACGGATCACGTTCTTCTCCATAATTCAGGCATACACAGATCCCTGTGGGAGCGAGCTTGCTCGCGAAGGCGTCAGTCCAGACACCACAACATGTCAAACCTCACTCACCGGCACCCAAACATTCAGACTGGTGCCCTCCCCCGGCTCACTCTCCAGCACCAGCCGCCCGCCCATGATCAGCACCCGCTCACGCATACCCACCAGACCAAACGAAGTCGGCCGACCCGTAGCGGGGGCAAATCCTACGCCATCATCACTGATCGTCAGGCACAGTTCATCGCCCTCCAGCGCCAGCGTCAGTTCCACAGTATGCGCCTGAGCATGGCGCATCACATTGGTCAGCGCTTCCTGCAAAATCCGGAACAGACCAATCGCCTTGGCATCACTGAGCGCCGGCAGATTGTCCGGCACCTGCACCAGACACGGAATCTGCGTACGCGCTTCAAATCGGCGCGCCTGCCACTCGATCGCCGAGGCAATCCCGGCATCGAGAATCGGCGGTCGCAGCGCCGTCGCCACATCGCGCACCAGCTGAAACAACTGCGCGATCAGGCGTTTCATGCTGTTTAGCCGTTCATTCAGACCGGGATCGAGTTGCGCGTAGGCCAGTTCGCACATCGATGTTTCCAGCTTCAGCACCGTCAACATCTGCCCCAGTTCATCGTGAACCTCGCGAGCAATGCGCGCCTTCTCTTCTTCACGCACGCTCTCAAGGTGCGCCGACAGTTCGCGCAGTTGCTCACGCGATGCCGCCAGCTCCAACTCGATACGCTTGCTCTCGGTGATGTCCCAGACGATGCCATCCCAGACGTAAGCGCCATCCTCCAGTTGCCGGGTGATCGCCTTGATCTCGGCCCAGCGCTGCTCGCCCTGACGAGTAAGGATGCGCCCCTGCCACGACCAGTCGCTGTCGGTGTCCAGCGCCTGATCCTGAGTGCGGTGATAACTGGCTTTGTCGTCGGGATGCACCAGGCTGCGCAGACCCATGTCGCGATGCGCAAGGGTGGCCGGCGCATACCCGACCAGGCTTTCGCTGCCCTCGCTGATGTAGGCAAAGTCGATCTGCCCGGTCACCGCTGCCCGCTCCAGACGGAACACCAGCCCCGGCACGTTGGCGGCGATACCTTGCAGACGCGCCTCGCTTTCCTGCAACGCCGCCAGTGCACGGCGGCGCTCGGTGACATCCGTGAGGTAAACCACGAGGTATTCGCTGTCGCGAAAGCGCAGAAAACTCAGCGACACGTCCGCTGGCAAAACACTGCCGTCAGCGCGCACGCAACTGGTTTCAAAACTCAGCGGCCCTTCTTCGCTGGCCCGTGCGCGCTTCCATAAATTGAGCCAGCGATCCATGTGCAGACCCGGCTCGAAGTCGATCAATGGCCGTTCGATCAGTCCGCCGGCGGGGTAACCGAGCATGATTTCCGCCGCGCGATTGGCGTAGCGCACATGGCTGTCCCAGTTGACCCAGAGGATGCCAACGGTGCTTTGATCGATGGAAAACTGCGTCAACCGCAGCGCTTCTTCACTGGCCGCGCGCAAGGCGATGTCTTCCCGGGCAGCCAACAGTCGCTGCTCAAGACTGTGCTGTTGGCGGCGCTGCCAGAACACGATCGCGACACAACTGAGCAGCATCACCGCAAACAACAGGCTGAGGTTCTGCCAGAAGCCCGGCGACTCCGAGAGTCGCGGGTATTTCGGTTGTAGCCATTGGTTGTGCAATTGCTCCAGATCCTTGGCCGGGATCGCACGCAGCGCACTTTGCACGATGCCGGCCAACTCTGGCCAATCGCGGCGCGAGCCGACTCGCAGCAGTTGCGGCAGGCCGATATCGCCGACCACCACCAGTTCAGCGAACTCCGGCTCTACCGACAACCGCCCGAGTTGTGCCTCGTCGACCACGGCGTAGGCAGCCTGCTGACTCAACAGCAACTGCAAGGCCTGACGCTCCAGCGGCACGCCTTGCAGGTTCAGATGCGGATAGTTGCCGCGCAGGTAATCGGCGGTGCTGCTGGGCATACGCACAGCGACGCGGACCTGGCTATCGAGCTTTTCCAGATCGACCACGCCACTGGCTTTCTGATCACTGACGACCAGTTGCGGCACACGCATGTAGGGATCGGAAAACTGCCACAGACGCAGGGCGCTCGGGGTCTGGCTCAGGCCCGGGGCGATATCGATCTCGCCCTCGCGCACGGCGGTTTCCAGTTGCGCGAGATCCTGAAAGTTGCGCCAGCTCAGTTCGACATTGAGCGTTTTAGCCAACAGCTTCATCAATTCGACGTTGGCCCCGGACAGCCGCTGCAAACGCCGGTCGTATTGCGCATACGGTGCTTGCAGTACCAGACCGACGCGCAATTCATTGTGCTGCGCCAGCCATTGCTGCTGGCTCGCCGACAATTGCGCAACATGCGCCGGGGGCGCAGGCACCGCCCAGCCCATCAAGGGAAACCATAAACAGCCGATAACCCACAGGCAGCAAAATCGCTTCATTGAAGTCTCATACACTGACAAATTCTGACCAACCCATTAGGCTGCCGGGATACTTTCTGGCCTGGAATAACCGATGCCCTCTGTCTACCGCCTGGCAATGCCAGCATTGTGCCTGTCGCTGCTCCTGCCTTGTGCGTTTTCCGTCAACGCCGCCGACCCCGCCCCTGCGGCGGAAAAACCGGCAGAAGAAAAACCGGCCGAACGCCAGCCACTGCTTGAGCGTAGTCAGGAAGAGGCCGCCGCACTGGAACGTAAAGTTCCGGCGCAAGAACAGCAACAGTTGCAGGCCGGCAGCGACACCTTCCTCGCCCTGTGGAAACCGGCCAACACCGCCGACCCCAAAGGCGCGGTGATCATCATCCCCGGCGTCGGCGAAACCGCTGACTGGCCGCAGGCAATCGGCCCACTGCGACAAAAACTGCCAAACGCCGAGTGGAGCAGCCTGAGCATCACGATGCCTGACCTGCAAAGCGATACCATTGCCCCGCGCGCCGTCGAAGCAGCTGCAGCGCCGAAGGCACCGGAAAGCGGCAGCAAGGACGCCACCACCGCACAGCCGATCGAACAGGCGGCGGGTGGTGAAGCCGAAGTGGCGGATCAAGTGGTGGCCGAAACCACCGAAGAACAATCCAAGGCTGACGCCGAACGCATCTTCGCCCGCATCGACGCCGCGATTGCCTACGCCGAACAGCAGAGTGCACGCAGCATTGTTGTGCTTGGACACGGCACTGGCGCCTATTGGGCCGCGCGTTATCTGAGTGAAAAGCAAACGGCGCAGGTGGAGAAATTCGTCATGGTCGATGCGCAGATGCCGACCAAGGCCAAACCGCCGCTGGCCGAACTGACGCCAGCGCTGAAGCTGCCGACGGCGGATATTTTCTATATGGACAAGCCGCTGGATCGCAATGCCGCGCTGGAGCGTATGCAAGCGAGCAAACGCTTGAAAACTTCGGCGTTCAGCCAGGTCGCGCTCAAGGCTTTGCCGGACAACAAGGCTGAACAGGAACAGTTGTTCCGCCGGGTGCGGGGCTGGCTGAATCCGCAGAACCCGGACTGACCGAATAAGACCGAGGCGCCTTCATTCGCGAGCAGGCTCGCTCCCACACTTGATCGCGTTCCTTCAGTTGGAATGCATTCAAAGGTGGGAGCGAGCCTGCTCGCGAAGAGGCCAGCGCAGACGATACACATCTAAAAGTCAGCGAAAATCCCGCCGCTCACGAATCAACGTGTAGGCATTGTGCAGCTCCCGGGTTTTATCAGTCGCTTCACGCACCTCTGCTGGCGTCGCCCCCGTCCCGGCAATCTTGTCCGGATGATGACGACTGAGCAGGCGCCGATAGGCCCGTTTGATCTGCGCCGGTTCACTGGACGTCGACACACCCAATAACCGCATCGCCTCCTGATAGCTCACCGCAGCACTGACGATCGGCCGTTTGCCCGGTTCGTAATCACTGGCCAGCGCCTGTACCTGATGCGTCGTCCAGCCTAGCCATTTACCCCACTGCGCCAACAATTCCCGCTCGCTGACGCCCGCACGACCATCGGCCCAAACCATCCGCCAACACGCCCGCAATACACCCTCGGCCGCATGGGGCTGCGCGCTCAGGCGCCGCAGATAACCGCGCAGGTTGTCATTTTCAGACTTGCCACGGTTGAATGCTGCGATGGCGCGGCGCGTTGCCGGCTCACTCATCTCCAGCGCGCGCATCTCGTTGCGCGCCTGCTGTATATGCCCGTCGGTGACTCGACCGTCACTCTTGGCCAGACGTCCGAGCAACACAAACAACAGTTCGTCGTTACGCAGCATCGGCCGACCGCCGAGTTTTTCCCGCAGATGCCCAAAGCTTTGCAGGTTCAGACGCCGATCCAGCGCCTGCCCCAACAATGCCCCAAGCATGGCCCCCGGAATGCTGGCGATCGCAAAACCCGCTCCGGCTCCAATCAGAGTCCCTGGCCACAACATGTCAGCGACTCGCTTCTATCAATGCTTCAGCTTCGGCCAGACGCTCATGCGTACCGACGTCCACCCAATGACCTTTCAGACGCTCGCCCGTGACTTCGCCAGCCGCCATGGCGTTGCGCAACAGCGGCGCCAGTTTGAAAGCGCCGTCGGTGCAGCCGTCGAAAAGTTGCGGATGCAATACGGCGATGCCGCTGTAGGTCAGGGTCGCAGCGTCCGGCTGGCCGTCGATTACCTGACCGTCGAGCAAGGTGAAATCGCCGCTCGGGTGGTGCGCCGGATTGTCGGCCAGTACCAGATGCGCGAGCCCGTTGATCGGCTGATGCAGCACGCTGAAGTCGTAATCGGTCCAGATATCACCGTTGACCACCAGGAAAGCGTCGTCACCCAGTAGCGGCAACGCACGGAAAATCCCGCCGCCGGTTTCCAGTGGCTCACCTTCCGGCGAGTACTGAATGCTCACGCCAAACTGCGAACCATCACCCAGGTAATCCTCGATCTGCTGACCGAGCCAGGCGTGATTGATCACAATCTCGTTGAACCCAGCGGCCGCGAGAGCGCGCAGGTGATATTCGATCAGGGGAACACCGCCGGCACGTACCAGCGGTTTCGGCGTGGTCAGGGTCAGCGGGCGCATGCGCTCGCCTTTGCCTGCCGCCAGAATCATTGCCTTCATGCTATTGCTCCACCCCGCAGGCTGGTGAACAGCGCTTGCAGTTCCGCCAATTCAGGACGACGCGCAATCACCGCTTCTATATAAGAGAAGAAACGCGGTACGTCAGCGAGGTAGCGCGGCTTGCCATCACGATGGCAGATGCGCGCGAAGATGCCGATGACTTTCAGGTGGCGCTGCACGCCCATCAAGTCGCTGGCACGCAGGAAGTCTTCGAAATCCGGCTGCACCGGAATGTTCAGCGCCGCGGCTTGTTGCCAGTAGCTTTGCAGCCAGCCGCGCACACGCTCTTCAGGCCAACTGAGGAAGGCGTCCTTGAACAGGCACGTCACGTCGTAGGTCACCGGGCCGTAGACCGCATCCTGGAAATCCAGCACGCCGGGGTTCGGCTCGCTGAGCATCAGGTTGCGCGGCATGTAGTCGCGGTGCACCAGCACTTTGGGCTGCGCGAGTGCGCTGTCGATCAGCAGATCGCTGACCTGCTGCCATTGTTGTTGCTGGGTCGAATCAAACTCGACACCGAGTTCACGCTTCACATACCACTCGGGGAACAGTTCCAGCTCTCGGCGCAGCAAGGCAACGTCGTAACTTGGCAACGGCGCGACCATCGGCAATTGCTGAAAAGCCAGCAGCGCTTGCAGGGCATCATTGAATAATGCGTCGGCATTTTCGCCATCGATCACGTCGAGATAGGTCTTGTTGCCCAGGTCATTGAGCAAAAGAAATCCGCGCTCGAGGTCCTCGGCATAAATTTTCGGCACATTTATTCCGGATTTCGCCAGTAAAAAAGCGATATCCACGAACGGTTTGCAGTTTTCCTGGGGCGGCGGCGCGTCCATCACGACGAAGCTGCGCCCCTCGCCTTCCCAACGGAAGTAACGGCGGAAACTCGCGTCGCTGCTGGCCGCGGTCAACGTGGCCGGGGGCACGGTGCCCCAGCCCTGATCTGCAAACAGGATTGCCAACTGCTCATCGAGCCAAACTTTCAGGTGTTGCAAGCGTACATCTTGGTCAGGCATTGCAAGGGTCTCCGACGGCGCTAGCCGTCAAGCGGGTCATGCTTTATTATCCAGCATCTTTTTCAGACCATCGAGAGGCGTGCGGCCCACACCGCGGGCAGATGGCACGCAGGAAGCCCGGACTAATAAGATGGCATTGAAATCCCCCGCGTTTCGTAAAAAATTTCCGTTGTTGGTAACCGGCAGTCTGCTGGCTATGCAACCTCTGGCCAGTCAATTCGTTGTTGCCGCCGAGCAGTATGACTGCTCCGTCTCGGCTTCGGGTGGTTGGGCCTGTGCGCCCAAATCAACCGCTGCTGCGTTGCCGCCGCGTCCGGTGCATGACGGCAGTGCCGTCAGCGCTACCGGCGAAGCTGCGACCGAGAATGGTTCGGTTGCCGACACAGCCCCTAAAACGGCGCTGGTCACCGAAGCCAAGGGCCGCGGTCTGAAATCCCGTAGCGAAGACTTCAGTCACCTCGACTGGGTTCCGCGCGAGAAGCTCACCGCCGCCCAATTGGCCGAGACCGGGCCTTACTGCTCTGGTGCCTATATCGAACCGATTCGTCCTGGCATGAATGACAAGACGAACAAAAGCGATGCTCCGACCTTTATCGGCGCAAAAGCCTCGCGCTATAACACCGATAATCAAGTCGGTACGCTGGCCGGTGATGTCGTCCTGCGTCAGGGCAGCATGCAGGTCGAATCGGACGAGGCCAGCCTGTATCAGGCCGAGAGCCGCGCCGAACTCAATGGCGACGTACGTATCCGCGACAACGGCGCGCTGATCGTCGGCGACCACGCCGATGTGCAGCTCGACACCGGTGAAGCCAAGGTCGACAACGCCGAATACGTGATGCACAAATCGCGCATCCGCGGTAACGCGCTGTACGCCAAGCGTGCCGAAAACGCGATCATCCGTCTCAAGGACGGCACGTACACTACGTGCGAACCGAACAGCAACGCCTGGCAGCTCAAGGGCAACAACATCACCTTGAACCCGGCCACTGGTTTCGGTACCGCGACCAACGTGACGCTGCGCGTAAAAGACATTCCGATTCTTTACACGCCGTACATCTACTTCCCGATCGACGACCGTCGCCAGTCGGGCTTCCTGCCGCCGACCATCGGCAGCGGCAGCGATACCGGCTTCATGCTGGTTACACCGTACTACTTCAACCTGGCGCCGAACTACGACGCCACGTTGTACCCGCGCTACATGAGCAAGCGTGGCATGTTGGTGGAAGGCGAATTCCGTTACCTGACCAAGTCGAGTGAAGGTCAGTTTGGTGCGGCGTATCTGAACGATGACGATACCGAGCGCAGCAAGCAGACCGACTACGAAAAAACCCGCTATATGTACAACTGGCAGCACAAGGGCGGTCTCGACTCCCGCGTGTTCACCGAGGTTGACTACACCAAGATCAGCGATCCGTATTACTTCCAGGATCTGCAGACTGATCAGATTGGCGTGAAGTCCAGCGACTTCGTGAACCAGCAAGGTTCGATCAGCTATCGGGGTGACAGCTACACCGCTCGCTTGAATGCCCAGCAGTACCAATTGGCGACCGTTGCGAGCATCACGCCGTATGGCCGCCTGCCGCAGATCACCTTCAATGGTCAGCTGCCGTATCATCCGCAAGGCCTGGACTTCGATTACGAGACCGAGTTGGTGCGGTTTGATCGTGATCTGAAAACCGGCAATTTCATCGATGAAAATGGCAATTCATCATCGCGCCTTGATACCAACGTAGCAGGCCTGGCTCGCGCCAACGGCGATCGTTTGAACCTGAAACCGGGTGTCAGCCTGCCGATGAACTGGACCTATGGCTTCCTGAAGCCATCGCTCAAGTATCAGTACACCCAGTACGATCTGGATCTCGACGGGCAAGGTAAAGACGACCTGGTGACTAACCGCAACGGCGCTTCGGCGCTGGGTGAGAAGTACAGCAGCTCGCAAAACCGTGGCGTCCCGATCGCCAGTATCGACAGCGGCCTGTACTTCGACCGCAACACGTCGTTCTTCGGCAAGAACTATCGCCAGACCCTGGAACCGCGCCTGTTCTATCTCTATGTACCCGAGAAAGACCAGAACGATATCCCGGTGTTCGACACCAGCGAATACACCTTCAACTATGCGTCGCTGTTCCGTGATAACCGTTTCGCAGGCTCCGACCGTGTCGGCGACGAGAACAAACTGTCGCTGGGCGTGACCAGCCGCTGGATCGAAGACGACGGGTTCGAGCGTCAACGCATCAGTGTCGGCCAGGCCCTGTACTTCAAGGATCGTGAAGTTCAACTGCCAGGTATCGACGCGAAAACCCGCGACGACGCGCACTCCAATGTGTCTCCGTATGCGCTTGAATACGAATACCGCTGGAACCGCGACTGGCGCACCACTGCCGACTACAACTGGGATCCGGACAGCCGCAGCCCGCGTTCCGGCAGTGCGATGTTCCACTATCAGCCTGAAGACAACCCGAACAAGGTTATCAATGCCGGCTATCGCTATCGCAACGACCAGATCCGCTACGACCAGACAACGGGCAAGTGGCAGATGGGTGGCGACTATGGCACTCCTGGCCAGCCTGGCTACGTGAAGGACTACTACAAGATCCAGCAGCATGACTTCTCGGTCATCTGGCCGATCGTTCCGCAGTGGAACGCGATCAGCCGCTGGCAGTACGACTACAACCGCAACCGTACCCTGGAAGCCTTCGGTGGTTTCGAGTACGACAACTGCTGCTGGAAGTTGCGCCTGATCAACCGTTACTGGGTTTCCTATGACGAGTTCAGCCAGGATGCTCCGCAAAACGAAAAAGGCGACCATGGCGTCTTCCTCCAAATTGTTCTGAAGGGACTCGGCGGCCTCACCGGCGCCAAGGTAGAGAGCTTCCTCGACAAAGGCATTCAAGGTTATCGTGAACGTGAAGACCAAGCTTTCTGATTGTCTGCGCCCGCTGATGCTGGGCGCGCTGTTCCTGGGTACGGCGGCTAACGCCGCCGTACAGTCCATCGACAAAGTGGTAGCGATCGTCGACAACGACGTGGTCATGCAGAGTCAACTGGACCAGCGCGTCCACGAAGTTCAGCAGACCATCGCCAAGCGTGGAGGTGGCTTGCCACCTCCAGGTGTACTGGATCAACAGGTGCTCGAGCGCCTGATCATCGAAAACCTGCAACTGCAGATCGGCGAACGTTCCGGCATCCGCATCACTGACGAAGAACTGAACCAGGCGGTCGGCACCATTGCCCAGCGCAACAACATGTCGGTTGAGCAGTTCCGTGCTGCTCTGGCTCGCGACGGCCTGAACTATGACGACGCCCGCGATCAGATCAAGCGTGAAATGGTCATCAGCCGTGTGCGTCAGCGTCGCGTGGCAGAACGCATTCAGGTCTCCGAGCAGGAAGTGAAGAACTTCCTCGCCTCCGACCTGGGCAAAATGCAACTGTCCGAAGAACTGCACCTGGCCAACATCCTGATCCCGACGCCGGAAAGCGCCAACTCTGACGCCATTCAGAGTGCTGCCCGTCAGGCCATGGAGGTTTACCAGCAGCTCAAGCAAGGCGCTGACTTCGGCCAGATGGCCGTGGCCAAGTCCGGTAGCGACAACGCGCTGGAAGGCGGGGACATGGGCTGGCGTAAAGCCGCGCAACTGCCACCGCCGTTCGACCGCGAGTTGAGCAGCATGGCCGTCGGCGACATCACTCAACCTGCACGCACGCCGGGTGGCTTCATCATCCTCAAGCTGCTGGCAAAACGTGGTGGCGAAGCGCAGATGCGCGACGAAGTGCATGTACGTCACATTCTGGTCAAGCCGAGCCCGATTCGCGATGAAGCGAAGACCAAGGCTCTGGTTGAATCGCTTTACGAGCGCATTCTGGCCGGTGAAGATTTCGCTACCCTGGCGAAAAGCTACTCCGAAGACCCGGGCTCGGCGCTCAACGGCGGAGACCTGAACTGGATCGATCCGAACGCACTGGTACCGGAATTCCGCGAAGTGATGGCCAAGACCCCACAAGGTCAGCTGTCCAAGCCGTTCCAGACCCAATACGGCTGGCACGTTCTGGAAGTTCTTGGCCGTCGCGCCACTGACAGCACCGAACAGGCCCGCGAGCAGCAAGCCATGACCGTACTGCGTAACCGCAAATACGACGAAGAGCTGCAAACCTGGCTGCGTCAGATCCGTGACGAAGCGTACGTAGAGATCAAACTCCCTGGTGCAGACCAGGCAGCGCAGTGAAACCCAAGCGTTTCGCGCTGACACCCGGCGAACCAGCCGGCATCGGTCCCGACCTGTGCCTGCTGCTCGCCTCGCAAGCCCAGCCACATCCCCTGATTGCCATCACCAGCCGCGACCTGCTCACCGAGCGGGCCGCGCAGCTGGGGCTGGCTGTCAACTTGCTGGATGTCGGCCCTGATCACTGGCCGGACGCCCCGGCGGCCGCCAACAGCCTGTACGTCTGGGATACTCCGCTCAGTGCCCCCGTGGTGGCTGGGCAACTGGACAAGGCCAATGCGGCTTTCGTTCTCGAAACCCTGACCCGCGCCGGCAACGGCTGCCTGAACGGCGACTTCGCCGGGATGATCACCGCGCCAGTGCACAAGGGCGTGATCAACGAGTCGGGCATCGCCTTTTCCGGGCACACGGAATTCCTCGCTGACCTGACCCACACCGCCCAAGTGGTGATGATGCTCGCCACCCGTGGCTTGCGCGTGGCACTGGTCACCACTCACCTGCCCCTGCGCGAGGTTGCCGACGCAATCACACCAGAACGGCTGGAGCGCGTGACGCGGATTCTGCACAGCGACCTGCAACACAAATTCGGCATCGCCCAGCCACGCATCCTGGTCTGCGGGCTCAACCCGCACGCCGGTGAAGGCGGACATCTGGGCCATGAAGAAATCGACATCATCGAACCAACATTAGAGCGTCTGCGCGGCGAGGGCATGGATCTTCGTGGCCCGCTGCCTGCCGACACTCTGTTTACCCCCAAATATCTGGAGCACTGCGATGCAGTGCTGGCGATGTACCACGACCAGGGTTTGCCTGTGCTCAAGTACAAAGGCTTCGGCGCTGCCGTCAACGTGACCCTGGGTCTGCCGATCATCCGCACGTCAGTTGATCACGGTACCGCCCTGGATCTGGCCGGCAGCGGCAAGATCGACACCGGCAGCCTGCAAGTCGCCCTGGAAACCGCCTACCAGATGGCCGAGACCCGTTTATGACCGAGCAATACCAACACAAGGCGCGCAAACGCTTTGGCCAGAACTTCCTGCACGATGCCGGCGTTATCGACCGCATCCTGCGTTCCATCAGCGCCAAGTCTGAAGACCGCCTGCTGGAAATCGGCCCGGGCCAGGGCGCATTGACCGCCGGCCTGCTTAACTCCGGCGCGCAACTGGACGTGGTGGAACTGGACAAGGATCTGATCCCGATCCTCAACCAGCAGTTTTCCGGCAAGAGCAACTTCAATCTGCACCAGGGCGATGCACTGAAGTTCGACTTCAACACGCTCAACGCCGCGCCGAACAGCCTGCGTGTGGTCGGTAACCTGCCGTACAACATCTCCACGCCGCTGATTTTTCACCTGCTGAACAACGCCGGCATCATTCGCGACATGCACTTCATGCTGCAGAAAGAAGTGGTCGAACGTCTGGCAGCGGGTCCGGGCGGCGGTGACTGGGGTCGTCTGTCGATCATGGTTCAGTACCACTGCCGCGTAGAGCACCTGTTCAACGTTGGCCCGGGTGCGTTCAACCCGCCGCCGAAGGTCGATTCAGCGATCGTCCGTCTGGTGCCGCACGCGGTACTGCCGCACCCGGCCAAGGATCACAAGCTGCTCGAGCGCGTTGTGCGCGAAGCGTTCAACCAACGCCGCAAGACCCTGCGCAACACTCTCAAGCAATTGCTCAGCAATGCCGAGATCGAAGCCGCCGGCGTCGATGGCAGCTTGCGTCCGGAGCAACTGGATCTGGCCGCGTTCGTACGTCTGGCCGACCAGCTCGCCATCCAGGTCCCGGCCTCCCCCGCCGCCGACTGACAAACGATGAACGCTATCGGGCAGGACGCCACTCTGGTTTACTGCCCGATACTTGCCTAGACTGATTCCCCATCAGCTACGCCCCGCGTTCCGCTTCGTTTAAGGCCCTTTGCATGTCCGATTCCCGTTACCAGGTCGATGTCAGCGTCGTTACCCACTATCTGGCAGACCAATCGCAACCCGAGCACGACCGCTTCGCCTTCGCGTACACCATCACTGTGCAGAACAATGGCGCGATCCCGGCCAAGCTGCTGTCACGGCATTGGGTGATCACCGATGGTGATGGCCATGTCGAGGAAGTACGCGGCGCCGGCGTCGTGGGTCAGCAACCGTTGATCGATGCCGGGCAAAGCCACACCTACAGCAGCGGCACAGTGATGACTACCAAGGTCGGCACCATGCAGGGCACCTACGAAATGGTCGCCACTGACGGCAAACATTTTGACGCCATCATCAAACCTTTCCGCCTGGCGGTGCCCGGAGCCCTGCACTGATGGCAACGTATGCCGTTGGCGACCTGCAAGGCTGCCTCGAACCGCTCAAGTGCCTGCTCAAGCAAGTAGCGTTCGATACGAAACTCGATCGGCTATGGCTGGTGGGTGATCTGGTCAACCGTGGCCCGCAATCACTGGAAACCCTGCGTTTTCTGTATGGCATGCGTGAATCACTGGTCTGTGTGCTGGGCAACCACGACTTGCACCTGCTCGCTGCCGCAAAGAATATCGAGCGGTTGAAGAAATCCGACACGCTACGCGAGATTCTCGATGCCCCGGACAGCGCCGAACTGCTGGAGTGGGTACGCCAACAAAAGCTCATGCACTACGACGAGCAGCGTGATGTCGCCATGGTCCACGCCGGCATTCCACCGCAATGGTCGCTGCGTCGCGCCCTGAAATGCGCTGACGAAGTTGAAACCGCCCTGCGTGACGATAATCTGTTTCCGTCCTACCTCGACGGCATGTACGGCAACGAGCCGGCGAAGTGGGACAACGACCTCAAGGGCGTAGCCCGTCTGCGCGTCATCACCAACTACTTCACGCGGATGCGCTTCTGCACCGCCGAAGGCAAGCTCGACCTCAAGAGCAAGGAAGGCCTGGACACCGCCCCGCCCGGCTACAAACCGTGGTTTCAGCACAAGGATCGCAAGACCAAGGGCCTGCGGATCATCTTCGGCCACTGGGCTGCACTTGAAGGCAATATCCATGAGCCCGGCATCTCGGCACTGGACACCGGTTGTGTCTGGGGCGGCAGCCTGACCCTGATGAATGTCGACAGCGGCGAGCGCGTGTCGTGCAAATGCGATGAACACGGCGGCCTCGCCCCGACCGTCGCACCACTTATCTCCGAAACTTCGCCAGTCAACGTACCGCGTTAGACTGCGCATTCAGCCGAGCAACAGGACCCCGCCATGAGCGAATTCAAACGAATCCCCCCGGAACAGGCCCAGGCCCTGCGTGAACAAGGCGCCGTTGTCGTCGATGTTCGCGATCCGGCCACCTTTGCCGCCCTGCACATCAGTGGCTCGAAGCATCTGGACAATCACTCTTTGCATGCCTTCATCCAGGGTGCCGACCTCGATGCACCCACCGTGGTCGTCTGCTACCACGGAAATTCCAGCCAGGGTGCCGCGGCGTATCTGATCAGCCAGGGTTTCTCCGACGTCTACAGCATGGATGGCGGTTTCGAGTTGTGGCGTACGACTTATCCTGCGGAAACAGCCCAAGGCACCGCCGAATAATTTTTTTGTCACGCGCAGGCCCCGGCTGCCGTGGGCCTGCGCGGGCAGACGAACGGTCTTGCCACAACTAATTACGTATCTCGCCTTTACCTCCCGAATTCCCAACTATCCTTAAGCCCAGGCCATCCAAATCAGGGGAGAGCCGGTACACCGGCGCACGGGTCATCGGGAGTGACTTTCACGATTGTCGATCGTGAAAGTGTTCTGGGGGGTAAACAAACAGCTGCCAAAACGGTTGTTTGCCAGCATCGACTGAGTGATCCGGCGTCGGCTCCACGTATCGAGCGAGGTGACGTCATGAGTATCTTTAGCCACTTCCAACAACGCTTCGAGTCCACACGCCAGGAAGAACTCTCGCTGCAAGAGTACCTGGAGCTGTGCAAGAAAGACCGTAGCGCCTACGTTTCCGCCGCCGAGCGTCTATTGCTGGCCATCGGTGAGCCGGAACTGCTCGACACCTCGACCAATTCGAGGCTGTCACGCATCTTCTCCAACAAGGTGATCCGTCGCTATCCGGCCTTTGAAGACTTCCACGGGATGGAAGAATGCATCGACCAGATCGTCTCGTATTTCCGCCACGCCGCCCAAGGCCTGGAAGAAAAGAAACAGATCCTCTATCTGCTCGGCCCCGTCGGTGGCGGTAAATCGTCGCTGGCCGAAAAGCTGAAACAGTTGATCGAAAAAGTGCCCTTCTACGCGATCAAGGGATCGCCGGTATTCGAGTCGCCACTGGGTCTGTTCAACGCCACCGAAGATGGCGCGATCCTCGAGGAAGACTTCGGCATTCCACGGCGCTACCTGAACACCATCATGTCGCCATGGGCGACCAAACGCCTGGCCGAATTCGGCGGCGACATCAGCCAGTTCCGCGTGGTCAAGCTGTACCCGTCGATCCTCAACCAGATCGCCGTGGCCAAGACCGAACCGGGCGACGAGAACAACCAGGACATCTCCGCACTGGTCGGTAAAGTCGACATCCGCAAACTCGAGGAATACCCACAGAACGACGCCGACGCTTACAGCTACTCCGGTGCGCTGTGCCGGGCCAACCAGGGCCTGATGGAATTCGTCGAAATGTTCAAGGCACCGATCAAGGTGCTGCACCCGTTGCTGACCGCCACTCAGGAAGGCAACTACAACAGTACCGAAGGCCTCGGCGCGATTCCGTTCACCGGGATCCTGCTCGCCCACTCCAACGAATCGGAATGGCACACCTTCCGCAACAACAAGAACAACGAAGCGTTCATCGACCGGATCTATATCGTCAAAGTGCCGTACTGCCTGCGCGTCAGTGACGAAGTGAAGATCTACGACAAACTGCTGTTCAACAGCTCACTGGCCAAGGCCCATTGCGCGCCGGACACCCTGAAAATGCTCGCCCAGTTCACCGTGCTGTCACGCCTCAAGGAGCCGGAAAACTCCAACATCTATTCGAAGATGCGCGTCTACGACGGCGAAAACCTCAAGGACACCGACCCAAAGGCCAAGTCGATTCAGGAGTACCGCGACTCGGCAGGTGTCGACGAGGGCATGAACGGTCTGTCCACCCGCTTTGCCTTCAAGATCCTCTCCAAGGTCTTCAACTTCGATCCGCATGAAATCGCCGCCAACCCGGTTCACCTGCTCTATGTGCTGGAACAGCAGATCGAACAGGAGCAATTCCAGGCCGAGACCCGCGAGCGCTACCTGCGCTACCTGAAGGAATACCTGGCACCGCGTTATATCGAATTCATCGGCAAGGAGATCCAGACCGCCTATCTCGAGTCTTACAGCGAGTACGGCCAGAACATCTTCGACCGCTACGTGCTGTACGCCGACTTCTGGATTCAGGATCAGGAATACCGCGATCCGGAAACCGGCGAAATCCTCAACCGCGTCGCACTGAACGAAGAGCTGGAGAAAATCGAGAAACCGGCCGGCATCAGCAATCCGAAGGATTTCCGCAACGAAATCGTCAACTTCGTCCTGCGCGCCCGGGCCAACAACAACGGCAAGAACCCGACCTGGCTCAGCTACGAAAAACTGCGCGTGGTCATCGAGAAGAAAATGTTCTCGAACACCGAGGACCTGCTGCCAGTCATCAGCTTCAACGCCAAGGCCAGCAAGGAGGATCAGCAAAAGCACAACGACTTCGTCACTCGAATGGTCGAACGCGGCTACACCGACAAACAGGTACGGCTTCTTTCCGAATGGTACCTACGGGTCCGCAAATCGCAATAAAGCAGCTGCAAGCTTCTAGCGACAAGCTGCAAGAGAACAGCAAAAACCGATCTCGAGGACGGATAAGCTTTCACTTGCAGCTTGAAGCTTATGACTTGAAGCTCCCCGGAGGGGTCTATGAGCTATGTGATCGACCGACGTCTCAATGGCAAGAACAAGAGCACGGTGAACCGCCAGCGCTTCCTGCGGCGTTACCGTGACCACATCAAAAAGGCTGTCGAAGAGGCGGTCAGCCGGCGTTCCATCACCGATATGGAACACGGCGAACAGATCAGCATTCCCGGTCGCGACATCGACGAACCGGTGCTTCACCACGGCCGTGGCGGCAAGCAGACCGTGGTTCATCCCGGCAACAAGGAGTTCACCGCCGGCGAACACATCGCTCGGCCACCGGGAGGTGGGGGCGGACGCGGTCCCGGCAAGGCCGGTAATTCCGGCGAGGGCATGGACGAGTTTGTCTTCCAGATTACTCAGGAAGAATTCCTCGAATTCATGTTCGAAGACCTCGAACTGCCGAACCTGGTCAAACGCAACCTCAGCGGCACCGACACTTTCAAAACCGTGCGCGCTGGCATCAGCAATGAAGGCAACCCGTCACGGATCAACATCATCCGCACCCTGCGTTCGGCCCACGCACGGCGCATTGCCCTGTCCGGCAGCAGCCGTGCCAAACTGCGCGAAGTCAAAGAAGAACTTGAACGTCTGAGACGCGAAGAGCCAGATAACTTCGGCGATATTCAGGAACTCGAGGCGGAAATCGAAAAACTCAGCGCACGCATTCATCGCGTACCGTTTCTCGACACCTTCGACTTGAAATACAACCTGCTGATCAAACAGCCGAACCCGAGTTCGAAAGCCGTCATGTTCTGCCTGATGGACGTTTCCGGCTCCATGACCCAGGCGACCAAGGACATCGCCAAACGCTTTTTCATCCTCTTGTACCTGTTCCTGAAACGAAACTACGACAAGATTGACGTGGTGTTTATCCGCCACCACACCAGCGCCCGGGAAGTCGATGAAGAGGAGTTTTTCTATTCGCGGGAGACCGGCGGCACCATCGTTTCCAGCGCCCTGAAACTGATGCAGGAAATCATGGCCGAGCGTTATCCGAGCAACGAGTGGAATATCTACGCGGCTCAAGCCTCAGATGGCGACAACTGGAACGATGACTCGCCGATCTGCCGCGACATCCTGATCAACCAGATCATGCCGTTTGTGCAGTACTACACTTATGTGGAGATCACCCCGCGCGAACATCAGGCGTTGTGGTACGAATACGAACGCATCGCCGACGCCTTTTCTGACACTTTTGCCCAGCAGCAACTGGTCTCGGCCGGGGATATCTATCCGGTCTTCCGTGAACTCTTCCAGCGCAGGTTAGTGACATGACCGCCAAAGAGCAGAAGCGCCAACCCATTTCCACCGGCTCCGAATGGACGTTCGAGCTGATCCAGACCTACGACCGCGAAATAGCCCGGATCGCGGCCCGCTATGCACTGGATACCTATCCCAACCAGATTGAAGTGATTACTGCCGAGCAGATGATGGACGCGTACGCCTCGGTGGGCATGCCACTGGGCTATCACCACTGGTCCTACGGCAAACACTTCCTCAGCACTGAAAAATCCTACAGTCGCGGGCAGATGGGCCTCGCCTATGAAATCGTAATCAACTCCGACCCATGCATCGCCTATCTGATGGAAGAAAACACCATCTGCATGCAAGCGCTGGTGGTGGCGCACGCCTGCTATGGCCACAACAGTTTCTTCAAGGGCAACTACCTGTTCCGCACCTGGACCGACGCCAGTTCGATCATCGATTACCTGGTGTTCGCCAAGCAGTACATCATGCAGTGCGAAGAGCGCCATGGCATCGATGCGGTGGAGGACCTGCTCGACTCCTGCCATGCGCTGATGAACTACGGCGTCGACCGCTACAAGCGTCCTTATCCGATTTCCGCCGAAGAGGAGCGGCGCCGACAGAAGGACCGCGAGGAACACCTGCAGAAGCAGATCAACGATCTGTGGCGCACCATTCCCAAAGGCGCGGACAAGTACAGCGACAAGGACAACGCACGCTTCCCGGCCGAGCCACAGGAAAACATCCTGTACTTCATCGAGAAACACGCACCGTTGCTGGAACCGTGGCAGCGCGAGATCGTGCGGATCGTGCGCAAGATCGCCCAGTATTTCTATCCACAACGCCAGACTCAGGTGATGAACGAAGGCTGGGCGACGTTCTGGCACTACACGCTGATGAACGACCTGTACGACGAAGGGCTGGTCACCGACGGCTTCATGATGGAATTCCTCACCTCACACACCAGCGTAGTGTTCCAACCGGGTTTCGACAGCCCTTACTACAGCGGCATCAACCCCTACGCGCTGGGTTTCGCCATGTACCGCGACATTCGGCGGATGTGCGAAGAACCTACCGAAGAAGATCGCCACTGGTTCCCGGAAATTGCCGGGAGCGACTGGCTGTCGACCATCAAGTTCGCCATGAGCAGCTTCAAGGATGAGAGTTTCATCCTGCAATACCTGTCACCCAAGGTGATTCGTGACCTGAAACTGTTCAGCATCATGGATGACGATCAGAAGGATGACTTGTTGGTGCCTGCGATCCATGACGAACCCGGTTACCGGATCATCCGCGAGACCCTGGCCGCGCAATACAACCTCGGCAACCGTGAACCGAACGTGCAGATCTACAGCATCGATCGGCGCGGCGATCGCTCCCTGACCTTGCGCCATCAGCAACATGACCGCAAACCGCTGGGTGATTCCACTGAAGAGGTGCTTAAACACCTGCATCGTTTGTGGGGTTTCGACATTCACCTGGAAACCCTGCAGGGCGACCAGATCATGAAAACCCATCACGTTCCGCCACGCAGTGAACACAGCGAAGGGGATTACGGTCGTCTGGACCTGGCCGTCATTCATCTTTGAAACGGTTCTGGCCTCCGAAAGTCCGGCGCAAGGGTTATCCTGTCGGGCTAACGGAGGTTTTTTATGCAGATTTTCAAGGTTGGCGGTGCCGTACGTGATCGCTTGCTGGGCAAACCGGTCACGGACATCGATTGGGTCGTGGTCGGCGCCACCACAGAGGAAATGCTCGCCCAGGGTTATCGCCCGGTCGGCGCGGATTTCCCGGTGTTTCTTCATCCCAAAAGCGGCGAGGAATACGCCCTCGCCCGCACCGAACGCAAGAGCGGGCGCGGTTATGGCGGTTTCACTTTTCACGCCAGCCCCGAGGTGACGCTGGAAGAAGATCTGATCCGTCGCGACCTGACCATCAACGCCATGGCCGAGGACGATCAGCAGAATCTGACCGATCCGTACCATGGCCAGCGCGATCTTGAAGTTCGAATCCTGCGCCACGTTTCTCCGGCGTTCGCCGAAGATCCCCTCCGTGTGCTGCGCGTTGCCCGTTTTGCCGCGCGCTATGCCGGCCTGGGTTTTACCGTCGCACCGGAAACCCTCGAACTGATGCGCCAGCTCAGCGAATCCGGCGAGCTGGAAGCATTGACCGCTGAACGCAGCTGGAAAGAAATCTCTCGCGCACTGATGGAAGATCAGCCACAGGTATTCATTCAGGTGCTGCGCGACTGCGGCGCATTGAAAGTACTGATGCCGGAAGTCGACGCGCTTTTCGGTGTGCCACAACCGGAAGCGCATCACCCGGAAATCGATACCGGCCTGCACACCCTCAGCGTCCTGGAGCAATCGGCGCGGCACAAACAACCGCTGACGGTTCGCTGGGCTTGCCTGCTGCATGATCTCGGCAAAGGTCTGACCCCAGAGGAAGAGTGGCCGCGACACATCGCCCATGAGCACACGGGGTTGAAGCTGATCAAAGCGGTCAACGAACGCTTCAAGGCGCCGAAGGATTGCCAGGAATTGGCGTTGCTGGTTGGCAAGTACCACACCCACGGGCACCGGGCGCTGGAGTTGAAGGCCTCGACGCTGCTTGAGCTGTTGCAGAGCTTTGATGTGTATCGCCGACCGCAGCGGTTTGAAGAGTTTATCGCGGCATGCGAAATGGACGCCCGAGGCCGTAAAGGGCTGGAGCAGAGAAGTTATCCACAGGCGGATTATTTGCGCGGTGCGGCGAAGGCAGCCCGGGAGGTCGCGGTGCAGCCGTTGCTGGAGAAGGGATTCAAGGGCCCTGAGCTGGGCGAAGCGCTGAAGCGTGAGCGCCTGAAAGCGTTGAAGGCTTACAAGGAAAACAGCTAAAGCAAGATCAAAAGATCGCAGCCTTCGGCAACTCCTACACGGGAATACGCGTTTCTCTGTAGGAGCTGCCGCAGGCTCGGGCCGCGATCGGACGATCTTTTGCTTTTAAAGATTCTGCGGGGTCAATTGTGCGCCACGCCATTCGAACGCAACCGGCGCCAGCACCTGATCAATCTGCGCCTCAGCCCACAACGTCGCGAAGCTTTTTCCCACACCTGGATGCACGCGATCCGGCGCAATCAGCGACAGCGGCCACAGCACAAAAGCATTTTTCAGAATCTCCGCGCGCGGCAAAACCAGTCCGTCGAAATTCCCCGCCAGCTCGCCATACAGCAGCACGTCGATATCCAGCGGCAAGCCCTTGCGATCCGGCGCATAGCGGCCATTGTCCGCCTCGATGAATTTCAAGCGCCGATCCAGCTCCATCAACGGAAGGTCGGTATACGCCGAGACCACGAAGTTGAAGAACGGTCCGCTCTTGATGCCCACCGGCTGACTTTCGAACACCGCCGAACAACGGATATCCACCAGAAACGTCGCCAAAGCATCCAGCCCGGCGCGCAAATGGGTTTCGCGCTCGATATTGCTACCGAGCCCGAGGTAGACCTGAGTCAGCGACATCCGCGCTCGATCTCCACACCCACACCACCTTTGGCGGCCGGTACGGCGCCTGGCTTGGTCAACTTCAGGCGAACCCAAGTGATCTTGAATTCATTCATCAGCACCTCGACCAGGCGCTCGGCGAACGTCTCGACCAGCTGAAACTGCGCTTGCTCGGCAAAAGCCTGAATTCGCGTGGAAACGCTGGCGTAGTCGAGCGCCAGGGTCAGGTCGTCACCGGCGGCGGCCGGGCGATTGTCCCAGGCGAAGCTCAGATCAAGTCGCAGGCACTGTCGGATGCCGCGCTCCCAGTCGTAGGCACCGATCACGGTGTCGACTTCCAGGCCCTCGATAAACACTCTGTCCAAGCACTTTTCTCCGCTGCACGACAAGGGCGCAATGCGCCGTTAGAATCAGGGCGTCCTCGCCCGGAATAGTTAGCATGTTTTGGTTACTGGCGACTCTCGCCTACCTGCTCGGCTCGCTGTCCTTCGCCATTTTGCTCAGCCGCCTGACCGGAAATCCGGATCCGCGAATGAGTGGCTCGGGCAATGCCGGTGCCACCAACATGCTGCGCCTGGCCGGTCGCAAACTGGCGATCCTGACCCTGTTGGGTGATCTGTGCAAAGGCCTGGTGCCGGTGCTGATCGCCTCGGCTGCGGGCCTGTCGCTGCAGGATCAGGCATGGATCGGCGTGTGCGCCGTGATCGGTCACCTGTTCCCGCTGTATTTCCGCTTCCGTGGCGGCAAAGGTGTCGCCACCGCTGCCGGCATGCTGCTGGGCCTGTATCCGCCCGCCGCGCTGCTCGCAATCTGCGCGTGGCTACTGACGTTCTACCTGACCCGCACCAGCTCGCTGGCGGCGCTGATTGCCACACCGCTGACCTTGCCACTGTTAGCCTGGCAGGAACCGGAAGCGCTGCTGCCAATGAGCGCACTGACCTTACTGATCGTCTGGCGCCATCGCGGCAATCTACGCGACCTGTTTGCCGGGCGCGAACGGCATTTCTAAATACCGCTCACCAGCGCCACTCATCACAACGCCGACAACTGCTCCATCGGCCAGCGCGCTTGGACGCTGATCGCCAGACTTTCCTGCTGTCCGGCCTGCAAACGCTGGCAACCGGCAAACGCGATCATCGCGCCGTTGTCGGTGCAGAACTCGGGACGGGCGTAAAACACATCGCCCTTCATGTCGCCGAGCATCTTCTCCAGCGAAACCCGCAGGGCCTTGTTGGCACTGACGCCGCCAGCGATCACCAGACGCTTCATGCCGGCCTGCTTCAGGGCCCGCTTGCACTTGATGGTCAAAGTCTCCACCACGGCCTGCTGGAACGCCAGCGCGATGTCGCAACGGGCTTGCTCGTTGTCGTCCCCGGCGCTGACGCACTGCTGCCAGGCGTTGAGAGCAGAGGTTTTCAGACCACTGAAGCTGAATTGCAGACCCGGGCGGTCGCACATCGGACGCGGAAAGGTGAAACGTCCTGCGACGCCCTTCTCGGCCAGTTTGGCGATTTCCGGGCCACCCGGATAATTGAGGCCCATCATCTTCGCGGTTTTGTCGAACGCTTCGCCGGCGGCATCGTCGAGCGTCTCGCCGAGCAGACTGTATTGGCCAATGCCATCGACCTGAACCAACTGCGTATGACCGCCGGAGACCAACAAAGCGACGAACGGGAATTCAGGCGGTTTCGGCTCCAGCATCGGCGCGAGCAAATGCCCTTCCATGTGGTGCACGCCAAGCGCCGGAATGCCCCAGGCAAACGCCAGCGCTTGAGCGCAGGAAGCACCGACCAGCAACGCGCCAACCAGGCCAGGGCCCGCGGTATAGGCGATCGCATCGATCTCGGTCGGCACGCAGTCCGCCTCGGCCAACACCTGACGAATCAAGGGCAGCATGCGTTTGACGTGGTCGCGCGAAGCGAGCTCCGGCACAACCCCGCCATAAGCGCGGTGCAGGTCGATCTGGCTGAACAGTGCGTCGGCCAGCAGGCCGCGTTCACTGTCATATAATGCGACACCGGTTTCGTCGCAGGAGGTTTCTAATCCCAGTACTAGCATGGGTTTGCGCCTTGTTTAGGCTGAATTCGAAGGCGCGCATAATAGTCGCCGCGTGATGCCCCGACCAGCGGTTTTCGATCAGAGGCTTTGCATTCCGAGCGATGAGGGGTTAACATCCGCAACCCTTAAAAACCGACGTCTTCAAGTGCTCTTTTGCCGCGAGGATGTTGACCCCGGTAATGAATGAAGGTAGCTCTGGATGCCAGCCGTCAAAGTTAAAGAGAACGAACCCTTCGACGTAGCTCTGCGTCGTTTCAAGCGCTCCTGCGAAAAAGCCGGTGTACTGGCTGAAGTTCGTAGCCGCGAATTTTACGAGAAGCCAACTTCTGAGCGTAAGCGCAAAGCAGCAGCCGCTGTTAAGCGTCACGCCAAGAAAGTTCAGCGCGAACAGCGCCGCGCCGTTCGTCTGTACTAATACACAGACGTTCGTTGCAAGCTTCTTTGCCTAAGCCCGGCTCTCAGCCGGGCTAATGGCATTTGCGTAAAACGCTTGATGCTTCAACGTCGAAGCCGCACACGCGACCAAGACGAATCTGCTTCACACGTCAGACCTGGCTCTTTTGCCAGCGGTGCACGTCTTTTCTGACGAGCCTTTCAAGGCTACTGACGAGCACACCCACTGATTCCTCTTACGACGATCAGCCCAAGGCACCTGCATGCGTGCCCGCTTTATTGAGCTATCCGAGGTCCTTAACCGGCCGTCAGCGGATTCAGCGCAACACTTTCAAATAGTCGAAGACTGATGAGTACTAACGTCAGGGGATTTTCGGCAGATACACTTCCCGACAGCGATTACGCAGACGACACCGGTCGAGCCGCACATTTTGCGCGCTTCAAACAATGACCCGCGTCCGGCAGCCTTTCGCATCGGACTTATTACAGCGCAGACGACGAGAACGCCATGGCCGGGCTGATTCCCCAGAGCTTCATTGACGACCTGCTGAACCGCACCGACATCGTCGATGTGGTCAGTTCGCGCGTGCAATTGAAGAAGGCCGGCAAGAACTACACCGCCTGTTGCCCGTTTCACAAAGAGAAAACCCCGTCTTTCAGCGTCAGCCCCGACAAGCAGTTCTATTACTGCTTCGGCTGCGGCGCCGGCGGCAACGCCCTCGGCTTTCTCATGGATCACGACAACCTGGATTTCCCCCAGGCCGTCGAGGATCTGGCGAAAGCCGCCGGCATGGAAATCCCCCGCGAAGAAAGCGGCCGCGAGCGCAAGCCACGGCAACCGACTGATTCGCCGCTATATCCATTGCTCACCGCTGCTGCCGATTTTTACAAGCAGGCGCTCAAGAGCCATCCGGCCCGCAAGGCTGCCGTGGATTACCTCAAGGGCCGCGGCCTGACCGGCGAGATCGCCCGTGACTTCGGTCTAGGCTTCGCGCCGCCGGGCTGGGACAACCTGTTCAAACACTTGAGCAGCGACACACTTCAGCAAAAAGCCATGATCGACGCCGGCCTGCTGATCGAGAACGCCGAAACCGGCAAACGCTATGACCGCTTCCGCGATCGCGTGATGTTTCCGATCCGCGATACCCGTGGCCGAATCATCGCTTTCGGCGGCCGCGTTCTCGGCGACGACAAACCGAAATACCTGAACTCACCGGAAACCCCGGTCTTCCATAAAGGCCAGGAACTCTACGGCCTCTATGAAGCGCGAAAGAACAACCGCAACCTCGACGAAATCATCGTCGTCGAGGGATATATGGATGTCATCGCCCTCGCCCAGCAAGGCCTGAAGAATGCCGTCGCGACGCTCGGCACCGCGACCAGCGAAGAACATTTGAAGCGTCTGTTCCGCGTCGTACCGAACGTATTGTTCTGTTTCGACGGTGACCAGGCCGGCCGCAACGCTGCGTGGCGCGCCCTTGAAGCAACGCTTTCAAGCCTGCAGGACGGCCGTCGTGCGCGCTTCCTGTTTTTGCCCGAAGGCGAAGACCCGGACACTTTGGTTCGCGCCGAAGGCACTGACGCGTTCAAGGCCCGAATCAATCAGCACGCTCAGCCGCTGGCGGATTATTTCTTCCAGCAACTGACCGAAGAAGCCGATCCGCGCTCGCTCGAAGGTAAAGCCCATATGGCGACCCTCGCTGCGCCACTGATCGACAAAGTGCCGGGCGCCAACCTGCGCATCCTGATGCGTCAGCGCCTGACCGAAATCACCGGCCTGAGCAGCGAAACTGTCAGTCAGCTCGCACAAAGTGCACCGCAGGAAGCGCCGCCCGCCTACGATCCAGGCATCGATTACGACGCAATGCCGGACTACAGCGACTACCATCAGCCGCAGGCACAGGACATGTATGTGCCGCAGCAGGAGTGGACGCCGAAGAAACCCGGCGCTGGCGGCAAGAAGTGGGACAAGAAGCCCTGGGACAAAAACGGCAAGCGTGGCGGTGATCGCGATCAGCAACGCCCACGCACGCCGATTGGCGTCGAGTCGCCAACCCTGACCGCCCTGCGCACACTGCTCCATCACCCGCAATTGGCCAAGCGCGTCGAGGATGCCGGACACATTGCGGACGAAAATCAGACCAACGCCCAGCTGCTTGTGGCGCTGCTCGAAGCCGTACAGAAGAATCCCAAGCTAAACTCATTTCAGTTGATCGCGCGATGGCACGGCACTGAACAGGGTCGTTTGCTCAAGGCATTGGCAGAAAAGGAGTGGCTGATTGACGGAGATAACCTTGAACAACAGTTTTTCGACACCATTACTAGCTTGTCAGCCCGCCAACGCGAGCGAAATCTGGAACAGTTGCTCAGGAAAGCGCGTCAAAGCGAACTGAGTATCGAAGAGAAAAATCAACTGCGCGACCTACTAAGTCGCAATGTTTCCGCATCAAACCCGACCTCAACTGGCGCGTGAGGTCATAGCTCAGGTATAATCCTCGGCTTGTTTTTTGCCCGCCAAGACCTTCAGTGGATAGGGTGTTATGTCCGGAAAAGCGCAACAGCAGTCTCGTATTATTGAGTTGATCAAACTGGGTCGTGAGCAGAAGTATCTGACTTACGCCGAGGTCAACGACCACCTGCCCGAGGATATTTCAGATCCTGAGCAGGTGGAAGACATCATCCGCATGATTAACGACATGGGGATCCCCGTACACGAGAGTGCTCCGGATGCGGACGCCCTTATGTTGGCCGACGCCGATACCGACGAGGCCGCTGCGGAAGAAGCAGCCGCTGCGTTGGCAGCGGTGGAGACCGATATCGGTCGCACTACTGACCCTGTGCGCATGTACATGCGTGAAATGGGTACGGTCGAGCTTCTGACTCGTGAAGGCGAAATCGAAATCGCCAAGCGTATCGAAGAGGGCATCCGTGAAGTGATGAGCGCAATCGCGCACTTCCCTGGCACGGTTGACCACATTCTCTCCGAGTACACCCGCGTCACCACCGAAGGTGGTCGCCTGTCCGACGTCCTGAGCGGTTACATCGACCCGGACGACGGCATTGCGCCGCCTGCCGAAGTGCCGCCGCCTGTCGAAGCGAAAGTGGCGAAAGCCGACGACGACACCGACGACGATGAAGCCGAATCTTCCGATGACGAAGAAGAAGCCGAAAGCGGTCCGGATCCGGTCATCGCTGCACAGCGCTTTGGCGCTGTGGCTGATCAGATGGAAGTCACTCGCAAGGCGCTGAAAAAGCACGGTCGCAACAACAAGGCAGCGATTGCCGAGTTGCTCGCACTGGCCGAGCTGTTCATGCCGATCAAACTGGTTCCGAAGCAATTCGAAGGCCTGGTCGAGCGTGTTCGCGGTGCCCTGGATCGTCTGCGTCAGCAAGAGCGCGCGATCATGCAGCTATGTGTACGTGATGCACGTATGCCACGCGCCGATTTCCTGCGTCAGTTCCCGAGCAACGAAGTCGACGAAAGCTGGTCCGACGCCCTGGCCAAAGGCAAGAGCAAATACGCCGAAGCCATCGGCCGCGTGCAGCCGGACATCATCCGTTGCCAGCAGAAACTGATCGCGCTGGAAACCGAGACCGGTCTGACCATCGCAGAAATCAAGGACATCAACCGTCGCATGTCGATCGGTGAGGCCAAGGCCCGCCGCGCGAAGAAAGAGATGGTTGAAGCCAACCTGCGTCTGGTGATCTCGATCGCCAAGAAGTACACCAACCGTGGCCTGCAATTCCTCGATCTGATCCAGGAAGGCAACATCGGTCTGATGAAAGCGGTAGACAAGTTCGAATACCGTCGTGGTTACAAGTTCTCGACTTATGCCACCTGGTGGATCCGTCAGGCGATCACTCGCTCGATCGCCGACCAGGCCCGCACCATCCGTATTCCGGTGCACATGATCGAGACGATCAACAAGCTCAACCGTATTTCCCGGCAGATGTTGCAGGAAATGGGTCGCGAACCGACCCCGGAAGAGCTGGGTGAACGCATGGAAATGCCTGAGGACAAGATCCGCAAGGTATTGAAGATCGCTAAAGAGCCGATCTCCATGGAAACCCCGATCGGTGATGACGAAGACTCCCATCTGGGTGACTTCATCGAAGACTCGACCATGCAGTCGCCAATCGATGTCGCCACTGTTGAGAGCCTGAAAGAAGCGACTCGCGAAGTACTCTCCGGTCTCACTGCCCGTGAAGCCAAAGTACTGCGCATGCGTTTCGGTATCGACATGAACACCGACCACACACTCGAAGAAGTGGGCAAACAGTTTGACGTAACGCGTGAGCGGATCCGTCAGATCGAAGCCAAGGCGCTGCGCAAGCTGCGCCACCCGACGCGAAGCGAGCATCTGCGCTCCTTCCTCGACGAGTGATACCAGAACCCCCGGCCCAGGCCGGGGGTTTTGTTTATATGGCAGATTAAATCCTTCGCAACACCCCTCCCCCGCATACCCCGTCTACACTCGAAACAATCATCCCCGAGCCATAACGAGAGCGTTATGCCCAGATTGGCGTCCGTGCTTTTTTTGCTGTCACTGATGATCTGGACCGCAACGGCTGACGCGCTGACTCTGACCGATGAAGAACGTAGCTGGCTGGCGGCTCACCCGGACTTGCGCCTGGGTGTCGATGCATCGTGGCCGCCCTTTGAGTTTCGCGACGATCAGAGCCGCTACCAGGGCCTGGCTGCCGACTATATCGACGTGATTCGCCAACGCCTGGCGATCAAATTGACGCCCATCGAACCGGTGAGCTGGACGGTGGTGCTGGAACAAGTGAAGTCGGGCAAGATCGACCTTCTACCCGGCATCATGTCCACCCCTGAACGCCAGACCTACCTGTCGTTCACCCGCCCTTATCTCGACTTCCCGATCGTCATCCTCGCCCACATCGGCGGTGCGCAACCACGCAAGCTCGACGACCTGTACGGTTTGAAGATCGCCGTGGTGGAGAACTACGCGCCCCACGAACTGCTGCGCACCCACCACCCCGATCTGAATCTGGTGGCCATGCCCAATGTCAGTTCGGCATTACAGGCGTTGGCGACCGACGAAGTGGACGCCGTGGTCGGCGACCTCGCATCGAGCGTCTGGAGCCTGCGCCAGCTCAAGCTCGACGGCCTCTACGTCAGCGGCGAAACCCCGTATCGCTACCAACTGGCAATGGCCGTGCCCCGCGACAACAAGGTCTTGGTGGGGATTCTCGACAAAGTGCTCGCGGACATGAGCCCTGATGAAATCAGCAGCATTCAGGAGCACTGGGTCGGTAACGTCCTTGATCATCGGACATTCTGGTCGGATCTGTTGATCTACGGTTTGCCGGGGCTGTTGCTGTTGGTGACGATTCTTGCCGTGGTGATCCGCATCAACCGCCGCCTGAGTTCGGAAATCGCCCGACGCATCGACCTCGAACAGGAACTGCGCAGCAGCGAATACCACTATCGCGGCCTGGTCGAAAGCCTGTCGGCCATCGCCTGGGAAGCGCGGATAAGCGACTTCACCTACAGCTATGTGTCGCCCCACGCCGAAGACCTCCTCGGCTACCCCCAATCCCATTGGCTGATCCCCGGCTTCTGGCACAACATCATTCACCCGGCAGATTTGACCCGTACGCAGAGTTACTGCAAGGAGGCCCTGCGCGAGGGGCGTGATCACATCGTCGACTATCGGGTGATCACCGCCGATGGTCGCTGCTTGTGGGTACGCGACATCGTCAGCCTGATCGAACATGGCCATGAGCCGGTGATGCGCGGCTTGATGATCGACATCAGCGAAATAAAACGCACTGAAGAGGCGTTGCGGCTCTCGGAGCAAAAGTTCGCGTCGGTGTTCCAGCAGTGCCCGGATATTCTGGTGATTGCACGGCTGTCCGATGGCTGCCTGCTGGAGGTCAATGAAGCATTTGAAGAGCAGATCGGACTGAAAGCCGAAGAAGTACTTGGCCAAACGGCAACCGATCTGAATATCTGGGGGATTCCCGGCGTCGGCCCGGGACTGCTGCAGCGCCTCCAGGCGGGCAGCATTCGCAATCTGGAGATGCCGTTTCGCCGCAACAACGGCCAGCTGTTTACCGGCCTGATTTCCGCCGAGCCGTTTGACCTCGACACGACCCCTGCGCTTGTCGTCGTGGTGCGTGACATCACCCAGCTCAAGGAAACCCAACAGCAACTGCAAACCTCCGAAGAGAAGTTCGCCAAAGCCTTCCATGCCTCACCGGACGGTTTGTTGTTGTCGCGCCAGAGCGATGGCCTGCTACTGGAGGTCAACGAGGGTTTCAGCCGTATCACCGGCTTCAATAGCGCCATGTCGGTGGACCGCTCGGCGCTGGACCTGGGGATCTGGGTCAATCTCAACGAGCGCAAACAGATGCTCGATCTGTTGCATCGCGACGGCTTCGTCCGTGACTTCACCTGCCATATTCGTCGCAGTGACGGGCAGATTCGCCTCTGCGAAGTGTCCAGTCGGCCGCTGCCGATTGGCGAAGAAGACTGCATGCTGACCATCGCCCGCGACATCACCGAGCGCCACCTGATGCAGGAAAAACTGCAACAGGCCGCCACCGTGTTCGAAAGCACCGCCGAAGGCGTGCTGATTACCGACACCCAACAACACATCAGCGCGGTCAACCGCGCCTTCACCGAGATCACCGGCTACAGCGAAAGTGAAGCGCTCGGGCATACACCGCGCCTGCTCGCCTCCGGCCTGCACGACAGCGCTTTTTACGCGGCAATGTGGCACCAGTTGACCGATGAAGGTCACTGGCAAGGCGAGATCTCCAACCGGCGCAAGAACGGCGAGTTGTACCCGAGCTGGCTGACCATCAGTGCCGTACGCAATCGCGACAAGTTCATCACCCACTTTGTTGCGGTGTTCGCCGACATCTCCAGCCTCAAGCATGCACAGGCGAAACTCGACTATCAGGCACACCACGACCCACTCACCGGCCTGCCAAACCGCACGCTGTTCGAAAACCGCTTGCTGATGGCATTGAATAGTCAGCAGGAAAACGGCGGTCAGGGCGCCGTGCTGTTTCTCGACCTCGACCGTTTCAAACACATCAATGACAGCCTCGGCCACCCGGTTGGCGACCTGCTGCTCAAAGGCATCGCCGTGCGCCTGAAAGAGCAGTTGCGAGACATCGATACCGTGGCGCGTCTGGGCGGCGACGAATTCATCATTCTGCTACCCGGCCTGCAACAGGCCAGTGATGCCGACAACATTGCCACCAAACTGCTCAACTGCTTCGGTGCGCCGTTCCAGGCTGGCGAGCATGAGTTCTTCATCAGCGCCAGCATCGGTACCAGCCTCTATCCACGCGATGGTTGCGACGTTGCCACACTGGTGAAAAACGCCGACGCGGCGATGTACCGTTCCAAAGCCAAGGGCCGCAACCGCGTCGAGAGCTACACCCGCGACCTCACTGCCCAGGCCAGCGAGCGCATAGCGCTGGAGCACGAACTGCGCCGGGCCATCGAGCGCGATGAACTGTTTCTCTACTACCAGCCGAAAATCAGCCTCGACGACCATCGCCTGGTCGGTGCCGAAGCGCTGATCCGCTGGCGCCATCCGACTTTCGGCGACGTACCGCCAGAGCACTTCATTCCGCTGGCCGAAGAGAACGGCATGATCCTGCAGATCGGTGACTGGGTGCTTGAGACCGCGTGCCGGCAAATGTTCGAATGGAATCAGGTTTACGACAGCCTCGGCCCACTCTCGGTAAACCTCGCCGGCGCGCAACTGCGTCAGCCGAATCTGCTCGGACGCATCGAACAGTTGCTCAACGACAACCGCCTGCAGCCGGATTTACTGCAACTGGAAATTACCGAGAATTTCATCATGAGTCAGGCCGAAGAGGCGCTGGCGGTGTTGCACCAGCTCAAACACCTCGGTGTACAACTGGCGATCGATGACTTCGGCACCGGATATTCTTCGCTCAGTTACCTCAAACGACTGCCGCTGGACATCCTCAAAATCGACCAGTCATTCGTTCGCGGACTGCCCGACGACCCACACGACGCGGCCATTGTCCGGGCCATCATCGCGCTGGGCCGGAGCATGCAATTCACCGTCATCGCTGAAGGTGTGGAAACCCAGGCGCAACAACAATTTCTCGCCGCCGAAGGCTGCGAACAGATCCAGGGCTACATCGTCAGCCTGCCGCTGCCACCGGAAGAATTCGCAGCAACGTTTCTTCGTGTAACCGTATCGGATTATTCGGATAGCACAGCCGAGAAACCGTCGCTATAATCCGCGACCTACTGAGGGCCTATAGCTCAGTTGGTTAGAGCAGAGGACTCATAATCCTTTGGTCCACGGTTCAAGTCCGTGTGGGCCCACCAAACATACAAAGGCTTATGCTTGATGGCATAGGCCTTTTTTGTTTTTGTGTCTCGTCAGCCACTCAGTCGACCCCATCCACCTGGATGTGAGTGGCGCCCGCGGACATACGTAAAATCAAATCGCAACGGAGCACGCAATGAGCGTAATGGAAAAGGAACTTCCAGAAATACACATCGACGACACCATCAAGGTTCTCGAACATTTGAGTACATGCAGGCCCCTGAAGGCATCTGCAAGGCGTAGCAGGCTCGAAGTGAATGCGGAGAAATTTGCCAATTGGTGTCTCGTTCTCGGCGGTGCCGGGATGGCCGTCGCTGCCTGCATGGCCTACTGGCATACGTCGCAGACTCCGCTGCCGGAAGGGGCCAAATATCTGGCTCTCTATCTTGTGCTCTTCTCGACAATATCTACTTTGCTGTCGCTGCTTACACCCATGGCGGCACTGATCTATGCGCTCTGCCGATGGGAGACCATCACCTTGAAAAGCATGATTGCCGATGTCAGACACGAGAATGCGTTAGTGGATTCACTTCAACCTCATCCGGAAGTGGCACTTCTAGATGCAAAGTATTGGCTCGAACTCAGAATCAATCGAGCAGAAGCGCGTGTCGCCCTGTTTTTTGGAGAAAAAGCTGCAGCCCTTGCTCTGCTGGGAACGGCTTACGTCTGCGCGGAAAAATTCGGCGGTTTCCCCTGGATCAGTAAGACCTTGTTGGCCGGACCTGTGAGCGGAAATTGGGGTGATAGCGCCTTATTGATGATCATTGCCTTGGTCCTCGGTCTTTCCATAGGAGCGGTATTGCTCAAACGTGTAAATCTTCGATACCGTTTCCAGATCGAACTTATCGATCAAGCTTTACGCAGAATGGCCAGATAACGGTCAATCCAACGCATAAAAATCCGCGTAATTACGCGGATTTTTCGTTTCCATTCTTCGCGTTCCATTGGCCAACCATTCGATTACCGCCCACAAGCGTCTCGTCGGTTGAGCCTGTAACATGCTCGCTCCAAGATCCGCGCCCTATGGAGCCTTCCTTGCCTGACATCCGCCCGCCCGTGCTCGATGAAATCGACCGGCAGCTAATCGCCGCCCTGCAAATCAACGCTCGCGAAAGTGTGGCGATGCTCGCCCGGCAATTGGGCATCGCACGCACCACCGTGACGTCGCGACTGGCGCGGCTGGAAAAGGCTAGAGTGATCACCGGCTATGGCGTGCGCCTGGGTCAGCGCGTGGTCGATGGCGGGCTGCAAGCCTACGTCGGGATCAAGGTGCAACCGCGTTCCGGCAAGGACGTGGTGCGTCGGTTGAGTGCAATGGCGCAGGTGCAGCAGTTGTGTGCGGTGAGTGGCGAGTTTGACTATGTCGCCTGGTTGCGCACCGATTCGCCGGAGCAACTGGATCAGTTGCTGGATCAGATTGGTGGTGTGGATGGGGTGGAGAAGACGACCACATCGATCATTTTGAGTAGCAAGATTGATCGGGGGCAGCCGGTTTAAGATTTTGATCGGGCTTCTCGGGTGAATTTTCAGGGCCTCTTCGCGAGCAGGCTCGCTCCCAAATTTTGGTCGGTGTGTAGTCGATTCTCGTCATATTGATCGCTAATTTTGCAAAACGACGACACTTTGCGTCTTATTAACGTGCTCTACGCTCCCTAGAATGGCTGGCATCTTTTCCTATACTCAGACGCGCATCCCGCGTCGGGTCGCCAGCAAGGTCAGCCATGAACAAGAACAATCGCCATCCTGCAGACGGTAAGAAACCAGTCACCATTTTCGGCCCGGACTTTCCGTTCGCGTTTGACGACTGGATCGAACACCCGGCCGGTCTCGGCACTATTCCTGAACATAATCACGGCGCCGAAGTGGCGATTGTCGGCGCGGGCATCGCCGGGCTGGTGGCCGCCTATGAGCTGATGAAACTCGGTTTGAAACCGGTGGTTTATGAGGCGTCGAAGCTTGGCGGTCGTTTGCGCTCGCAAGCGTTCAACGGCACTGACGGCATCGTCGCTGAACTGGGCGGCATGCGTTTTCCGGTGTCCTCCACCGCGTTCTATCACTACGTCGACAAGCTCGGCCTGGAAACCAAACCGTTCCCGAACCCGCTGACGCCGGCCTCCGGCAGCACCGTGATCGACCTGGAAGGCAAAACCCATTACGCACAGAAACTGGCGGATCTTCCTGCACTGTTTCAGGAAGTGGCTGACGCCTGGGCGGATGCACTGGAAGCCGGCTCGCAGTTCGCCGATATCCAGCAAGCCATTCGCGACCGCGACGTGCCGCGCCTGAAAGAACTGTGGAATACCCTGGTGCCGCTGTGGGACGACCGCACTTTCTACGACTTTGTCGCCACCTCCGAAGCTTTCGCAAAGCTATCGTTCCATCACCGCGAAGTGTTCGGTCAGGTCGGTTTCGGCACCGGCGGCTGGGATTCGGACTTTCCCAACTCGATGTTGGAAATCTTCCGCGTGGTGATGACCAATTGCGACGATCACCAACACCTGGTGGTCGGCGGCGTCGAGCAAGTGCCGCAGGGCATCTGGCGGCATGTGCCGGAGCGCTGCGTGCACTGGCCCGAAGGCACCAGTCTGAAATCCCTGCACCGTGGAGCACCACGTTCCGGCGTGAAGAAAATCGCCCACGCAGCGGATGGCCGTTTCGCCGTCACCGATAATAACGGTGACACCCGCGAATACGCCGCCGTACTGACAACTTGCCAGAGCTGGCTGCTGACCACGCAGATCGAATGCGACGAAACCCTGTTTTCACAGAAGATGTGGATGGCCCTCGACCGCACCCGTTACATGCAGTCGTCGAAGACTTTCGTGATGGTCGACCGGCCATTCTGGAAGGACAAGGACCCGGAAACCGGCCGCGACCTGATGAGCATGACCCTCACCGATCGCCTGACCCGTGGCACCTACCTGTTCGATAACGGCGACGATAAGCCGGGCGTGATCTGCCTGTCGTACTCGTGGATGAGCGACGCCTTGAAGATGCTCCCGCATCCCGTGGAAAAACGCGTTGAACTGGCATTGAACGCATTGAAAAAGATCTACCCGAAAGTCGACATCGCTGCGCGGATCATCGGCGATCCGATCACCGTGTCGTGGGAAGCCGACCCGCACTTCCTCGGTGCATTCAAGGGCGCCTTGCCCGGCCATTACCGCTACAACCAACGCATGTACGCGCACTTCATGCAGGACGAGATGCCAGCCGAGCAGCGCGGGATTTTCATCGCCGGCGATGACGTTTCGTGGACGCCGGCATGGGTTGAAGGCGCAGTGCAGACCTCGCTCAACGCGGTGTGGGGAATCATGAAGCATTTCGGCGGTTCGACACATAAAGCGAACCCGGGCCCGGGTGATGTGTTCAAAGACATCGGCCCTATCGCCCTGCCCGAGTAAGAGGAATCCCTGATGCGTGTAGCCCTTTACCAATGTCCACCGCTGCCACTGGACCCCGCCGCCAACCTGCAACGCTTGCATCAACTGGCGATGGAGGCCAAGGGCGCCGACCTGTTGGTGCTGCCGGAGATGTTCATGACCGGCTACAACATCGGCGCCGAAGCGGTCAGCACCTTGGCCGAGGTCTTTAACGGTGAATGGGCGCAGCAAATCGGCCGAATCGCCAAAGCCGCAGGTTTGGCGATTGTTTACGGCTATCCGGAGCGCACTGCCGACGGGCAGATCTACAACGCCGTGCAGTTGATCGATTCGCACGGTGAGCGCCTGTGCAATTACCGCAAAACGCATCTGTTCGGTGATCTGGATCGCTCGATGTTCAGCCCCGGCGATGATGACTTCCCAATCGTCGAACTCAACGGCTGGAAACTCGGTTTCCTGATCTGCTACGACCTCGAGTTTCCGGAAAACACCCGCCGTCTGGCACTCGCCGGCGCCGAGCTGATTCTGGTGCCGACGGCGAACATGATTCCGTTCGATTTCGTCGCTGATGTCACCGTGCGCTCGCGCGCTTTCGAAAACCAGTGTTACGTGGCCTACGCCAACTATTGCGGCAACGAAGGCGACATCCACTATTGCGGACAAAGCAGCATCGCCGCACCGGATGGCAGCCGCATCGCTCAAGCCGGACTCGACGAAGCGCTGATCGTCGGCGAACTGGATCGGCAGTTGATGCTCGACTCGCGCGCGGCCAATCGCTACCTCAGCGACCGCCGCCCGGAGCTTTACGGCGCGCTGAACCAGCGCTAATCCGCTAGCATTGGCACTTCACTGTTCTGGAAGTGCCCATGCCTGCGCCGACTCACCCCCGCCACCACTCTGAAATCCTGGCCAACGGCTTGCGCGTGACCCTGCGTCATGTGCCCGGTCTGAAGCGCAGCGCCGCTGCGTTGCGCGTGTCTGCCGGTAGCCATGACGTGCCGTTGGCGTGGCCGGGGCTGGCGCATTTTCTGGAGCATTTACTGTTTCTCGGCACCGAGCGTTTTCCTGCCGGTGAAGGGCTGATGGCCTACGTGCAAAGTCACGGAGGGCAAGTGAATGCCAGCACTCGCGAACGTACCACTGACTTTTTCTTTGAGCTGCCGACCCGAGCGTTCAGCGCCGGGCTGGAGCGTCTGTCAGACATGCTCGCCAAGCCGCGTATGAATCTGGACGATCAGTTGCGGGAACGCGAAGTGTTGCAGGCGGAATTTGTCGCATGGTCACAGGATCCTGCGGCGCAGCGGCAGTTTGCGTTGTATGAAGGTTTACCAGCAGATCATCCACTGCGCGGGTTTCACGCGGGTAATCGGCACAGCCTGAAGGTTGAAGATCCGGCATTTCAGCAGGCGTTGAAAGATTTCCACCAACATTTTTATCAGACCGGGCAGATGACCCTGAGCCTGGTCGGGCCACAGAGCCCTGAAGAACTGAAATTGCTGGCGGAGCAATTCGCGGCGGCGTTACCGGCTGGGGATAAAGTTATGCAGGCTGCGCCCCTGCCACTGGCGGTGAAAAGTTATCAACAGGTCGATGAGCAGCGCAGCAATCTACTGCTCACATTCGAGGCCCTGCCTGAATCGTCCAGAGAGGCTCTGGCGTTTCTCTGTCATTGGCTGAACAGCGCCAAGCCCGGCGGCCTGCTGGCGTATTTGCGACAGCAGCAACTGGCGGATGGGTTGAAAGCGGCACCGGTGTATCACTTTGTCGGGCAAGCGTTGCTGCACTTGGAGTTCACCGCTGCCACCGGATCGTTAAACGCCATTCGCGAACAACTGCTCGATTGGTTGAGCTTCTTTGCTCAGCAAGATTGGACGCCATTGCGCAAGGAATACGCAGCCCTGCTGCAACGCCAGCAGCAGGTCAGCGGCGCACTGCAACTGGCGAGGCTCGACAGTGAGCGGTTGGAAAACGGCCTGTCCAATGCCGGCGTTGAAGCTCTTGAACAGATTCTCGGCGAAATCGGCGTTGTGGATAACTTCAGCGAGCACTGGCACCTGCCTGCCGCCAATCCATTCCTGCGAGCCAATGAACCTTTGGCCAACGCCGGACTGATTCGCGGCCAGACCAGCGCTCACCGAGGCCTGCGCACGTTCGCTCAGGATCGTTCGCGCGGCCGTCGTGAACGCTCGCCGATGCAATTCAGCCAGGCGTTGCCGGACTGCACTGATGAAGGCGCGATTTATCTGCGCTGGCAGGTGGAGGCCGCCGCCAGCGCTAACCTGCAATCGCGGTTGCAGCGCAGTCTTTGGCAAACCCGCCAAGACGCGCGCGAGGCCGGAGTCGAATTGTCTTTCAGCGCCACTGGCAACCAATGGCTGCTGAAGCTCACCGGTCTGCAGGAGTCAATGCCCGGTGTCCTCGAGCTCGCGCTGAAATGTCTGACGCAAGTTGACGCCGATTCCCCGCTTGGCGAGCCGCAAACGCCGCTGATCCCCATTCGCCAATTGCTTGAAGCGCTGCCCGAACATGTTCTGCAATCAACGAGAACCGGCGACGATGCGAAACACCTGTGGACAACTTCGCGCTGGGACGGTCTCGCTGTGGGGCTCAACCAACAGAGCCAATCCGCCATGGGTCTGGCCCTTAGCCGTATTCCCGGGATCCCGGACAACCAGCTGCCAGCACCGACGACGGTCACCGCACAACCACACTGGAGCCACATCGAAAGCGCTTCCAGCGAACACGCCTTGCTGCTGTTCTGCCCGACTGCCGACAGTGACATCGCTGCCCATGCGGCGTGGAGAATGCTCGCGCAACTTTGTCAGACGCCGTTCTATCATCGTCTGCGAGTCGAGTTGCAATTGGGCTACGCGGTGTTCAGTGCACTGCGCCAGATGCACGGCCAAACCGCCCTCCTGTTCGGTGTGCAATCGCCAAATGCCAGGCCTGCGGAGTTGCTCGAGCACCTTCAACAGTTTCTCAACGGCATTCCAGCCCTGATCGAACAGCTCGATGAGGTCAGCCTCAGCCAGCACCGGCAAAACCTCGCTGAACAATTCGACAGCGCCACGCTGGCCGGCAAAGAGGCGGCCGAATTGCTCTGGCAGGCCAGACTCGCGGGCCACTCGTCGGATTATCTCGCACAATTGACCGTCGCCATCGGCCAACTGGATCGCCAGACATTGCTCGCGGCGGCTCAACGCTTGATCAATGCAGAAGGCGGCTGGCTCTGCCTCGCTAGCGATCCAGTGCCTGGAAGCCCATGGCAAGCCGTCAAATGATCATTACCGAGGCTGCAAGGAGCTTTCTCAAAGATTCACGGGCATTTACCCGGAAATTTTGAGTAACATAGCAGCCTAACTATTTGGAACATCTCTGCGCTGCCGTGGACTATAACTATGGACAGCGCTATCCCACCCACCCCGAGGAGACACACCATGTCCTGGACAAAACCTGCTTACACCGACCTGCGTATCGGCTTCGAAGTCACCATGTACTTCGCCAGCCGCTGAGTTCTGCTTACGTAGAATTGCAGTGCAACGCCTCGGCTCGCCGGGGCGTTTTATTTTCCGCGTTGAAATGATGGAGTGTTCATGTTCGTCCAGATTCTGGGTTCGGCCGCTGGCGGCGGTTTTCCGCAGTGGAACTGCAACTGCGTCAACTGCGCAGGCTTTCGCAACGGCAGCCTGAATGCCAAGGCCCGCACCCAATCGTCCATCGCGATCTCCGATGACGGCGTGAACTGGGTGTTGTGCAACGCCTCACCGGACATTCGCGCGCAGTTGCAAAGCTTCGCCCCGATGCAACCGGGCCGCGCCCTGCGTGACACCGGCATCAGCGCGATCATTCTGATGGACAGCCAGATCGACCACACCACCGGTCTGCTCAGCCTGCGCGAAGGTTGCCCGCATCAGGTCTGGTGCACGGACATGGTTCACGAAGACCTCAGCACCGGTTTTCCGCTGTTCAAGATGCTCACCCACTGGAACGGCGGGCTGGACTGGAACCGCATCGAACTCGATCAGAGTTTCACCGTGGCCGCGTGCCCGAACCTGCGATTCACTCCGCTGCCGTTGCGCAGCGCCGCGCCACCGTATTCGCCGCACCGCTTCGATCCGCACCCGGGCGACAACATCGGTTTGATCGTTGAAGACCTGAACACCGGCGGCAAGCTGTTCTATGCGCCGGGGCTGGGCAAGGTCGATGCGCCGTTGCTGGAGATCATGGCGGGCAGTGATTGCCTGTTGGTCGACGGCACGATGTGGGATGACGATGAGATGCAACGCCGTGGCGTCGGCACTCGCACCGGTCGCGAGATGGGCCATCTGGCGCAGAACGGTCCTGGCGGCATGCTGGAAGTGCTGGAACAATTGCCTGAGCAGCGCAAGGTGCTTATCCACATCAACAACACCAACCCGATTCTCGATGAGGATTCGCCGGAGCGTGCTGAACTGGCGAGACGTAATGTTGAAGTGGCGTTCGATGGCATGAGTATTGTGCTGTAACTGATGGCCTCATCGCTGGCAAGCCAGCTCCCACAAGGTTATGTGGCGTACACAAAACCTGTGGGAGCTGGCTTGCCAGCGATGACGTCCTGACAGACACCACAGAATCCAACGGTTGTTCCCGGAGAACAGACATGACTGACACGCCAATGTCCCCCACCGAATTCGAAGCAGCCCTGCGCGCCAAAGGCGCCTACTACCACATCCACCACCCGTACCACGTGGCGATGTACCAGGGCCGCGCCACTCGCGAGCAGATTCAGGGCTGGGTCGCCAACCGCTTCTACTATCAGGTGAACATCCCCCTGAAAGACGCGGCGATTCTCGCCAATTGCCCGGATCGGGAAATCCGCCGCGAATGGATCCAGCGCCTGCTCGACCACGATGGCGCCCCCGGTGAAGACGGCGGCATCGAAGCTTGGCTGCGCCTCGGTCAAGCGGTCGGTCTCGACCCGGATCAATTGCGCTCCCAGGAGCTGGTGCTGCCGGGCGTACGTTTCGCCGTCGATGCCTACGTCAACTTCGCTCGTCGCGCCAGTTGGCAGGAAGCCGCCAGCAGCTCGTTGACCGAACTGTTCGCGCCGCAGATCCACCAGTCGCGCCTCGACAGCTGGCCGCAGCATTACCCGTGGATCGATCCGGCCGGTTACGAATACTTCCGCACCCGCCTCGGTCAGGCGCGGCGTGATGTCGAGCATGGTCTGGCGATTACGCTGGAGCACTACAAGACCCGCGAAGGCCAAGAGCGCATGCTGGAAATTCTCCAGTTCAAACTGGACATTCTTTGGAGCATGCTCGATGCCATGAGCATGGCCTACGAACTGCACCGTCCGCCGTATCACAGCGTCACCGAACAACGGGTCTGGCATAAAGGAATCACCTTATGAGTTTCGATCGCAGCAAAGTCCCGACCTGGCGTCCCGGCTACCGCTTCCAGTACGAACCGGCGCAAAAAGGCCACGTGCTGCTGTATCCGGAAGGCATGATCAAGCTCAACGAAAGCGCTGCGCTGATCGGTGGTTTGATTGACGGCGAACGCGATGTCGCGGCGATCATTGCCAAACTCGATGAGCAGTTCCCCGGCGTGCCCGAACTCGGCGACGACATCGAGCAATTCATGGAGGTTGCCCGTGCGCAGCACTGGATCGAACTTGCCTGATCTGCCGCCCAAGCCTGAAGTCGGCCTGCCGCTGTGGCTGCTCGCCGAGCTGACCTACCGCTGCCCGCTGCAATGCCCGTACTGCTCCAATCCACTGGATTTCGCCGAGCAGGGCAAGGAGCTGAGCACCGAGCAGTGGATCAAAGTGTTCCGCGAGGCGCGGGAGATGGGCGCAGCGCAACTGGGCTTTTCCGGCGGCGAGCCGCTGGTGCGTCAGGATCTCGCCGAGCTGATTCATGAAGCGCGGCAGTTGGGTTTCTACACCAACCTGATCACCTCCGGCATCGGACTGACCGAGCAGAAAATCAGCGACTTCAAAAAGGCCGGCCTCGATCACATCCAGATCAGTTTTCAGGCCAGTGACGAGCAAGTGAACAATCTACTCGCCGGCTCGAAAAAAGCCTTCGCGCAGAAACTGGAAATGGCCCGCGCGGTGAAGGCCCACGGCTATCCGATGGTGCTGAACTTCGTCACCCATCGGCACAACATCGACAAGATCGACCGCATCATCGAGCTGTGCATTGCACTTGAGGCCGACTTTGTCGAACTTGCTACCTGCCAGTTTTACGGTTGGGCGCAACTCAATCGTGTCGGCCTGTTACCGACCAAAGATCAACTGGTACGCGCCGAACGCATCACCAACGAATATCGGGCGAAACTGGAAGCCGAAGGGCACCCGTGCAAGCTGATTTTCGTCACCCCGGATTACTACGAAGAACGCCCGAAGGCCTGCATGAACGGCTGGGGCAGCATCTTTCTGACGGTCACGCCGGATGGCACCGCCCTGCCCTGTCATGGCGCCCGACAACTGCCGGTACAGTTTCCCAATGTGCGCGATCACAGCATGCAGCACATCTGGTATGACTCGTTCGGCTTCAACCGCTTCCGCGGTTACGACTGGATGCCCGAGCCGTGCCGCTCTTGCGACGAGAAAGAACAAGACTTCGGCGGCTGCCGCTGCCAGGCATTCATGCTCACCGGCGATGCGAGCAATGCTGACCCTGTGTGCAGCAAGTCCGAACATCACGGCGTGATCCTCAAGGCCCGCGAAGAAGCCGAGACCGCCACCCAAACCATCGAACAATTGGCCTTCCGCAATGAACGAAACTCACGCCTCATCGCCAAGGGCTGAGCCTTTCAGCGCCTCGCAAGCCGTCGCTGCCGGCATGGACTTCGCCGAGTTGCAGCTCGGTGCCAACGGGCTGTTCTGGAATGAGTATCGTCCGGAAGATGCCGCGTGCCGGATCTGGCATTGGCGCGATGGCATGGCGAAATGTCTGACGCCGGATGGCTTCAGTGTGCGCAGTCGGGTGTACGAATATGGCGGTGGCGCGTTTTGTCTGACGCCGGATGGGGTGGTTTTCGTCGCTGAGGCGGATCAGCAGTTGTATCGCCAGACTTTGGATGGCGAGCCTGAGGCGCTGACGGCGGGCGAATGCCGTTACGGCGATGTGCATTTTGCCTTCGGCCAGGTTCTGGCGGTTGAAGAGCAGCAGGATCAGCATCGGCTGGTGGCGATTGATCTGGCTGATGGCCGTCGACATGTGCTGGCTGAGGGCGCGGATTTTTATGCGGCGCCAACACTCAGCCCGGATGGCCAGCGTTTGGCCTGGATCGAATGGAGTCGGCCGCATCAGCCGTGGACGTCGACCCGGTTGATGGTGGCTGAGCGTTTGGCTGACAGCACATTCGGTTCGCCGCGACGCGTTGCCGGCGTTGAGATTGAAGAGTCCATTCAACAGCCACGATTTGATGCTCAAGGTCAGTTGTATTGCCTGACTGATCGCGGTGGTTTCTGGCAGCCATGGGTCGAGACTGCCGGCGGCTTGAAACCATTGCCCGCTGCTCAGGCCGATCATGCACCGGCGCCTTGGCAACTCGGCGGCTGCACCTGGTTTCCTGTTGGGGATTCCGTTCTCGCCAGTTGGAGCGAAGGTGGTTTTGGGCGCCTTACGCTTGGGGATGAAGATTACACGGGGGATTACAGCCGCTTCCGCCATTTGGCGCTGGATGCACAGAACATCTACTGCATCGCTGCCTCGCCGATCAGCCCTTCGGCGGTCATCGCTATTGATCGAACGAGCCGCGAAGTGAAAGTGCTGGCCGGTGGTGTTGCGCCCCTGCCCGCTGAGCGCATCAGCCGTCCGCAAACCCTGCGCTACCCAAGCGGTTCTGGCGAAGCGCACGGCTTCTTCTATCCATCCATGAGCGGCGAGACAAAACCGCCGCTGGTGGTGTTCATCCACGGCGGTCCGACGTCGGCCTGCTATCCGATGCTCGATCCGCGCATTCAATACTGGACGCAACGCGGCTTCGCCGTCGCCGATCTCAACTATCGCGGCAGCAGTGGTTATGGCCGCGAATATCGTCAGGCGCTGCACTTGAGCTGGGGTCAGGTGGATGTCGAGGATGCTTGCGCCGTGGTCGCCTATCTCACCGAACAAGGCTTGATCGACGGGGAACGGGCATTCATTCGGGGTGGCAGCGCAGGCGGTTACACCACGTTGTGTGCGCTGGCGTTCAAGCAGGTCTTCCGCGCTGGCGCCAGCCTTTACGGGGTCAGCGACCCGGTGGCGTTGGCTCGGGCGACGCACAAGTTCGAAGGTGATTATCTGGACTGGCTGATCGGTGATCCCGAGCAAGACGCCGAACGCTACGCCGCCCGCACGCCGCTATTGCATGCAAACAATATCCGCGTGCCGGTGATTTTCTTTCAGGGTGAGCTGGATGCCGTCGTTGTCCCGCAACAAACCCGCGACATGGTCACGGCGCTGGAGCAGAACGGCGTCCCGGTCGAAGCGCATTACTACCCCGACGAACGCCACGGCTTCCGCCGCGCGGCCAATCAGGCACATGCGCTGGAGCAGGAGTGGAGGTTTTATCGGCAGGTAATGGGGTTGGCGGACTGATCACCGCGCCCCGTTCAAAACCGAGTTGCCCCATTCGCGAGCAGGCTCGCTCCCACATTGGATCGGTGTTGTTCACAAATCCCCTGTGGGAGCGAGCCTGCTCGCGAAAGCTATCTATCAGCTGCCGCAGAACTCAGCGCTTGGCGATGATATACACCGCATGCACGATCCCCGGAATATACCCGCACAACGTCAGCAGAATGTTCAACCAGAACGCCCCGCCAAACCCGACCTGCAGAAACACACCCAGTGGCGGCAACAGAATAGCGATGATGATCCGAATAAAATCCATGGGGCAGCTCCTGAATGGGGGTTGGCTCACCTGAGCCATACAAGCTAATCGACCCGCGCCGTTCGTCAGGGTTCAGTAGCATTTTCCGCGTCTGCATCAGACTGACGCCGAGCCGCCTCAGAAATTGCAACGAGGCACGACTCATCAAACTCCCGCATCAATGCCTTGCTGATGGCACCGACATCAAGCAGTGCAAAGGCTGACTCGTGTATCGATTCAGAAATTTCACTTTTGAATTTTTCACCCATGAGCTGGCTCCTCAATTTCCTTGGTCGACAGGTTCTCGATTTGTCGTAGCAACGGCTGAGCTTAAAAAACATGAGCGGCTCCATCGCTCAAGCATTAATTGCCACCTGCAAAACCCGGCCACAAAAAAACGCCCCACGCCAAAAGAATCAGGCGTGGGGCGTGCGTTATACCGCGAGACGGTTCTTGAATTCGGGTAGGAAACTTCAGTTCAGACGGCAATCCCTTTGCGGCATTGCAGTTGTGCGGTGCGCACGCGGGCGAAGGCGCGGGTGAGGCGCAGGAGCATTTCGTCGATGTTGGTTTTGCTCACGGTGAGCGCCGGGGTGAAGCGCAGGCAGTTTGCTTGCGGGGCGTTGAGCAGAAGGCCTTCGTGCAGGGCGGCGTGGACGACGGCTTCGGCGGAATCGTCTGACAGAGTCAGTCCGTGGAACAGGCCTTGGCCGCGCAGTTCGCCGTGGTCGTAGCGGTGCGCCAATCGGGCCAGGCCTTCGCGCAGATGTTGGCCGTTGTCGTTGATCTGTTCGAGAAAGCTGCGGTCTTGCACGCTGTCGAGCACCACCAGACCGGCCGCTGTCATCAGTGCGTTGCCGTGATGGGTGCCGCCGAGTTCGCCCGCTTCGAAACAACAGGCCTTGCCCCGCGCCAATAGCGCCGCTAACGGCACACCGCCGCCAAGCCCTTTGCCGAGCACAACGATATCGGCGCGTACGCCGTAGGACTGTTCGGCGAGCAACGTGCCGCAGCGGCCGATGCCGGTTTGCACTTCGTCGAGGATCAGCAGAATGCCCAGTTCACGGCACAGACGCTCGACGCCTTTGAGGTAGTGCTCGGTGGCTGGAATTACACCGGCATCGCTCTGGATCGGCTCCAGCATGATCGCCACTGTTTGCGCATCGACCGCCGCGTGCAGCGCCGGCAAGTCGTTGAACGGCACCCGATCAAAACCCGGCAGCAGCGGCGCGAAACGGTTGTGCAGGTTGCAGCTGTCCGAGGCGGAAATCGTTGCCAGGCTTCGACCATGACAACCCTGCTTCGCAACGATGATCCGCGACGCGCCGCCGCGATGCAGTTGGCCCCATTTGCGCGCCAGTTTGATCGCCGCTTCACAGGCTTCGCTGCCGCTGTTGAGCAAGTACGCCTGATCGCTGGAAGTGGCGGCGCACAGGCGCTCGGCGAGGCTGAGCATGCCGCGATTATGCAGATTGAAACCGGGATTGATCAGCGCCTGCGCCTGACTGCTGATGGCTTTGACCAATGCCGAAGGGCTGTGGCCAAGGCTGTTGGCACCGCCGGCCTGGGAAAAGTCGAGGTATGCACGATCGTTGCTGTCCCACAGCCACGATCCCTGACCCCGGACGAACACCTGTTGCGGCCGTTCGACGCTGGGCATCAGCCTTTCAGCGCTAAGATTCTCGCTGCTTTGAGCAGGATTGGCCTCGAAAGCGAGGTCATCAAGACTCGGCGTCTGGCGCCGCAAACTGAACAGATTCATTGCAAAAAACCTCGTTCGAGGTGTTTTGAACTGCCTATGTAAACACTGTCGAAGCGAACGCTATTCATCGCGCTTTCTGGCCCTGTAAGCCTTGTGAATGCGGTTAGACTAGGCGCACTGACGGCTTCGGGCCATTTCGTTTTTCCAGCATTTTCGATAAGCGTTACTTATGGATTTCAAACAACTGCGTTATTTCGTCGCGGTCTACGAAGAAGGCCATGTCGGCCGCGCGGCGGAACGCCTGTCGATCTCGCAACCGGCGCTGTCGCAGCAGATCCGCCAGCTCGAACAGAACCTCGACGTCACTCTGTTCGAACGCAGCAGCAAACGTCTGCTGCCGACCCTCGCCGCGCACACGTTGTACAACCATGCCTTACCGCTGCTCGACGGTTTGCAACGGGCGCGCGAGGCGCTGGGCAACTTCAAGGGCCAGGCCTTGCGCACGTTGGCAATCGGCGTGCTGCAAACAGTTCACACCAGTCTGGTGCCGCAAATGCTTGAGCGGGTGCGTAAAGCGCAGCCGCATCTGGTGGTGCAGATTTATGAATTGACCGGACTTGAGATCGAGCGACGATTGCTCAATGGCTCGCTGGATATTGGCATCAGTTATCTACCGCCGCGCCAACCGGGTTTGCATGGTGTGATGCTTTACGAAGATGAACTGACGCTGGTGATCCCGGCGGATCATCCATTGCGTGAATTCAAGAAAGTCTCGATGCGTCAGGCGGCCGAACTGCCCATGTTGCTGTTAGGCGAAGAGTTTCAGATACGTCAGATCTGGCAGGCGCAACTGACCGCCCTCGGACGACGTCCGCAGGTGCAGGCCGAGCTGAACAATATGGTGGGGATTCTCGACAGTTTGCCGCACACCAAACTGGCGACGGTGCTGCCGGGCCGTTCGCAGAAGGAATACGACGATCAGGATCTGTTGTGGAAACCGCTGAGCGAACCCCGGGTGCCACTGAAAGTGGGTTTGGTCTGTCGCGATGTGCAACGTCAGCAGGCGCCTTTGGCGCTGTTGCGGACATTGCTGGAGGAGGTGATGGAGCGTGAAGTGCGGCCAGAGAGAGATCCTCTGGTCTGAGTACTTTTCTGCAGGCAAAAGAAAACCCCGCCGAAGCGGGGCTTTGCAGACTGTTTCCCTGACATCCATTTCACTCCGCCACCCTGGCAGAATCCTACGTGTCCGTGTTGTTGCTTTGCGCTTCCTGCGCGACGTCCATGAAATGTAGATTAGCCGTGGATCCAATCTACGCATATGGGAGAACAGCAGCACGTCATGTAAGAGAATGCTTACATGACGTCATCGCATCAGAATTGCGCCGCATCCAGCAGGAACAGCGATTCGCTACCGGCCTTCACCGACGCGCTCAACGAGTGAATTCGCGGCAGCAGACGGGCGAAGTAGAAGCGCGCGGTGCCTAGCTTGCTGGCATAGAAATCGTCCTGCGCTTCTTTGCCCAATGAGGCTTTGGCCATCAATGCCCACATGTAGGCGTAGGAAACGTATCCAAACGCTTGCAGATATTCGACCGAAGCCGCGCCAATTTCGTTCGGGTTGTTTTTTGCCCGATCCAACAACCACGAGGTCAACTCGTCGAGAGTGTCGACGGCATCGTTCAGCGGCTTGGTGAATTCACCCAGATCGGCGCTGGCCGTCGCGGTGAAATGGCGGATCTCGTCAGCGAACAGCTTGTAGAACGCGCCGCCGCTGCCGACGATCTTGCGCCCGACCAGGTCCAGCGCCTGAATGCCGTTGGTGCCTTCGTAGATCTGGGTAATGCGCACGTCACGCACCAGTTGCTCCTGGCCCCATTCGCGGATGTAGCCGTGGCCGCCGAAAATCTGCTGGCCGTGAACGGTGGTTTCCAGACCCAGATCGGTGAGGAATGCCTTGGCCACCGGCGTCAGCAACGCGACCAGATCTTCCGCACGTTTACGGGTGGTGGCGTCTTCGCTGAACTTGGCGGTGTCGAGTTGCATTGCCACGTAGGTGGAAAACGCACGGCCGCCCTCGTTCGAGGCTTTCATGGTCAGCAGCATGCGCCGCACGTCCGGGTGGACGATGATCGGGTCAGCGACTTTGTCTTTGTTCTGCGCGCCAGTCGGCGAACGGCTTTGCAGACGGTCGCGGGCGTATTCAACGGCGTTCTGGTAAGAGCGCTCACCGGTGGCCAGGCCCTGGATGCCGACGCCCAGACGTTCGTAGTTCATCATGGTGAACATCGCGGCCAGGCCTTTGTTCGGCTCGCCAACCAGATAACCCACGGCTTCGTCGAAGTTCATCACGCAGGTCGCGGACGCCTGGATGCCCATCTTGTGTTCGATCGAACCGCAGTTCGCCGGGTTACGCGCGCCCAGGCTGCCGTCGGCATTAACCATGAACTTCGGCACGAGGAACAGCGAGATGCCCTTAGGACCAGCCGGGGCGTCCGGCAGTTTGGCCAGCACCAGGTGAATGATGTTTTCGGTGAGGTCGTGTTCGCCACCGGTGATGAAGATCTTGGTGCCGCTGACTTTGTAGGAGCCGTCGGCCTGAGGCTCGGCTTTTGTGCGGATGATCCCCAGGTCGGTGCCAGCGTGCGGCTCGGTCAGGCACATGGAACCTGCCCAGACGCCGGCGTACATGTTCGGCAGGTACGCAGCTTTCAGCTCTTCGCTGGCGTGGGCGTTGATCGACAGGCAGGCGCCGGCGGTCAGCATCGGGTACAGACCGAAGGACAGGCTGGCGGAGTTGACCATTTCTTCAACCTGCGCCGACACGGCTTTGGGCATGCCCATGCCGCCGTATTGCGGATCGCCACCGACGCCAACCCAGCCGCCTTCGGCATAAGTCTTATAAGCCTGTGGGAAACCGGCTGGAGTGGTGACGGCACCGTCGGCCCAGTGGCAACCTTCTTCGTCAGCGGCGCGGCTCAATGGCGCGATGCTTTTGCTGGTGACCTTGCCGGCCTCTTCGAGAATGGCTTCAACGGTTTCGGCGTCGACGGTCTCGGCCAGTGCCGGCAGTTCGGCCCAGAGTTTGGCGACCTCGAACACTTCATTGAGGACGAAGCGCATATCGCGCAGCGGCGCTTTGTAGTCAGCCATGGCAAACCTCGCAAGATCTAAACGGTGATTCGTGGAATGGTGTTTTCGTTGAGCCGGAGTGTACCTCAACAACTTTTGCGACACATAGGGTCAACCGGTGACTGTTTTGTTATTTTTAGTCACCACAAAAAGATCGCAGCCTCCGGCAGCTCCTACAGGTAAAACTCGATCCCGTGTAGGAGCTGCCGAAGGCTGCGATCTTTTGCTTTTTCCTACAGGGAAAACAGTTCAGCAGGCAGTTTCATCAAACAATCACTCCCCGCCTCAATCGCCGCTCGATGCGCCGCCGTACGCGGCAACAAGCGCTTGAAGTAAAACTCGCACGTCGCCAACTTGCCCCGCAGGTAATCGGCCTCACCCTCGCCCGCGTCCAGTTGCGCCTGCGCCACCAATGCCATACGCAACCACAGATAACCGAGAATGATGTAACCGCTGTACATCAGATAATCAACCGACGCCGCGCCCACCTCATCCGGGTTCTTCATCGCCGCCATCCCGACCTTCATGGTCAGGTCGCCCCACTGCTGGTTCAGTTCATTGAGTTGCGCAACGAAACTGCCCAGTTGTGGATGCTCAGCGTTGGCCGCGCAGAACTTATGGACGATTTTGGTAAACCCGCGCAGCAACTTGCCCTGACTGCCCAGCACCTTGCGACCCAGCAGATCCAGCGCCTGAATGCCGTTGGTGCCTTCGTAGATCGGTGCAATCCGACAGTCGCGAACCAGCTGTTCCATGCCCCACTCGCGAATGAAGCCATGGCCGCCAAACACCTGCATGCCGTGATTGGTTACTTCCAGCCCGGTGTCGGTCATGTACGCCTTGCAGATCGGTGTGAGGAACGCCAGCAGGTCTTCGGCCTCCTGACGCGCTTCGGCATCGCTGCTCAGATGCGCGACATCAAGCAACTGCGCGGTGAAATAGGTCAGCGCACGATTGCCCTCGTTGAAGGCCTTCATGGTCAGCAGCATGCGCCGCACGTCCGGGTGGACGATGATCGGGTCGGCCGCTTTGTCCGGGGCTTTGGCGCCGGTCAGCGAGCGCATCTGCAAGCGGTCGCTGGCGTATTTGATCGCGCCCTGGAAGCTTGCTTCGCCCAGACACAAACCCTGCATGCCGGTGCCGAGGCGCGCGTGGTTCATCATGGTGAACATGCAGTTCAGGCCCTTGTTCGCCTCGCCGATCAGGTAGCCCTTGGCACCGTCAAAGTTCAGCACACAAGTGGCCGAAGCCTTGATGCCCATCTTGTGTTCGATCGAACCGCAGGAGACGCCGTTGCGCTCACCCGCTTCGCCCGCCGTATCCGGCAAGAACTTCGGCACGATAAACAGCGAAATCCCTTTGGTCCCGGCCGGCGCGTCCGGCAGTTTGGCCAGCACCAGATGGATGATGTTGGCGCTCATGTCGTGCTCGCCGGCGGAGATGAAAATCTTGCTGCCGGTGACCGCGTAACTGCCGTCAGCCTGAGGCACGGCGCGGGTCTTGATGATGCCCAGGTCGGTGCCGCAATGGGCTTCGGTCAGGCACATGGTGCCGGTCCATTGCCCGGCGGTGAGTTTGCTCAGATAAGTCTCTTTCTGCTCGGCGCTGCCGTGGGCGTGAATCGCCGACATCGCACCGTGGGTCAGCCCCGGGTACATGCCCCAGGAGGTGTTGCTGGAGCCGACCATTTCGCTGATCACCAAACCCAGCGAACTTGGCAGGCCTTGGCCGCCGTAAACCGGATCTGCCGCCAGACCGTGCCAGCCGCCTTCGACATATTGTGCGAAAGCCTGCTTGAAGCCTGTAGGCGTTGTCACCACACCGTTGTCGAAATGGCAGCCCTCTTCGTCACCGCTGCGATTGAGCGGCGCCAGAACGTTCTCGCAGAACTTCGCGCCCTCTTCGAGGATCGCGTTGATCATGTCCGGGCTGGCGTCGTGGGCGCCGAGGGCGGCGTAATTGGCGTGGAAGTCGAAGACGTGGTCGATCAGAAAGCGCATGTCGCGCAGGGGAGCTTTGTACTCAGGCATGGTGGCTTCTCCGTCAGCAGATTGCTCCAACCTACTGCCGGCCACCACGCCCCACAATCACTGTGCAGACGCTGAATGCGCCGTCATCACTCAACCTGCGGCCGTGTCCATGCGCACCGCTCCGCGACGGTTTTGTCCGTACGCCATCACGCAGTTACGCCCCGCGCCTTTTGCGGCGTAGAGCGCCTCGTCGGCAGACTTGAGCACTTGTTCCGGGTTGCGCTGCTCCACTCGTTCGGCGACGCCGATGCTCACCGTGACCGAAACGCTGGAGGCACCGGAACCGGCCCGGCGCTGACGACCTTGCTGATCATCCTGCGGACGGTTTTCCTGATTGCGCAGTTGAATGTTGTAGGAAGCAATCGACTCGCGGATCACCTCAAGGTGCGGCATGCACTCCTCAAGGGTTTTGCCTGCAAACACCAGGGCGAATTCCTCACCGCCATAGCGATACGCCCTACCACCGCCGCTGATTTTCGACAGTTTGCTGGCCACCAGACGCAGCACCTGGTCACCGACATCGTGGCCATGGGTGTCGTTGAATTTCTTGAAGTGATCGACGTCGCTCATCGCCAATACATAGTTGCGACCGAGGCGTTGCATACGTTCATTGAGCGCGCGACGGCCCGGCAGACCGGTGAGCTCATCGCGGAAGGCCATTTGATAAGCCTCGTGCGCAACGGCGGCGGCGATCATCAACATCACCTGACTGCACATGATGTTCAGGGTAAACGGCAGGATGAAGGTTTTCGGCAGCATCCAGAACACGCCGAGCAGGCCTACCAGTTGCGCCGCATGCAGCGGGCGCGGGTGGCGCCAGTATTGCCAGGCGAGCAGCAGGAATGCCGAGATAAACACCGGATAGGACAGTTGGATCAAGCTCATCCACGCGCCGTGCAGCGCCGGCCAGCGGATTTCCGAGAGCCACATCAGCAGTGCCTGGGGATAACTTTGCTCAAGGCCCAATGCCACGCTGCCAAAGGCCAGCAACACGGCGAAACGCGCAACCATGTCCTGAAACAGATGTGTGCGTTCCTGCCACGCCGCGAAAAGGCCAAACAGCAGCGGCAGCAGCAAACAGACGAGGTGGAAGACCACCGCAGCGTCTTCGCGAACCTTGCCGTTGTCGCGGTAATAGTCGGTCTGGGTATCGAGCAAAAAGTAGGCGATGTACACCGTGAGCATCAGAAACAGTTCGCGCTGACGTCGGTAAACCGCGCAATACGCGCCACCCAGCAACAGCACCAACGTCGGCAGCACGTTGAACAGAGAAGTGAAGAACACGTTGAGGTCTTTGACGTACGCAGCCGCCAACCCCGCAAGTAACAACAGCAGTGATGGCAGGAAATGGCTGAAACGTACAGCGGAAGAACGCGGCAAGGGTAAAGCTCCGACCCGTCATATCAAAGAGATGGCATTGTGCCTGCAATGTGGCCAGTTAAGCACACACAATGTGATCCAGATCACATGCAGTCTCTTTAACGGCAGAAAACCCGAGTATCTGAGCGATTTACCAAGTTTTTTGCCCGATTTGCCGTACTGGCCACCATCACTGATGGCCAGGCTTGAAAATATCCCTCACAGATCGTTGTAGAACGGCAACAACGGCCCCTCCGCCGAACTCCGGCCCTCGGCCCCGTATGGCTTGAGCGAGAACAAAGCGTCGGTCGCTTGCCGGGTGGTGACTTTCGGACTGGCCGGCCGCTGGGTCACGGCGTTTTCATCGCCGATCTCGCCCTGCGGAAGAACCAGCGACGGATGATCGAACGGTGCGCGCTCCCAAGCCACGCGCGGATCGGTGAGGCCGACTTCCATGAATTTCACCAGTGCGTCGATCTCATCCGGCGTCAGGTTGAGATTGGTCATGTCCGGATCGAGGTTCGAGGTGTTGTGCTGATTCGCCGCCGGGTGCTCGAAGCCGCTGGTGTTGTTGGCGTCCTCGCCACGGCGGTCGCCGCCACGGTTGTAGAACTCCATCACCTGTTTAAGCGTGGCGCGGCTGCCGTTGTGGAAGTACGGCCCGGTCAGCGCGATGTTGCGCAGGGTCGGGGTTTTAAAAGCACCATCGACCGAATCGCGGAAGCCAACGTTGGGTTTAAGCGTGGCGTCGCACGGAATCGCAGCGCTCAGCGGCGCTTCAAAGGTGCAGACATCAACGTCCAGCGGATCGGGAATGCTGCCGCCCTGCAACACCTTGTTGTACTGACGGCTGAACGACCATGGGTTGCCCCAGGCATCCGAGCCACCGAGGGCCAGATCTTCGGAAGTCGGACGTACACCCGTGTTGTAGAAGCCGTTGTCGTAGAGGGTGGTGAGATTATCGGCCATGACCATGCGTTCGATGCGTTCACGCGGATGCATCAGCAGGCGGCTGGCCGCGTTGGTCAACTCCGGGCCGCCATGGCAGCTGACACATTTGCCTTTGCCGAGGAACAGGTTCATGCCCTGGACCTGCTGCGCGTTCATCGCGGTTGAATCGCCTTGCAGGTAAGCATCGATGGGGGCCTGATCGGAGACCAGCGTGGCTTCGTACATCTGAATCGCCAGACCGAAGAACAGTGGGAAATTGGCCTCCATCTGCGTATACGGCGCGCCGCCGACGAGCACATTCTGGGTGGCGTTCCACAAGCGCGGCTGGAAGGCGTTCTTGATCAGCTCGCGATAGGTCGGACGTCGCGCGCCGGATACGGGGGCGAGCACGGAATCGCTGGAGGAAATCCGTTGTTGCTTGAGCATCAACTGATCAAGCATGCGCCGGCCAATGTCGGCGAAGGTGCGACCACCGCAGGACATTTCCACTGCGCTGCCGGGTGGGCCCACGGCTTGCGAAGCGGCAGACGCGTCATTGAGTGCAAGTTTGACTTTGGTCGCCACCGTGTTGCGTTCGCTGGTCACGTAAATGCCCGCATCCGGATCACGATTACCGAACGGGGAAAAACCGTTGAACACGTTGTTGGCCCGCCCGTCCCAGAAATTGCGCACGTTGAACGCGGCATTGATTACCGAAGGCGCGTTACGCCCGGTGCTGCGACGCACATTGATGCCGCCGACCTGGAAGATGCCGTCAGGCTGCTGGGTGCATTTGTCGAAACGCGGCTGGTTGGGTTTGACGAAGTTGGCGTCGAATACGCCTTGGGAGCCGACCACGTCATCGCTCGAGTAAACAATCGGCGAGTTGCGCTCCAAAGGGTTGCTCAGCACATGAGTCGGGAAATCGGTTTTCTTCAGCGTGTAATTCGGCCCGCCCTTGCCACCGGACAACGTCGCGTAGGACGCCACATCACCGGGGATATCGGACGCAATGAAAGGTTTGTTGAAGATCGAGGCGACGTTGGCGTTGGTGTGCGCCTGACCGGGGTTGAGCTGGTTGGTGATGCGATGATCGACGCCGGCGTGGTAGTGGCAGGAAGCACACGCCGTGGCGCCATCGCTGCCGACTTCCATGTCCCAGAACAACGCCTTGCCCAGCAGGATCGCGGCGGAGCGGTTGAGCACGTAGTCGGTCATCAGGTCGACCTTGCGCCCGCCCTCGGTTCCGGAGGGATCGGGCGGCACCATGCCGCGCAAGGATTGCAGGCTTGGCACTTCCGGTACGGGCGGATCGACTTCGGCCGGTGTAGCGGCCATCGTGTTGAAAGTGGCGAGTGCAAAGGCTAACCAGACAAGTCGGCAGATGTTCATGTGCTTCACCCTGACGTTGTTGTTATGCGTTTTGCCGGGCGAGAGGCGTCGTGGAACAGCACAGGATTTCTCGTGAGCGCCGGTTAATCTGCGCAGTGCAATTAATTGGCCATCCTCCGGAGAAACATTTTGAATCAATAAACGCGAGGGCTGCGCGCTGCCTGCTTACCGTTTCTGCTGGGGATTCCCCCCCAGAATTGGGGACAAATTCAACGCAAAAAAAAACCGCTGCCCCGAAGGAGCAGCGGTTTTTCAAAAGACCGCGTTAAGGCTTAGTAGCCCAGTGCGAAGTCTTCTTCTTTCATGTCCATCAGGTTGTTGGCGCCCGACAGCATGGTGGCCACGTGCGTACGGGTACGCGGCAGGATGCGCTGGAAGTAGAAGCGCGCGGTTTGCAGCTTGGCGGTGTAGAACGCTGCGTCGCCGGTGCCTTCTGCCAGCTTCTCGGCTGCTACACGAGCCATGTCAGCCCAGAAGTACGCCAGGCAGGCATAACCGGAGTACATCAGGTAGTCCACGGAGGCCGCGCCGACTTCTTCGCGATCTTTCATGGCGGCCATACCAACCTTCATGGTCAGCTCGCCCCATTCCTTGTTGATTGCCGCCAGCGGTGCGACGAACTCTGCAACGGCTTCGTTGCCTTCGTTGTTCTGGCAGAACTTGTGGACGATCTTGGTGAAGCCTTTCAGAGCTTCGCCTTGAGTCATCAGCACTTTACGGCCCAGCAGGTCGAGGGCCTGGATACCGGTGGTGCCTTCGTACAGCATCGAAATACGGCTGTCGCGAACGTTCTGCTCCATGCCCCACTCAGCGATGAAGCCGTGGCCGCCGTAGATCTGTACGCCGTGGTTGGCGGATTCGAAACCGACTTCGGTCATGAACGCTTTGGCGATAGGGGTCATGAAGGCCAGCAGTGCGTCGGCTTTCTTTTTCTCTTCTTCATCGACACCGTATTTGACGATATCGACCTGTTTGGCGGTGAAGTACACCATCGCACGGTTGCCTTCGGCGAACGCCTTCATGGTCAACAGCATGCGGCGTACATCTGGGTGCACGATGATCGGGTCAGCGGCTTTGTCCGGCGCTTTCGGGCCAGTCAGGGAGCGCATTTGCAGACGATCGCGAGCGTATTTCAAGCCGCCCTGGAAACCGATTTCGGCGTGGGCCAGACCTTGCAGCGCGGTGCCCAGACGTGCGGTGTTCATAAAGGTGAACATGCAGTTCAGGCCTTTGTTTGCCGGGCCGATCAGGTAACCGGTGGCGCCGTCGAAGTTCATCACGCAGGTGGCGTTGCCGTGGATACCCATCTTGTGTTCCAGCGAACCGCAGGTCACCGCGTTGCGTGCACCGACGGTGCCATCAGCATTGGGCATGAACTTTGGAACGATGAACAGCGAGATGCCTTTGGTCCCAGCCGGAGCGTCCGGCAGGCGAGCCAGCACGATGTGGACGATGTTGTCGGCCATGTCGTGTTCGCCGGCCGAGATGAAGATCTTGGTGCCAGAGACTTTGTAGGAACCATCGGCCTGAGGTTCGGCCTTGGTGCGCAACATTCCCAGGTCGGTGCCGCAGTGCGGTTCGGTCAGGCACATGGTGCCGGTCCATTCGCCGGAAACCAGTTTGGTCAGATAGGCTTCTTGCTGCTCTGGCGTGCCGTGCTCGGAGATGGTGTTCATCGCGCCGTGCGACAGGCCCGGGTACATGCCCCACGACCAGTTGGCTTCGCCAACCATTTCGCTCACGGCCAGACCCAGCGACTCCGGCAGACCTTGGCCGCCGTGCTCGACGTCGTGCGCCAGGCTTGGCCAGCCGCCTTCGACGAATTGCTTGTAAGCCTCTTTGAAGCCCGTCGGGGTCTTCACGCCGGACTCGCTCCAGGTGCAACCTTCGAGATCGCCCACGCGGTTCAGCGGTGCCAGTACCTGCTCACAAAACTTGGCGCCTTCTTCGAGAATGGCGTCAACCATGTCCGGAGTTGCGTCTGCGCAAGCCGGAAGGCTCTGATAGTGCGCTTCGTAGCCGAGCAGTTCGTCACGAACGAAGCGAATATCACGCAAGGGGGCCTTGTAGTCAGGCATAGCGATAAACCTCTGCTGATGTAACCGGGAATGAACGACCGTGTTGATTTGTTGTGACGGTCAAACAGTTGTTTGAAACATACGTTTACGCCGAAATCTTGTCAAGCGTCGATCTTTTGCCGTTCGTCATCGCACCTTTCAAACGCCGGGCACAGCAAAGCGCCATGTGCTCGAACGAGCCACGGGCGCTGAATAAAAGATTAGTTGAGGGAGAAGGACTTACAACGAAAAACGCCGCGACAAGGCGCGGCGTTCAAGGATGCGATGGCGAAAAATCAGGCGAAGGTATCGATGATGGTACCGAGCACTTCGTCGGAAGCCTTGGCGACTTTCACGCCCAGTTCCACTTGAAATTTGCCTTGGGCCATCTGGACCATGTCACTGCCCAGGTCCATTTGCTGACTGCGATCCACACCACGCAGACGATCGACCTGCGCTTCCGAAGACTGGCTGGTGACTGAACGTTCAATCGTGTTGTTGGCAATCTGGCTGGCGGCCTGATCGACGCGGTTCTGCCCGCTCTGAATCGAACTCAGACCTGCATAAAAAGCTGTGTTACCGGAGATTTCCATAACGGTTCTCATCCTTGGGAAGGATCAATGACACCATTGAAGCAGAGGCGCCAGAAAAACACCCGTCAAAAACACTAATGGCACAGTGCCTGCCCATAGAGAAAAGCTTAGTCGAGCAGATCCAGTTGCAAATGATCCGCCACCGCTTCTGCGCTCAAGGCCTTGAGTTTAGGCACGCGCCCCAGGCACGGCGCCGGAATTCGCTCGGCCAACGTCGCGAGATTTTCTTCCAGCCGCGAAGTCTTCGGATCGATGATATTCGCCACCCATCCAGCCAATTGCAGGCCATCACGGGCAATCGCCTCGGCCGTCAGCAAAGCATGACTGATGCACCCCAATCGCACGCCTACCACCAGAATCACCGGCAGCTTCAGCGCAATCGCCAGATCCGACAGATTATCCTGATCGGCCAAAGGCACCCGCCAGCCACCCGCGCCTTCGATAAGGGTGAAATCGGCATTCATCGCCAAAATCTCGCGCATCGGCGCCAGCAGCGATTGCACGGTCAACGCTACTCCGGCCTCGCGCGCTGCCAGGTGCGGAGCGATCGCAGGCTCGAACGCCACGGGATTGACCTGTTGATAAGTCAGCGGCAACGAGCATTCCGCCAACAGCGCCAACGCATCGGCATTGCGCAGCCCCTTGGGCGTCACTTCGCACCCTGACGCCACCGGTTTGCCCGCCGCGGTACTTAGCCCGGCAGAGCGCGCCGCATGCAGCAGCCCGGCGGCCACCGTGGTCTTGCCGACGTCAGTATCCGTTCCGGTAATGAAATAGGCTGCGCTCATACGGGTTTCTCCAACACGGCGTAGACCACCTGATAAGTCGCCGGCAATCCCGACGCCTCACGGAACTGCTCGTAAGCTTCCACCAGCCCGAGAATCCGCGCCCGCCCGGTCAAACCACCGGGTCGCCCGGGATTCAGATTGTGCGCACCCAATGCCTTCAATTCGTGGGTCAGACTGCGCACATCAGGGTAATGCAGCACGTGAGGCTGATTCTCCAGACTCAGCGTGCGCAAACCACTCGCCGCACATAACTGCTCATAGCGGGCGAACTCGCGGAAGCGGTTGACGTGCACCAACCCGTCGACTTGCCGCCAGCTGTCGCGCAACTCAAACAGCGTCCCTGCACAAAGACTAGCAAACGCAAAAATCCCACCCGGTTTCAGCACGCGAAAGGCTTCGCTGAGCACCGCATCGAAGTCCGCGCACCACTGCACGGCGAGGCTGGAGAAAATCAGGTCGCAGGTCGAATCCTGCAGTGGCAGCCGCTCCGCATCGCCAGCAATAAAATGCTCGGCACCGCCCAATGGCCGCGCGTGATTGAGCATGCCCTCGGCAATGTCCAGCGCCAGACCGTGGCCCTCGGCGAAACGCGAGGCCAGTGCCCGAGTGAAATAACCGGTGCCACAACCCAGATCCAGCCAACGCGCCGGCACGAATTGCTGCGGCAAACGCTGAATCAACTGTGTACCGACATCACGTTGCAACTCGGCGACGCTGTCGTAACTGGCCGCCGCGCGGGAGAAAGAGGCCGCTACCTGACGTTTGTCAGGCAAGCCGCCGGGCAGCACAAGAGACAAATCAGTCATCACCGCACTCGTGTAGAAAAGCCTGGATAGCGCCCGCCAGTCCGTGGGGGTCTTCCAGAAGAAAGGCATGGCTGGCCTGTTCGATCAGGCCAATTTCGATATCCGGCAACAGGACGAACAACGCCCCCGCCGCTTCCGCCGGAACCAGAGCGTCCTGTCCGGCGAACAGATGAAATTGCGGGCCGCGAAAAGCTTGCAGTGCTTCGCGGGTGTCCAGTTGCGCGAGCAATTCCAGGCCCGCCATCAACGCCGACGGCGCCGTGTGCGGTGCACCGCCGAGCATCAACCGCGACAAGCCGCGCGCATCTTGTGCACCTTGAGCACAGAGCAGCGAAAAGCGTTTGAGGGTCAGCCGGGGATCGGCCTGGCAACCGGCGAGAAACGCATCGAAGGTCTCGCCAGGCATCGCGTTCGGCCACTGTTCATGGGCAACGAAGGAAGGATTGCTCGCCAGCGTCAGCAAACCGCAGCAACGCTCGCCACGGCGCGCCGCCAGTTCGGACGCGAGCATGCCGCCCAGCGACCAGCCACCGAGCCAGACGTCTTGAGGAATGCTTTCATCGAGTTCATCGAGCCAGTCTTGCAGGTCGCTGGAGTCCAGCTCTGGCAACGGCTCGATTTCAACCTTCAGATGTTCGTCGAGCCCTTGCAATGCTGCGGCCAGAGGCTCCATCGGCGACACGCCGAGGCCCCAGCCGGGCAGCAGGATCAGGCGATTACGCATGGCTTGGCTCCGACGACAGTTGGGCAAAGCAATCGGCCAGTCCCTCTAACAATAGCTGCACCTGCGCCTCACTGTGGGCAGCGGTCAGGGTTACGCGCAAGCGAGCGCTGCCGGCAGGCACGGTCGGCGGACGAATTGCGGTGACCATCAAACCGCGCTCGCGCAGCATCTGCGACAGCCGCACGGCGCGCCCGGCATCGCCGATCATGATCGGCTGGATCGGCGTAAAGCTGTCCATCAACTCCAGGCCGATCTGCTCGGCGCCCAGGCGGAACTGGCGAATCAAGGTCTGCAGATGCTCACGGCGCCAGTGTTCAGTGCGCAGCAGTTCCAGACTTTTCAGTGTCGCGCACGCCAGCGCCGGTGGCTGGCTGGTGGTGTAGATGTACGGCCGGGCGAACTGGATCAGGCTTTCGATCAACTCTTCACTGCCGGCGACAAATGCCCCCGCCGTGCCAAACGCTTTGCCGAGGGTGCCGACCAGCACCGGCACATCCTCCTGACTCAAACCGAAGTGCTCGACGATGCCTCCACCGTTGGCACCCAACGGCCCGAAACCGTGAGCGTCATCGACCATCAACCACGCGCCTTTGGCCTTGGCTTCACGGGCCAATGCCGGCAGGTCAGCGAGATCGCCGTCCATGCTGAACACACCGTCGGTGACTACCAGCGTATTGCCGGTGGCTTTCTCCAGACGTTTGGCCAGGCTATCAGCGTCGTTGTGCAGATAACGATTGAAACGTGCGCCAGATAACAATCCGGCATCCAGCAATGAAGCGTGATTGAGGCGATCTTCCAGCACCGTATCGCCCTGCCCGACCAGCGCGGTGACTGCGCCGAGGTTGGCCATGTAACCGGTGGTGAACAACAAAGCACGCGGGCGTCCGGTGAGGTCGGCCAATGCTTCTTCCAGCGCGTGATGCGGGCCGCTGTGGCCGATTACCAGATGCGAGGCACCGCCACCGACACCCCAACGCTCAGCGCCGGCACGCCAGGCTTCGATGACTTGAGGATGATTGGCCAGGCCGAGGTAATCGTTGTTGCAGAAGGCGAGCAGCGGTTTGCCGTCGACCACCACTTGCGGTCCCTGCGGGGACTCGAGCAACGGTCGCTGGCGATAGAGATTTTCGGCACGACGGGCAGCAAGGCGTGCGGCGAGATCGAAAGACATGCAGGCCTCACATCTGAAAAATGACTGTGTAGGAGCTGCCGAAGGCTGCGATCTTTTGATGTTGTTTTTAAAGACAAGATCAAAAGATCGCAGCCTTCGGCAGCTCCTACATGGAATCCGTGTGGCGATCAGACGGCGGCGTTGTAGAACTGCTCGCTGCTCTTCTGCTCCACCAGCGCCTGTTCGATTGCGGCCTGGTGAACCTCATCGGAATGTTCTTCACGAGCCTCCGGCTGGATGCCCAGACGCGCAAACAATTGCATGTCCTTATCGGCCTGCGGGTTGGCCGTGGTCAGCAACTTGTCGCCGTAGAAAATCGAGTTAGCGCCAGCAAAGAATGCGAGCGCCTGCATCTGCTCGTTCATCGCTTCGCGGCCGGCAGACAGGCGCACGTGGGATTGCGGCATCAGGATGCGGGCCACGGCGAGCATGCGGATAAAGTCGAACGGGTCGACGTCCTCGGCGTTTTCCAGCGGCGTGCCGGCGACCTTCACCAGCATGTTGATCGGCACCGATTCCGGATGCTCCGGCAGGTTGGCCAACTGGATCAGCAGATTGGCGCGGTCGTCCAGCGACTCACCCATGCCGAGGATGCCGCCGGAGCAGATCTTCATCCCCGACTCACGCACGTAGGCCAGCGTTTGCAGACGCTCGCCGTAAGTGCGGGTGGTGATGATGCTGCCGTAGAACTCGGGCGAGGTGTCGAGGTTGTGGTTGTAGTAATCGAGGCCGGCTTTGGCCAGCGCTTCGGTCTGATCCTGATCGAGACGACCCAGGGTCATGCAGGTTTCCAGGCCCATGGCTTTCACGCCTTCGACCATTTTCAGCACGTAGGGCATGTCTTTGGCCGACGGGTGTTTCCACGCCGCGCCCATGCAGAAACGCGTCGAACCGATCGCCTTGGCGCGTGCTGCCTCTTCGAGGACCTTCTGCACCTCCATCAGCTTTTCTTTTTCAAGGCCGGTGTTGTAGTGACCGGACTGCGGGCAGTACTTGCAGTCTTCCGGGCAGGCGCCGGTCTTGATCGACAGCAGCGTCGACACTTGAACGCGGTTGGCGTTGAAATGTGCGCGGTGCACCGTTTGCGCCTGGAACAGCAAATCGTTGAAGGGCTGTACGAAGAGTGCTCTGACTTCGGCCAGAGACCAGTCGTGACGCAGGGTGGCGGTGGTGCTCGCGCTCATGGGTAGTTCCTTGGTTATGCTTGGCTGGCGGCTGCGGGAACGGAATACCCACAGGCGCGACACGGATGTTCGGCATATTTAAGGAAGAGTCATGCGCTGTCAACCACGATACGAAGGACAGGTTTACATCTGTTTAAATAATGTACAGACCTGCTTGCTTTGCGATGAGCCGGCAGAAGCAGAAATGCCAATCTGTGTGGCCTGCGAAACTGATTTGCCCTGGCTCGGCGACCACTGCCAGAACTGCGCCTTGCCACTCCTCGCAACGGGCCTGACCTGCGGCGAGTGCCTGCTAGAGCCGCCAGCCTTCGAACAGGTTGTGGTGCCGTGGCTGTACGGCTTCCCGGTCGACAGTTTGATTACGCGCTTTAAACACAACGCAAAATGGCCGTTTGGCCACCTGCTCGCCGACGTTCTCGGGGAATACCTGCAACATCGCTTCGATGAGGGGTTGCGCAGGCCTGATGTGTTGTTGCCGGTGCCGCTGGCTGGTAAACGTCTGCGCCAACGGGGGTTCAACCAGTCCGCGATGTTGGCGCGCTGGTTGAGTCAGTCGCTGGATCTGCCGTGCGAAGAAACGGTTCTGCGCCGAATCAAGGAGACCGACGCACAGCAGGACCTCGACGCCAAGGCGCGTAAACGCAATCTGCGTAATGCTTTCAACCTCATGCCGGATGCGCAGATAAAAGACCGACATTTCGCGCTGGTTGACGACGTATTGACCACTGGCGCTACCGCACAGGCTCTCGCCCGGTTGCTGATAAACGCTGGCGCCGCCCGGGTCGATGTCTATTGCCTGGCGCGCACGCCGAAACCCGGAAGCTGAAGCCAACGCAATGTTCATGTGGGAGCGAGCTTGCTCGCGAAGGGGCCAGCACATTCAAAATCAATGTTGACTGACAAGCCGCTTTCGCGAGCAAGCTCGCTCCCACAGGGTTCTGCGTCAAGCTTGACTCTCGCGTTGCGAGCGGCCAACTTCCTCCACCACCGCCACAGCAAAAAAGCGCCCTATCCATGTCCATGCCTTCCCTGTTGTCCCAGCACATCGTCCGCCGTCCGCAGCGCATCGCCCTGCTGCAACATATCGCCGAACAGGGCTCGATCACCCGCGCGGCGAAAAGTGCTGGCCTGAGTTACAAAGCGGCGTGGGACGCCATTGATGAGCTGAACAACCTCGCGCAAAAACCGCTGGTCGAGCGCGCCGTCGGTGGCAAGGGCGGCGGCGGCGCGAAACTCTCCAGCGAAGGCGAGCGCGTTTTGCGTCTGTACCAAAAACTTCAGGCCTTGCAAGCGCAGGTGCTGGAAGCGGCGGAAGATGCCAGCGATCTCGATCTGCTCGGTCGCTTGATGCTCAGAACCAGCGCGCGCAATCAGTTGCACGGCAAAGTCGTGGCGATCGAAGCGCAGGGCCGCAATGACCTGATCCGTCTCGAACTGGCCGAGGGCCTGTGCCTCGACGCGCAGATCACCCACGACAGCACCGTGCATTTGGAGCTGCAGGCCGGCACCGAAGTGGTCGCGTTGATCAAGGCCGGCTGGCTGGAATTGCTGAGCAACGAGCAATCTGCAACGTCTGGTCACAATCTTCTCGAAGGCACCATCGAAGCGATTCTCGACGCCGAAGACGGCCCGAGCGAAGTGCGGATCACCCTGCCCAACGGCCATACCCTCTGCGCACTGGCTGAGCCGCTCGATTTGCGCACGCGCGGGCTGACGGTCGAACAACCGGTGCAGGTGCAGTTTTCGCCGTCCAATGTGCTGATCGGCACGCCGCTGTAGTCAGGCGCTGCAACGAAAGCGTCATCGACGCTCATTAAGGTAGCTGCCAAAACCAAGCAGGGAGCCTGATGTGAGCCTATTAGAAGAAAACCAATCCACTGATCTGGAAAAGATGGTCGGCCTCAGCCGTCGTGGTTTCATCGGCGCCGGTGCGCTGTGCGGCGCGGCGATGTTCCTCGGTGGCAGTCTGTTGAGCCGTAGCGCACTGGCTACCGGCGTCAGCGCTGGCAACAGCCGTCTGCTCGGTTTCGAGAGTATTCCAGCGGCGACCACTGACGTGATCAGCTTGCCCAAAGGCTACAAGTCGTCAGTGCTGATCAGTTGGGGTCAGCCGCTGCAGAAAAACGGCCCGGCCTTCGACCCGAGCGGCAACGGCACCGCCGCCGCACAGGAAGTGCAGTTCGGCGACAACAACGACGGCATGAGCCTGTTCGCCTTCCCCGACGACCGCAACCGCGCGTTGATGGCGATCAACAACGAATACACCAACTACCGCTACCTCTACCCGCACGGCGGCATGCCGCAATCGGCCGAAGACGTGCGCAAGGCGCTGGCCTGCGAAGGCGTTTCGGTGATTGAAGTGCAGCGCAAAAACGGTCAATGGCAGTTCGTTCAGGGTTCGCGCTACAACCGCCGCATTCACGGCAACTCGCCACTGCGCATCAGCGGCCCGGCGGCCGGTCACGATCTGATGAAGACCGCTGCCGACAAGCACGGTAAAAAAGTCCTCGGCACGTTCCAGAACTGCGCCAACGGTAAAACCCCGTGGGGCACTTACCTGACCTGCGAAGAAAACTTCACCGACTGCTTCGGCAGCAGCAATGCCCAGCAGCAATTCGACCCGGCGCAAAAGCGCTACGGTGTCTCGGTCGCCAGCCGCGAAATCAACTGGCATCCGTACGATCCGCGCTTCGACATGGCGAAAAACCCCAACGAACTCAACCGTCATGGCTGGGTTGTCGAGATCGATCCGTTCGATCCGCAATCGACCCCGGTCAAACGCACCGCGCTGGGCCGCTTCAAGCATGAGAACGCCGCACTGGCCGAGACCGACGACGGCCGCGCCGTGGTGTACATGGGCGACGACGAGCGTGGCGAATTCATCTACAAATTCGTCAGCCGCGACCGCATCAACCACCGCAACGCCAAGGCCAACCGCGACATCCTCGATCACGGCACCTTGTACGTGGCCAGGTTCGATGCCGGCGACGGCAACCCCGATCACCCGAAAGGCCAGGGCCAGTGGATCGAGCTGACCCACGGCAAGAACGGCATCGACGCCAGCAGCGGTTTCGCCGATCAGGCCGAAGTGCTGATCCACGCACGCCTCGCCGCCAGTGTCGTCGGCGCAACGCGCATGGACCGTCCGGAATGGATCGTCGTCAGTCCGAAGGACGGCCAGGTTTACTGCACTCTGACCAACAACGCCAAGCGTGGCGAAGACGGCCAGCCGGTGGGCGGGCCGAACCCGCGCGAGAAGAACGTCTACGGGCAGATCCTGCGCTGGCGCACCGACCGCGACGATCACGCGGCGAAGACGTTTGCCTGGGATCTGTTTGTGGTCGCCGGTAATCCGGGCGTGCATGCCGGGACGCCGAAGGGCGGGTCGAAGAACATCACCCCGCAGAACATGTTCAACAGCCCGGATGGTTTGGGCTTCGACAAGGCCGGACGCTTGTGGATTCTCACCGATGGTGACTCGAGCAATGCCGGGGACTTTGCCGGGATGGGCAACAACCAGATGCTCTGCGCCGATCCGAAGACCGGTGAGATTCGCCGGTTCATGGTCGGGCCGATTGGCTGTGAGGTGACGGGGATCAGCTTCTCGCCGGATCAGAAAACCCTGTTTGTCGGGATTCAGCATCCGGGGGAGAACGGTGGGTCGACGTTCCCTGAGCATTTGCCGAATGGCAAGCCGCGGTCGTCGGTGATGGCGATTACCCGTGAGGACGGTGGAATCGTCGGCGCCTGATATGGCCTCATCGCTGGCAAGCCAGCTCCCACAGGGAAACGCATTTCTAATGTGGGAGCTGGCTTGCCAGCGATGGCGTCAGCACAGACACCAACCACCTCCCCCGCTGCCATCTGCGCTACCATGCTGGGCCGGACGCGGCAGCCTGCTGCGCGCAGGAGTCAGCATGGCCCACCCGTTTGAAACCCTCACCCCCGACCTCGTCCTCGATGCCGTTGAAAGCATCGGCTTCCTCAGTGATGCGCGCATTCTGGCGCTCAACAGCTACGAAAACCGTGTCTATCAGGTCGGCATCGAAGACTCCGAACCGCTGATCGCCAAGTTCTACCGCCCGCAGCGCTGGACCAACGAAGCCATCCTCGAAGAGCACAAGTTCACCTTCGAACTGGCTGACGTCGAAATCCCGGTGGTGGCGCCGCTGATCCACAACGGCGAAACCCTGCACGAACATGCCGGTTTCCGCTTCACGCTGTTCCCGCGTCGCGGCGGTCGGGCGCCGGAGCCGGGCAATCTTGATCAGTTGTACCGCCTCGGTCAGTTGCTTGGGCGGATTCACGCGGTCGGCGCGACCAAACCGTTCGAACACCGTGAAGCCCTCGCCGTGCAGAACTTCGGCCACGCCTCGCTGAACACCTTGCTCGAAGGCAATTTCATTCCGAAAAGCCTGCTGCCGGCCTACGAGTCCGTCGCCCGCGACCTGCTCAAGCGCGTGGAAGATGCCTACGCCAACACGCCGCACCAGAACATCCGCATGCACGGCGATTGCCACCCCGGCAACATGATGTGCCGCGACGAGATGTTCCACATCGTCGACCTCGACGACTGCAGGATGGGCCCGGCGGTGCAGGACATCTGGATGATGCTCGCCGGTGATCGTCAGGAATGCCTCGGACAACTGTCGGAATTGATGGACGGCTACAACGAATTTCACGACTTCGACCCGCGCGAACTGGCGCTGATCGAACCGCTGCGCGCCTTGCGCCTGATGCACTACAGCGCCTGGCTGGCCCGGCGTTGGGATGACCCGGCGTTCCCGCACAGTTTTCCTTGGTTCGGCACCGAGCGGTATTGGGGTGATCAGGTGTTGGCGTTGCGTGAGCAACTGTCGGCGCTTAATGAAGAGCCACTGAAACTCTTCTGATTCACCAATATCCTTGTGGGAGCGAGCCTGCTCGCGAATACGGACTGACATTCAACACTGATGTCGACTGAAGCGACGCCTCGCGAGCAGGCTCGCTCCCACAATTGTTCGGTGTTCACAATTTCCCGACCATTGCGCTACGGCACTCGCCGACAAATCTCCTTACAATCCCTCCTTTGTCAGCTGCCTGAGCAAGGATTCTGCATGCAAGCCGCCAACCCGCGTCGCGGGTACATTCTGGGCCTGAGTGCCTACATCATCTGGGGCCTGTTCCCGATCTACTTCAAAGCCATTGCCGAAGTGCCGGCGGTCGAGATCATCATCCACCGGGTGCTGTGGTCGGCGCTGTTTGGCGCGCTGTTGCTGATGGTGTGGAAACACCCGGGCTGGTTGCGCGAATTGCTCGATAACCCCAAACGTCTGGCGATTCTGGCGTTGAGCGGGACGTTGATTGCGGCCAACTGGCTGACTTACGTGTGGTCGGTGAACAACGGGCGCATGCTGGAAGCGAGCCTCGGTTACTACATCAACCCGTTGGTCAACGTGCTGCTGGGGATGTTGATTCTTGGCGAACGCTTGCGGCGGATGCAGTGGATCGCGGTCGGCCTGGCGGCGGTTGGTGTAGCGCAACAGGTGTGGCAGGTCGGTAGTCTGCCGTGGGTGTCACTGGTGCTGGCGCTGACGTTCGGCTTCTACGGTCTGATCCGCAAACAGGCACCGGTCAAGGCATTGCCGGGGCTGGTGGTGGAAACCTGGATGCTGGTGCCGATCGCGATTGCCTGGCTGCTCTTCAACCAGACCGCGACCAGCGCTCAACCGGAGTTCTGGACCACTTCCCAAGCCTGGTGGCTGGTGGCGGCCGGGCCGGTAACATTGGTGCCGCTGGTGTGCTTCAACGCCGCCACCCGCCACTTGCCCTACACCACGATCGGCTTCCTGCAATACCTGGCGCCGACTCTGGTGCTGTTGCAAGCAGTGTTGCTGTTCGGTGAGCACTTGTCGTCGAGCACGTTAGTCGCGTTTATCTTCATCTGGGCCGGTCTGGCCGTTTACAGCGTCGATGCGGTGATCAGTTTGCGTCGGCGCAGCTGATCAAAAAACGCACAAACCTTCACAGGCCACGGTTCTCGTGGCCTACATCGTTCCTTCCCAAGGTTATCCACAGCGTGATCCCCGCCGTTTGTGTGCAAGTCACTGAATGTTGGCGGTTTTTTGATCACCTGCAGCAAAGCCACGGCGGACGTGGCGTTGCCGGCTGTCTCTACAGGTTATCCACAGGCAGGTGCACGTTTAAACTGGATAACCTGATCGGCGCTTAAACGTCTGTGCGTAACACCAGTTCCACCATCAGATCGTCGGCCAGGGTTTCCAGACGCGACTGCAAGACATCGAGGGACAAGGTCAGTGGCACTGCAAGAATCGCCTCGGCATGGAACAGCGGCTCACTGCTCATCGGCGCTGGGCGCACTTCGGTTAGCAGCCGCTCAAGGTTGACGCCCTGCTCGCTCAACAGCCGTGTGATGTCGCGCACGATCCCCGGCCGATCGTTACCCACCAATTCCATGGCAATCGGTTTCCAGGTGCAGGACTGCTCGATACCGCTTTCGGCGATCAGCACGCGGATGCCATGAGTGGACAGCGCTTGTAAGGCATCGACTAATTCATCGTAAGCCTCCGCCGGCACGCCGACCCGCAGAATCCCGGCAAACTGCCCGGCCATCCGCGACATACGACTTTCCAGCCAGTTACCGCCGTGTTCAGCGATGCATTGGGCGATGCGCTCGACCTGCCCGGGCTTGTCCGGGGCAAATACGGTGAGTACGAGATGGTCCATGGCGCAGCCCTCTTGTCATGACTTTTGTTGTAGAAGGGGAAGTATAGGCAAGGGTCGATTTTGCGTTGAGGCGACCGACGCTTTCGCGAGCAGGCTCGCTCCCACACAAACAGGTGCCATAGCAGCCAATTACTATTTATGTGTACAACTTTTTATATTTAGCTGGAACAATCCATCTGTTTTTTGAGAACATCCCGTTCCGCGATGTGACCGCAATGCGACATGAGGTCGCAGAACGACGTAATTAGTCTGATTTTCACAAGCGCAACTCATCATGTAGTATGCCGCAGCGCGCACTACATAACGCTGAATCGATGTCTGCCCAAGGCCTGTTCGCAACCCTGAAAGCCCCGTCAGCAAGGCCCCAAGCCGTTGATTGGTCCCAGCCCAGCCGCCAGCAATGGCATGTACTGGTCGGCAGGTTTGTGGTTTAAATGGCCAGAGGCTTCATTGTCAAAATTGAAGAGCTGAAAAGCGAAATAGCTGAGCAGAGTGAGGCAAGCAATGACTGAACACGTTCAAGTCGGTGGCCTGCAGGTCGCCAAAGTCCTGTTCGACTTCGTGAACAACGAAGCCATTCCCGGTACCGGCCTCACCGCCGAAAAATTCTGGGAAGGTGCCGACAAGGTCATTCACGACCTGGCACCGAAGAACAAAGCCCTACTCGCCAAACGCGATGACTTCCAGGCTCGCATTGATGCCTGGCACCAGGAACGCAACGGTCAGGCGCACGATGCCGTGGCCTATAAAGCCTTCCTGCAAGAAATCGGTTATCTGCTGCCAGAAGCGGCTGATTTCCAGGCAACGACGCAAAACGTCGATGATGAAATCGCCCGTACCGCCGGCCCGCAACTTGTTGTGCCGGTGATGAACGCTCGCTTTGCTCTCAATGCCTCGAACGCCCGCTGGGGTTCGCTGTACGACGCCCTTTACGGCACCGACGCGATCAGCGAAGACGGTGGCGCGGAAAAAGGCAAAGGCTACAACAAGGTGCGTGGCGACAAAGTCATCGCCTTCGCCCGTGCGTTCCTCGACGAAGCCGCGCCATTGGCTGCTGGCTCCCACGTTGATTCGACCGGCTACAAAATCGCCGACGACAGACTGGTGGTCACCCTCAAGGGCGGCAGCAACACTGGCCTGCGCGACGATGCACAACTGATCGGTTTCCAGGGCGACGCCAACGCGCCAATCGCCATTCTGCTGAAACACAACGGTCTGCACTTCGAAATCCAGGTCGATGCCACCACCCCGGTTGGCCAGACCGACGCTGCCGGCGTCAAAGACATCCTGATGGAAGCGGCCCTGACCACCATCATGGATTGCGAAGACTCCGTCGCCGCCGTCGATGCTGACGACAAAGTGGTGATCTACCGCAACTGGCTCGGCCTGATGAAGGGCGACCTGGCGGAATCGGTGTCCAAGGGCGGTCAGACCTTCACCCGCACCATGAACCCGGATCGCACCTACGCCGCGCCGAATGGCGGTGAAGTGACGTTGCACGGTCGTTCGCTGCTGTTCGTGCGCAACGTCGGCCACCTGATGACCATCGACGCGATCCTCGACAAAGACGGTAACGAAGTGCCGGAAGGCATCCTTGACGGTCTGGTCACTTGCCTCGCGGCGATGCACAACCTCAACGGCAACACCTCGCGTCGCAACACCCGCACCGGTTCGGTCTACATCGTTAAACCGAAGATGCACGGCCCGGAAGAAGCGGCGTTCACCAACGAGCTGTTCGGTCGCATCGAAGACGTGTTGGGCCTTACGCGCAATACCCTGAAAGTCGGGATCATGGACGAGGAGCGCCGTACCACGGTCAACCTCAAGGCCTGCATCAAGGCGGCCAGCGAGCGCGTGGTGTTCATCAACACCGGTTTCCTCGACCGCACCGGCGACGAAATCCACACCTCCATGGAAGCCGGCCCGGTGGTGCGCAAGGCTGACATGAAGGCTGAGAAGTGGATCGGCGCGTACGAAAACTGGAACGTCGATATCGGTCTGAGCACCGGCCTGCAAGGTCGCGCGCAAATCGGTAAAGGCATGTGGGCCATGCCCGACCTGATGGCGGCGATGCTTGAGCAGAAAATCGCTCACCCGCTGGCCGGCGCCAACACCGCTTGGGTTCCATCGCCGACCGCTGCTGCGCTGCACGCGCTGCACTACCACAAGGTCGACGTGTTCGCCCGTCAGGCCGAACTGGCCAAACGTGCTCGCGCTTCGGTCGACGACATCCTGACCATCCCGCTGGCGGTCAACCCGAACTGGACCCCGGAGCAGATCAAGAACGAACTGGACAACAACGCCCAAGGCATTCTCGGTTACGTGGTGCGCTGGATCGACCAGGGTGTTGGCTGTTCGAAAGTGCCGGACATCAATGACGTCGGCCTGATGGAAGACCGTGCCACGCTGCGTATCTCCAGCCAGCACATCGCCAACTGGCTGCGCCATGGCGTGGTTACCGAAGCGCAAGTGATGGAAAGCCTCAAGCGCATGGCGCCGGTGGTGGATCGTCAAAACGCCAACGATCCGCTGTACCGTCCGCTGGCCCCGAACTTCGACAGCAACATCGCCTTCCAGGCGGCGGTCGAACTGGTGATCGAAGGCACCAAACAGCCGAACGGTTATACCGAGCCGGTATTGCACCGTCGTCGTCGCGAGTTCAAGGCTGCTAATGGCCTGTAACTTGCGCTGAATGCCGGACATGAAAAAGCCCTGATCGAAAGATCAGGGCTTTTTTGTTTGTGCTGTGGATTGGATTTTTGTGGTGGGCTTGAGATCCATCCCCCTCACCCCAGCCCTCTCCCCCAAGGGGTAGAGGGGGAAAGGGAGCAGATTTATATGCTTTTCAAAATCTGAGCTCGGCTCAGGAATTGCCAGGGTAGAGGGGAAAGGGGGCCGATCTTTATGCTTTTCAAAATCTGAGCTCGGCTCAGGAATTGCCAAAGGTTGAGGAGCAAGGGGGCAGATATTGGTGCTTTTCAAAACCGGAGTTCGACTTAGGAATTTCAAGTCGGTGGACCTCGCACATCCACCTCGGTCAGTCCCCTCTCCCTCCGGGAGAGGGTTAGGGTGAGGGGCTCTTAAGGTTCGATCCCCAATTCATGCTTCACCAACGCCAACAATTTGCCCGTATCAATCGGCTTGAGCAAAAAATCCACCACGCTCAAATGCATCGCCGCAATCGCGTCCTTCACATCGGCATCGCCGGACACAATGATGATCGGCAGCGCCGCCCGCACCGACTCACGCACTTGCCGAATAAGCTCAAGTCCACCGACATGGCCCATGCGCAGATCGGTGATGACCAGCCCGATCGAAGGCTTTTCTTCAAGCATCTTCAGCGCCGTTTCACCACTGGCTGCAGTCATGCAACGAATACCGTCCAACGCGAGAATCTCCGACAACAGCTCCCGGGCGTCCTTGTCGTCATCGACGATCAGTACACGCTGCGGCGGCAAATCGGGTTCGAGCATTACAGCGCTGAGCGCTTCACGCTCGGCGTCGCTCAAAATATCGTGGTCGGACATGGCGTTCTCTACGTTTTCAAATCAATCACCTGGCACAGTCGTCAGACATCGCTAAGCAGAGCTTCAATGTGCACTTCGTCGGATTTTTTTCCAAGAGGCTGGCGGGCGAATTTCCGACTGTTTTTGTAGGGCTCTTCCTAAATGTGCCCAACGGCAGCTCAAACCTAGACTTACGTCCAATGGGCACCCTGCCCGCAGGGGTCGACCATGGCCAGAACGATCCGACAACAACAATTCAAAAAAGACTGCGGTAATGGTTATGAGTAAAGCGGACGCCTTCACCCAGGCAGGGAAAACCGCGGTATTGCAGAACATTCAGGGCACCCTGCAATTCCTCCAGCGCTTCCCGCCCTTCAATCAGATGGAACACGCCCACCTGGCTTATCTGGTGGAGCAATGTCAGCTGCGTTTCTACGGCCAGGGCGAAAGCATCATCAAACCCGCCGACGGCCCGGTTGAACACTTCTATATCGTCAAGCAAGGTCGGGTGGTCGGCGAACGTCAGCACATCACCAAGTCCGGCACCGAAACCACCTTCGAGATCACCACCGGCGAATGTTTTCCGCTGGCCGCGTTGCTCGGCGAACGCGCGACCCGCACCGAACACCTGGCCGGCGAAGACACCTTCTGCCTGCAACTGAACAAACTGGCGTTCATCAAGCTGTTCGCCCTGTCCAACGCCTTTCGCGACTTCGCCTTGCGCGGGGTCAGCAGCCTGCTCGATCAGGTCAACCAGCAAGTGCAGCAGAAAGCCGTGGAAACCCTCGGCACGCAGTACTCGCTGAACACCCGCCTGGGCGAACTGGCGATGCGTCATCCGGTGACCTGCAGCCCCGACACGCCACTACGCGAAGCGGTGAAGCTGATGCACGAGCAGCAGGTCGGCAGCATCGTCGTCGTGGATGAGCACAAGGCACCGCTGGGGATTTTCACCCTGCGCGATCTACGCCATGTCGTGGCTGCGGGGGTCGGTGATTTCAGTGAAGCCATCGAGCGCCACATGACGCCTTCGCCCTTTTATCTTTCACCGGATCACAGCGCGTTCGACGCGGCGATTGCCATGACCGAACGGCATATCGCCCACGTCTGTCTGGTCAAGGATCAGCGTTTGTGTGGCGTGGTCTCCGAGCGTGATCTGTTTTCCCTGCAACGGGTCGATCTGGTGCATCTGGCGCGGACCATCCGCAGCGCCCAGCGCGTCGAACAACTGGTGAGCCTTCGTGGTGAGATCGGCCAACTGGTCGAACGCATGCTCGCTCACGGTGCTTCTTCGACGCAGATCACCCACATCATCACCCTGCTCAACGACCACACCGTGTGCCGCGTCATCGAACTGACCCTCGCGGAAAAAGGCGACCCCGGTGTGCCGTTCAGTTGGCTGTGCTTCGGCAGCGAAGGCCGCCGTGAGCAGACGCTGCACACCGATCAGGACAACGGCATTCTGTTTGACGCCCGCGATGCCGCCCATGCGGCGGAGATTCGCGGCAAGCTGCTGCCGCTGGCCCAGCAGATCAACCAGAGTCTGGCGCTGTGCGGCTTTACTCTGTGCAAGGGCAACATCATGGCCGGCAACCCCGAGCTGTGCCTGTCGCGAGCGGAATGGGCCCGGCGCTTTGCGGCTTTTATTCGTGAGGCGACGCCGGAGAATCTGCTCGGTTCAAGCATCTACTTCGATCTGCGCGTGGTCTGGGGCGATGAGCAAGGCTGTGAACAACTGCGCCGGGGCATTCTTGATCAGGTCGGCGACAACCGTTTGTTCCAGCGCATGATGGCCGAGAACGCCTTGCGCAATCGCCCACCGGTGGGACGTTTCCGCGAGTTCGTGTTGGCGCGCAAGAATGGTGAGAAAGCCACGCTGGATCTCAAGGTGCAGGGGCTGACGCCGTTCGTGGATGGCGCGCGACTGCTCGCACTGGCCAACGGCGTCGACGCCAACAACACCCTCGAACGCTTTCGCCAGTTGGTCGAGAAAGAAGTCATCGAGCGCCTGGATGGCGCGGCGTATGAAGAGGCCTATCACTTCATTCAGCAAACGCGCATGCAACAGCATCAGTTGCAGACACGGGAAAATCTGCCCTACTCCAACCGCGTCGATCCCGACAGCCTCAATCATCTCGACCGGCGCATCCTGCGTGAATCCCTGCGCCAGGCCCAGCGCCTGCAAAGCAGCCTGACGTTGCGGTATCAGCTATGAGCCTGTTTTCATGGCTGCGCCCGGCCAGTCCGGTGGTGCCGGTGGATTTTCAGCAGCGTCTGGCGCAGCTGCCGACGATTAGCGAACTGCGCGAATGCACGTTGCGCGAACAGCGCTGGGTGGTGCTGGATCTGGAAACCACCGGACTCAACCTGAACAAGGATCGCGTGCTGTCGATTGGCGCGGTGGTGATCGAGGACGGCGCGATCGATTTCAGTCAGCAATTCGAACGCACGCTGCAATGTCGCGAGCTGAAGCTCAGTCCCAGCGTGTTGATTCACGGGTTGGGGCCGAATGCGATTGCGGCGGGCAGTGAACCGGCCGAGGCGTTGTTGGAACTCATGGAATTTATCGGTGACAGTCCGGTATTGGCGTTTCATGCCCCGTTTGATCAGCACATGCTCGGCCGCGCGTTGAAGGAGCACCTGGGGCACAAGTTGCAGCAGGTGTTTCTGGATGTCGCCGACATTGCACCGCTGGTGTGTCCGCAAGCGAATATTCGTGAGGCCGGGCTGGATGAGTGGATCGACTGGTTCAAGCTCGAGGTGTTCGAGCGGCATAACGCGAGTGCCGATGCGTTGGCGACGGCGGAGCTGGCGTTGATTCTGTTCAGCCGGGCGCGGGGGCAGCAGATTCATAGTCCGTTGAATTTGCAGCAGCGGTTGAGTCAGTGGAAGCGGCGGCAGCAGGCGCCTTCGTTTTAAATCAAAAGCCCCTCATCGGAACGCCGCCCGCCCAGCCCTCCCGAAACGTCGGACCGCCCCGAGGGAGAGGGAGCCGACCGAGGTGTCTCGGGCTCTTCATCGACCTGAGAAAACGGGTCGATTATGGATTCACTGAAGATCGCTCAGGTCGGTGTACCTCCAGAATATCCCCCGATCGGTCCCCTCTCCCCCCGGGAGAGGGCTAGGGTGAGGGCCTGCCTTTAACCGCCCACCTGACCAGTGGCCAATTGCTAACCATTCCCACCTCTGCCACAATCGCGAACAATTCGCGTTAGTTAACATTTCCCAATCGGTGATGTCCGGTGTCGTCAGTCCCAAGCCCTAACAGTGAGCTCGTCGGTGCGATGTATCGTGACCATCGCGGCTGGCTGCTGGCATGGTTGCGACGCAATGTGGCGTGTCCGCAGCGCGCCGAGGACCTGAGCCAGGACACCTTCGTCCGTCTGCTCGGTCGCAACGACATGCTGACACCTCGCGAGCCGCGCGCCTTTCTGGTGGCGATCGCCAAAGGCTTGTTGTTCGACTACTTCCGCCGCGCCGCGCTGGAACAGGCCTACCTCACCGAACTGATGCTGATCCCCGAAGGCGAACAACCTTCGGTGGAAGAACAGCAAATGATCCTCGACGACCTCAAGGCCATCGACCGCTTGCTCGGCAAGCTGTCGACCAAGGCCCGCGCCGCATTCCTTTATAACCGCCTCGATGGCCTCAGCCATGCCGAGATTGCCGACAAGCTCAGCGTCTCGGTGCCGCGCGTGCGCCAGTATCTGGCGCAAGGCATTCGTCAGTGCTACATCGCCCTGTACGGTGAGCCGACGTGAGTCTGGCCAGTTCCAGACCGGTGCCGGCGCATGTGCTGGACGCGGCGATTGCCTGGCAACTGACCCTCGATTCGAGCAGCCCGCTGGAGCGCGAGGAATTCGCCAAATGGCATGCGGCCCATGAAGAACACGCCCGCGCATGGCGGCAACTGGGCATGCTCGATCAGCGTTTCAGCGTGGCCAAAGGTCCGGCCCGCAGTGCCTTGCTGCAGTCGCGCGAGGGCATTCGCCGACGGGTACGCAAGCTTGGCAGTGGGCTGGCCAGCGTTGTGGTGCTGGTCGGTGTGGGGCTGTTCGCCAGCGAACGATTTCTGCCGCTGGACTACTGGCTCGCCGATCAGCGCACCGCGACCGGTGAGCAGCGCACTGTGCGTCTGGCTGACGGCACCGTGCTGAATCTGAACACCCACAGTGCGGTGGATGTGCGGTTCGATGACAAGCGCCGGTTGATCGTCCTTCAGGAAGGCGAAATTCTCGTCGAGACCGGGCATGGCGATGCGCGACCCTTTATCGTCGAAACCCGCGAAGGCAGCATGCGTGCCTTGGGTACGCGGTTCCTGGTCAAGCGTGAAGACGAAGGCACACGTCTGAGCGTGTTGCAGTCGGCCGTGGCCGCCCACGGGCAAGCAAATCCAGAAGAGCAAATCCTCCATGAAGGCCAGCAAGTGCTGCTGCGCAGTGATGGATTGGGTTCGATCGTCGCGCTCAATCCCGGCGCCGACGCATGGACCCGCGGCATGCTGGTGGTGGATAACGCACGCCTGAGCGATCTGGTGCATGAACTGGGGCGTTATCGTCGCGGGCATCTGGGCGTGGCGCCGGAAGTGGCGGACTTGCGGATTACCGGTAGCTTCCCGCTGCATGACACCGATAAAGCCTTGAGTGCATTGCTGCCGACCCTGCCGGTGCAGATCGAGCGGCATACGCCGTATTGGGTCACTGTCGCGAAGGCTGATATCAAGCCTGAGTAATGCGGTGTCTGAGCGGCCGCCATCGCTGGCAAGCCAGCTCCCACAGGGATCTGCGGTGAGCATCAATTTTGTGAACAGCACTGAAACCTGTGGGAGCTGGCTTGCCAGCGATGAGGCCACATGCAGCTCCGTAGAACTCAGGTTGCCAGGCGAATCAGCAGCCCCATTTCCAGTTAATCGAAATTATTTTCATCCAGCCCTATCACTTTCTGCTTTTCATCCGGCACACAGGCAATTGAGAAATATTTCCATTCAGGAGCCGCCGTATGTCCCGTTCGCTAGACACCTTGTTGCGCCCCAGTCTGCTGGCCGTCGCCATCGCGCTCAGCGCGCCGCTGATCAGCAGTCCGTTGCTTGCCGCTGAACAAGCGTCCAGCGTGCGCGCCTACAATCTGCCGGCGGCACCACTGTCGACCACGCTGAATCAGATCGCCAGCCAGGGTGGCATCGCGCTTTCGCTCAATCCGTCGCTGGCGGCAGGCAAGACCTCAGCACCGGTCAACGGCCAGTACGACGCGGCTGGCGCTCTGCGTGCGGCCCTGCGTGGCACCGGTCTGCAACTGGAACAAAGCAATACCGGCACTTACACCTTGGTCGCCGTGCCTGAAGGAACGCTGGCCCTGCCGGAAACTTCCGTCATCGGCGTGGAAAACTTCGAAAGCGCCTGGGGCCCGGTCGAAGGCTACACCGCCACCCGCACCGCCGCCGGCACCAAGACCGACACCGCATTGGTCGAAGCACCGCGATCAATCTCCGTCGCGACTCGCCAGCAAATGGACGACCGCAGCGTGCACAGCCTCGACGACGCCGTGCGCTACATGCCGGGCATCACCGCCAGCAGCTACGGCAGCGACACCCGCGCCGACTGGCTGCGTGTGCGCGGTTTCGAACCGACCCAGTTCCTCGACGGCCTGCCGCTGCCGAAAGGCGTGTACGCCAACCCGAAACAGGAAACCTGGAACCTCGACCGCCTCGCCCTGCTGCGCGGCCCGGCCTCCTCGGTTTACGGCCAGACCCCACCGGGCGGCCTGCTCGACATGGTCAGCCGTCGCCCAAGCGCTGAAGCCAGCAACGAAATCCAGCTGCAATACGGCAGCGACAACCACCGCCAGATCAACTTCGCCAGCACCGGCAAGATCGACGATGCCGGCCAGTTTCTCTATGGCCTCAGCGGTGTGGTGCGCGACAGCGGCACGCAGGTCGATCACGTCGACAACAAGCGCTACAACATCGCGCCGAGCCTGACCTGGAACATCGACGACGACACCAAGCTCACCCTGCTGAGCCAGTTCACCCGCGACGATACCGGTATCACCAGCCAGTTCCTGCCGGTGCAGGGCACCAAGATCAAGTCACCGTTCGGTGATATTTCCCACCACAAGAATCTGGGTGATCCGGACTGGGAATATTACGATCGCACCTACTACGCGCTGGGCTACGCCTTCGAAAATCGTCTGAACGATGTCTGGCAGTTCAAGCAAAACCTGCGTTACACCAAGTCGGATCTGTCGTTCCAGTCGCTGACGCCGGGGTCGTACCCATTCACCGAAGTGGATGATCAAGGCAATGTCGGGCGCACCAGCACCAGCGTCGAAGAAGATATCAGCCAGTTCGCCGTGGACAACAACTTCCAGGCCGACTTCGCCACGGGCGACATCCGCCACACCCTGCTGCTGGGCCTTGATCACCAGCGCAGCAACACCAACTACACCTCGATCTTCGGTGACGGCCTGACCACCAACGTGATCACCCCGATCTACGGCCAGCCGATCGTACGCCCGGCGCGCTCGACAGCGTTTTACGATTACGACCAGAAGACCTACCAGACCGGCCTGTACATCCAGGACCAGATGGCCCTCGACCAGTGGCGCCTGACCCTCGGCGGCCGTGAAGACTGGGTGCACACCAGCACCAAGTTCATCAACAAGGGCGATGCCACCAACACCCAGCGTGACAAGGCGTTCAGCGGCAACGCCGCGCTCAGCTATGTCTTCGACAACGGTTTCGTGCCGTACCTGTCGTACGCCGAGTCCTTCCAGCCGACCACGGGTGCCGACGCCACTTCGACCGGCTCACTCAAACCGACCGAAGGCAAGCAGTGGGAACTGGGCATCAAGTACCAGCCACCGGGCAGCAAAACCCTGCTGACCGCCGCCGTGTATGACCTCACCCAGAAGAACGTTTCGGTCAACACCTTCGTCAACAACGTGTCGATCACCAGCCAGACCGGGGAAGTGAAAGTCAAAGGCCTGGAGCTGGAAGCGGTTTCCGACGTCACCGATAACCTGAAAGTCATTGCTGCCTACACCCTGGCAAAATCGGAAGTGCAGAATGGCGTCGACAAGGGCAATCGCCTGCAACTGATGCCGAACCAGCAAGCCTCGCTGTGGACCGATTACACCTGGCACGCCGGCGTCCTCGACGGCTTCGGCATTGGCGGTGGCGTGCGTTACACCGGCAACACCTACGGCGACAAGGCCAACACCTGGCTGGGCAAGGCGGACGCCTACACCGTGTTCGACGCGAGCGTGCATTACGACCTCGGCCGTCTGGACAACAGCCTCAAAGGCGCGTCGCTGGCACTCAACGCAACCAACCTGTTCGACAAGGAATACATTTCCACCTGCGACAGCTTCTACTGCTACTACGGCGACACGCGCAGTGTCGTCGCCAGCGCCACTTACAAGTGGTAAGCGATTGAGCTGAAACAGGCCCTGTGACCAGGCCGTCCTTCGCGGACGGCTTTGGTGTTTTTGAAGGTCATGAAATGAAAAGTAAAACAATCCGCCGCTGGTCGTTCGTTCATACCTGGACCAGCCTGGTCTGCACCGTGTTTTTGCTGATGCTGGCACTGACCGGTTTGCCGCTTATTTTCCATCACGAGATCGAACATCTGCTCGGCGATGCACCCGAAGTGCGCGAGATGCCGGCCGACACGCCACGGCTGAATCTGGCGCAACTGGTCGAGGCCGCAGAGAAACATCGTCCCGATGAAGTCGTGCAGTACTTCGGTTTCGATGATGACGAACCGAATGCCGTACTGACGATCATGGCGAAAACCGCCGGCACTGAGCCGAACTCCTCGCACACCTTCATGCTCGACGCGCGTACCGGTGAAGCGCTGGAAACCCCGTCGGCCAACGGTGGTTTGATGCTGTTTATCCTGCGCCTGCACGTCGACATGTTTGCCGGGCTGCCGGGCAAGTTGCTGCTGGCGTTCATGGGGCTGCTGTTTGTCGTGGCCATCGTATCCGGGACAGTGTTGTACCTGCCGTTCATGCGCCGCTTGAAGTTCGGCACCGTGCGTCAGGACAAATCCACCCGCCTGCGCTGGCTCGACCTGCACAACCTGATCGGTGTCGTCACCCTGACCTGGGCGCTGGTGGTGGGCGTGACCGGCGTGATCAGCGCGTGCGCCGACTTGTTGATCGCGGCCTGGCGCAACGATGCACTGAACACCTTGATCGCACCTTATCGCGATGCCCCGCCACTGACACATCTGGCACCGGCCACGCGTTTGCTCGATATCGCTGGCGAAGTGGCACCGGACATGAAGCCGGATTTCATCGCTTTCCCCGGCACACGGTTTTCCAGCGAACACCATTACTCGGTGTTCATGAAGGGCGGCACGCACCTGACCTCGCATTTGCTGACACCAGTGCTGATCGACGCCACTACACTGCAAGTCACCGCCGTGGCCGAACGGCCGTGGTACATGGACGCCATGGGCATGTCGCAGCCGCTGCACTTCGGTGACTACGGCGGCATGCCGATGAAAATCCTCTGGGCCACGCTTGATGTGCTGACCATCATCGTCCTCGGCAGTGGCGTGTATTTGTGGGTAGTGCGGCGCAAAGCGGCGAAACCTGTGCTGGAAACGGCGGAGGCGTCTGCATGAAGCCACGTCAGTCGAATTTCTGGAAGGTGTTCAGCACGCCGATCGTGATTGCGTTGCTGAGTGCAGCGGGGTTGTTTGCGGCGTTGCTTGGGGATGGGATTTGGGATGCGTTGAGCTGGGTTGGTCTGGGTGTGCCGGCCTTTCTGGCGATCAGGGGATTGCTGCAGCGCAGGTAGTTTTTGTGCTGTCGGTGATGGCCTCATCGCTGGCAAGCCAGCTCCCACAAGGAGCTCTGCTGGGCCTGAAATGTGTGTTCACTGCAAAAACCTGTGGGAGCTGGCTTGCCAGCGATGACGGCCGGATGGGCGCCATAAATTCCCTCGCCAGCCATCGCGGTTCTGACTAGGCTAACCACCTGCTCTTCGACGATCACCGAGGTTTGCCAATGTCCGCCCCCAGCATGACCCTGTACCACAACACGCTCTCCCCGTTCGTGCGCAAAGTGATGGTGTTGCTGCACGAGACCGGCCAGCAGGATCGCGTCGCCTTGCAAGACTGCGTGCTCAGCCCGGTCAGCCCGAGCGCCGAGCTCAATGCCGACAACCCGCTGGGCAAGATTCCCGCGCTGCGTCTGGCCGACGGCAATGTCATCCATGACAGCCGTGTGATCCTCGAATACCTCGACCAACAACACGTCGGCAATCCGCTGATCCCGCGCGAAGGTGCGGCGCGCTGGCGGCGTCTGACCCTGGCCTCGATGGCCGACGGGATCATGGATGCGTCGGTGATGGTGCGTTATGAAATGGTCCTGCGTGCTCCGGAAAAACATTGGGACGAATGGCTCGAGGCTCAGCGCGACAAGATCCGCCGCGCCCTCGCTGTATTGGAAGAGAATGCGATTGCCGAGCTGACCAGCCATTTCGATGTGGCCGCCATCAGCGTCGGTTGTGCACTGGGTTACCTCGACCTGCGTTTCCCGGATCTGGGCTGGCGTGATGCCAACCCGCAACTGGCCAACTGGTTTTTTGAAGTGAGTCAGCGACCGTCCATGATCGCGACCATGCCCAAACCTTAAATCGGCGGCGCCTGTTCCGGCCTCTTCGCTGGCAAGCCAGCTCCCACAGGATTTGTGCTAGATCGGGGATTTATGTCATCACCGAACTCATTGTGGGAGCTGGCTTGCCAGCGATGGCACCCCCTCGGTTCCACAGGCAAAAAACCGATAATCCGCGTCACCAGCTCATCCTTCCAGCACTGATCCTCACGCAACCCCAGCGACCGGCTCATTGCATCGTCCCCACATCAAACTCCAGCGGCTTGGCCGGTTTCTGCCCGATCCCGTACCAATCCAGTTTGCGCGTCAGCACCATGAACACACCGAGCAAACCGAACAGCAACAACGAGCCCATCAACAACGCGTAATCCTCGGCGCTCAGCAAGCCATAGAGCAGGCCATACAACGCCGCCAGCCCCGCCGAAAAACTCAAACCATGGCGCACACTGCGTAACACGTGGCAGACATAAAACCCGATCAACAGCACACAAGCACTGGCCGACAACAAATACGCCAGGGCAAAACCAATGTGCTCCGACAACGACAGCAGCAACAGATAAAAGAACGCCAGCGCCACACCGACCAGCGCGTATTGCACCGGGTGCACAGCAAGACTCTTGAGCACTTCGAAGAGGAAGAAACCAGCGAACGTCAGGACGATGAACAGCAGCGCATATTTGATCGCCCGGTCGCTCTTCAGGTACTGATCCACCGGATCGATGAAGCTCACACCGAAGCTGCGACCGTTGAACGCCTCGCAATCATTGCTGCTCACGCAACGGCTCATGGCGTCTTGCAGGTTGGTGGAGAAAAACGTGGTCTGCCAATCGGCGCTGAAACCCTGATCATTGATCTCACGTTTGCCCGGCAGGAAGTTGCCGATGAAACTCGGATGCGGCCAGTTGGCGGTGAGGCTGACACTGCTGCTCTTGCCCACTGGCAACACTTGCAACGAACCGGTGCCTTGCAGGCGCAGGTCAAATCCAAAGCTCAACTCGGTGGTTTTGCTGGTGTCGAGCGGCGGCAATGTCACTCGCACGCCTTCACCAAGCCAGCCGACTTGAGTACCGGGAACAAAGTCCAGGCGCTGACCATCGAGTTCCAGTTTCAGCGCATTTTCGATGCCGCGAATGTCGCTGATGCCGACCGCAAGAAACGGTGCATCGAACTGGTAATCGCTGAAGTCTTCTCTGATGCCCAATTGTGCTGGCAACGAGAAATGGCCATTGATGCGGTTGTCGGCGTGGAACAGCCGCGCCTCATAAATACCCCGCGCACGCAGTTCGGTTTGCACCTGGCCGTCGAGTTCGAAACGCTCCGGCAGGAAATACAACCGGCCGCGTTCTTCGCTCGGTTCGTCATAGCGCTGATTGGTTTTGTCGTTGGTTTTCCAGTTGTGAATCACTTTGCGATACGGCACCACCATCACCGGGCCGCTCAGTTGCTGGCTGTAGCTGGAGCTGCGGGCGATGTCTTCGAGCACGCCATCACGCAACTGTTGGCGCTCGTCAATGACGCCGTCGATCATCAATAACGGGATCAGCAACAGCAGGATCAGCACGGCGATGGCGCCGAGCTTTATCGTCAGATTCTTGTTCATGGGACTCTCCCTGTTTGGATGGGCAGAGTCTGCTGGTGCTTTATGAGGGGTATGTGGGGGGAATGTGGAGATTGTGTGGAAAGATCAAAAGATCGCAGCCTTCGGCAGCTCCTACAGGTGTACGCAACCCTATGTAGGAGCTGCCGAAGGCTGCGATCTTTTGACGGAATCAAGGCAAGCGCAATGTCACCTCAACACCACTTTCGACATTACGAATCTGCATCGACCCACCATGCAACTTGACCACCTCTTCAACGAAGTTAAGCCCCAACCCGGTGCTTTTACGCCCACTGTCCGGACGCGGCAACGAGTAGAAGCGCTCAGTCAAACGCGGCAAGGCGTAGTCAGGTATCGGCGCCGTTTCATTGAACAATCGAAATTCGATCTGCTCGCCAACCCGCTCGGCACAGAACCGCAGCAGCCCCTCTACCGGGGAGAAATCCAGCGCATTTTCGAGCAGATTGCCCAACGCCTGACGCAACAGAAACGGCTCGCCCATCAGCAGCAGATCCGCCGCAATCGTCTGCTCGATCCGCAATTGCTTGCCCTCGATCCGCGCCGCCTGACCTTGCAATAACTCATCGACCAAGACCGTCAACGGCACCGCGACCCGTTCCCCCAGGTCCTGACGTTGCTCCACCTGCGCCAGATTCAACAACCGTTCGATCAACTGTTGCATCCGCGCACTTTCACTGTCGATGTTGCCGACAAAGCGCAATCGCTGAACCGGCGGCATGTCGCCTTGCAGCAACTCCGCCGCGCCACGAATTGCCGCCAGCGGACTTTTCAGTTCATGGGTCAGCGTGTGCACATAGCGCTCGACGTAGGCCTTGCCTTCCAGTTGTGTGCGCATCTGCTCAACCGCTGTGGCGAGCTGTTCCAGTTCACCGCCACGGTAATGCGGCACTTCCACCCGCCGGCCCTCGCTCACCGCTTGGGCATAACCGGTCAGACGGTGCAGCGCACGACTCAACCACCATGACAACAACGCACCGAACAACAAACCGAGGCCGATCAACCCGGCGCCGTAAAACAGCAAGCGCCGTTCGGTGCGATCCACGTAAGGCTGTAAAGAGCTATTGGGTTTGGCCACGGTGACCACGCCGATAATCTGCCCGTTGTCGCGGATCGGCGCGCCGACATGCATGACTGAAGATGCCGGATCATCCGGATCGCTGCGACTGGAGCGCGCACCATACTCGCCACGCAAGGTCAGGTAGACGTCGTTCCAGCGCGAATAATCCTGACCGACCGCGACGCCGCTGGAATCGAGCACCACGATGCCCTTGGCGTCAGTCATGTAGATCCGGTGGTTGACCTGATTTTTCGGCAAGCCCCAGATGGTCGCTTGCGGTTGGCGCTCGCCATAGGCACGCAGCAATTCGGGCCAGCGGTTCTCGCTGAGGGTGCCAGCCTTGAAATCGTCCCGCAGGATTTCCGCCATCAGGTTAGCGGTATCGACCAGGGTTTCTTCGGTGGACTGGCGCACGCCGGGGCGGATTTCTTCCATCACCGTGTTGAGCACAAAATAACCGGTCAGGCCGACAAACAGCACATACACCAGAAAGATCCGCAGCCCCAGCGACATCAGCTGTGCCCCGGGCTGTAGCTGTAACCGAGGCCGCGATGGGTCTGGATCGGCTCGGCGTCGGCACGCACCAGACGCAACTTGGCGCGCACGCTTTTGATGTGGCTGTCGATGCTGCGCTCGTAACCGGCGTCAGCGGCGACGCCCAGCGCGTCGAGCAATTGCTCGCGACTGAACACTCGCTCGGGTTGTTCGAGCAGGCATTGCAGCAGGCGGAATTCGTGGCGGGTCAGGCTCAACGTCTGGCCGCGATAAAGGATTTGAATCCGTTCCGGATCGACACGGAACAGCGCGGAAGTGGCTTCAATCGCCGGGCGTGGCGCCATGCGTTTAAGGATGGCCTTGACCCGCGCCGCGACTTCACGCGGGCTGAACGGCTTGACCACGTAGTCGTCGGCACCAATTTCCAGGCCCACCACGCGATCAATCTCGGCATCCCGGGCGCTGAGGAACAGCACCGGCACTTCGCTGAAGCGCCGCAGCTGCTTGCAAGTCTCAAAACCGCTGATGTCCGGCAGGCCGATGTCGAGGATGATCAGATCGGCCGGAGTCTGCCGCTGATGCTCCAACGCCGCCGCGCCGAGGCTCAACCACGTGGTGGTGAAGCCCTCGCCCTGCAAGGCAAAAATCAGCGTGTCGGCAATCGCCGCTTCGTCTTCGACAATCAGGATATGAGGCATGGCGTCCGAGCCCGTGGGTTAAGTGCGCGAACGGTGCCCCAAGCCTGACGTTACGTCAATGAGACCACTTGGTTCAGCAGTCCGGTTTGTCGGCGGTGAAGCGCCGCGCCGGGTTCACTGCCGCGCCGAATTCACGCAAGGCCTTGGCACCGATCAGCAATGGGTAATTGAAGTTGCTGCGGTCGGTCAGGTTGACCTCAACGGTACGCTTGACGTTACCCAGGCACAGCTCCAGATCGACCACCGGGCGCTTGGCGACTTCGGTGCTTTCGCCCTCGTCCTCTTCATCCGAACGGCTCTTGATCTTGCTGATGCGCGCGACCTTGTGTTCGTAGACCTTGTTGCTGGCGTCTTTGGTGGCGAGGCGGAAACGCACCCATTCGTCGCCATCACGGGTGAAGGTTTCAATGTCTTTGGCCGACAGCGAAGCAGTCAGTGCGCCGGTGTCCATCTTGGCCTTGAGCACTTCACCGCCGATTTCCGGCAGCGCAATGTATTCGTAGCGCCCGTACAGGGTCGGCTCGGCGGCCATGACCGGCAGGGCGACGAGGGCAAACAGTGCAAGGAGGGATTTCACGTATGGGGCTTCCTTGAGAGGTGGGGCAACGGGATTTTAGACCGTTGCGCGCTTGATCGTTCCCACGCTCTGCGTGGGCATGCATCCAGTGACGCGGCGCGCCACAGGGACGCGGAGCGTCCCGGGCGGCGTTACCACGCAGAGCGTGGGAACGATCAGGTTAACGCGACGAAAGTGAAACATTCGTCACCGCCGATTTGGCCTGCCGCGCGAAGCTGCTTATCATGGCGCGCCCATCCGTTTGCAAAGAGTTGCTTATGCGCCGCCTGCTCACCGGCTGTTTCGTCACCCTGCTGCTGTTGCTCAACACCCTGATCCTGATCGGGCCGTTGCTGGTGTTTGCCCTGCTCAAACTGGTCGCACCAGGCCGCTGGCGGGATTACGCGTCGGGCGCGGTGATGTGGATCGCCGAGACCTGGGCGGAAATCGACAAGCTGATTTTCCGCCTGTGCATTCCCACCCAGTGGGACATTCGCGGCGGTGAAGACTTGCGCGGCGACACCTCGTATCTGGTGGTCAGCAACCACCAGTCGTGGGTCGATATTCCGGCGCTGATCCAGACGCTGAACCGGCGCACGCCGTTCTTCAAATTCTTCCTCAAGAAAGAACTGATCTGGGTGCCGTTTCTGGGGCTGGCGTGGTGGGCGCTGGATTACCCGTTCATGAAGCGCTACACCAAGGCGTTTCTGGCGAAGCACCCGGAGCTGGCCGGCAAGGATCTGGAAATCACCAAACAGGCCTGCGAGCTGTTCAAGCGTCAGCCGGTGACCGTGGTCAATTATCTGGAAGGTACACGCTACACCGTCGCGAAAAGCGCGCAGCAGCAATCACCGTTCAACCACTTGCTCAAGCCCAAGGCCGGCGGCGTGGCGTTCGTGTTGGCAGCGATGGGTGAACAGCTGGATGCGATTCTCGATGTCACGGTGGTTTACCCACAGGCGAACATCCCGGGCTTCTGGGATTTGATCAGCGGCAACGTGCCGCGCGTGATCATCGACATCAAGACCCGCGAACTCGACCCGGCGCTGTGGCAGGGTGATTACGAGAATGATCCAGCGTTTCGCCAGACGGTCCAGAGCTGGGTCAACCAACTCTGGAGCGAGAAGGATCAGCGCATCGCCGAACTGCGCGGCGAACGCGGCTGAATCAGCTACCGGTGCCGGCGCCCCAGATGCTGCCCAGGCTTTGCAGCAACGGGCCGCCGACGCCTTGATCACCCAGATACTTGAGCAGCACCGGGGCAAACTGGCCGACCATGCCGCTGTCCATGCCCAAGGCGCCGAAAGCGTTGTTCAGGTCATTGGTGTCCTTGACGTTACCCAGTGCGTTTTCCAGACCGGCGGACTTGCCGGACTGACCGAGCAATCCGCTCAACGCCGCCAGGTTGCCGCTACCGCCCGACAGTTTGTCGATGCCCGGCACTTCTTTGGCCAACTGTGAATAATCGGTGCTGCTCAACTGGTTCTTGGCCAGGCCCAGCATGGCGCTGGTGCCGCCGACGGCTTGCTGCGGCGTCACACCCAGACCGGTGACGGCTTGCAGCAGACCGGCGGTTTCCGAGGTCGGAGCCGCAGCGGTGGCCGCGTTGCCGCCCTGCATGCTGGCAGCAGCCTTGGTCACGTCGTCGAGGCTGAAACCAGCAAATACCGGGCTGGCCGCAAGGGTCATCAGTGAAGCCAAGGCAATACCGCGTGAAATCTTCATTCAGACATCCTCTTGCGCTGTGAAAACCACCCGTTGAACGGGCAGTGAAACTGCCGGTTTGACCGGGTATCCGCCGGCATGTTCCGGCGCGGCGCATCCATTTTCGTCCGGCCTGCGTATATAAAACGTGAAATCCCGGACACCTTCGCGATGAATGGCACAACCGCTGTCGCTGAACTAGCCTGTGAACAGTCCGAGTCTCGCCCTCGCGCGCTCACTCTTGCTTGGAGAGTCGTCATTTCCATCGCCGACACCGATCAGCTGCGACAGCTGCTGGCCCAGTGTGCACTGGGTGATCGTCGCGCCTTCGAAAAGCTGTACCGCAGCGTCGGCCCGCGTCTGCACGGCGTGGCCCTGCGTTTTATGGGCCGCACCGATCTGGCCGAGGAAGTGCTGCAGGAAAGCTTCGTGCGCATCTGGAACAACGCCTCGCGCTACGAAGCGCACCTGTCGGCGCCGTTGACGTGGATGATCAACATCACCCGCAATCAGGCCATCGACCAGTTGCGCAAACACCGTGACCGGCCACTGACCGATCTCGAACAGGACACACTGCCAGACGAAAGCCCCTCGGCTCACGACCAACTGAACAGCGCCCGTGAGGCCAACGCGCTGAATCGCTGCCTGGAAACCCTCGACGGCATGCAGCGCCAGTCGATCACCGTGGCCTACTTTCAGGGATTGTCGTGCACGGAACTCGCCGAACATCTCGCCACGCCACTGGGAACGGTGAAATCGTGGATCCGTCGTGGCATGGAACGTCTGCGCCGGTGCCTTGAATCATGAACTACCAGACCCCAGCCCTGCGCCGCGCCCTGGCTGCCGATTACGCGATCGGGTTGATGGCTGCGCCTGCGCGGCGGCGGTTTGAACAATTGCTGCTGGACGACGCTGTGTTGCGAGCTGAACTGGCGCAATGGCAGGAAAGCCTCGCCTCTCTCACCGAAGCGCTGCCGGAACATCCCGTGCCCGACCGAGTGTGGCAAGGCATTACCGCGCGGATCGAACCGCAAGTGCTGCATGTGCCCGAGAAGCGGCCGTTCTGGAACTGGCTACGGGTTACCGCTGCGCTGTGTTCGATCGTGTTGCTGGTCTTCCTCGGCTCGCTGTACAACCGCGACGACGCCCGCTACCGCGCCACCCTGCTGACCGCCGATGCGCAACCGGCGCTGAAGGTCGAAGCGCATGCGGATTACCTGCAAGTCGAGCCGTTGACGCTGGAGGCGGTTGATGCGGATCGCAGCCTTGAACTGTGGGCGATTCCGGCTGATGGAAAACCGATCTCGCTGGGGGTGATTCCGGCGGGGGGCAAAGGCAAGGTTGAGCTGAGCGAGGTGCAGAAAGCGTTGATCGGTAAACCGATTGCGCTGGCAGTAAGTCTTGAGCCTAAAGGTGGTTCGCCGACCGGGCAGCCGACTGGACCGGTTCTTTATCAGGGTGCTTTGGCAGCCCTCTAATTGCCAAGATCAAAAGATCGCAGCCTTCGGCAGCTCCTACATAAATCCCGTGTAGGAGCTGCCGAAGGCTGCGATCTTTTAGGCCATTTAGTGGCTTGACGAGCAAATCAATATTTCAAAATCATCTAGATACCTGTCAGATCTGACAGTAGGCGCCACTCATCATCCACGCGAACATTGCGGCTCCCATTTAAGTAACGGAGTACAAAATATGAAGATGAAAGTTGTCTCAGGTGTCCTGATGACGCTGGTCATGATGAGCACCGCCTATGCAGCTACTTGTCCAACAATCTCGGTGAGCCACTCCCAAGATGCCGAGGATTTCACCTTCACGTCTGCACGCCTCAAAGACAAAAATACTGCCAACTCGGTTGTCATTTGCCGGTATGAAGGCAAAAACAACGTCGGGGTGTCGGCCGGTTACAGGAATGACACCCCAGTTAAAGCCACTGGAAGCGGTTGGACAAATGATGAATGTGCCACGGCTGACGGTGACGCCAGCAAATGCGCATTCAAAGAAAAGAAAAAGTAAGGACCAAAAAAAGGCAATCCACCGGATTGCCCTTTTTTAAGTCGTACAACTTACGCCGCGCTGAACAACTTATGCGGATCAATCACAAACTTCTTCGGCACGCCCGCATCGAACTCGCCATACCCTTCCGGCGCCTGATCGAGGCTGATCACCTGCACGCCCACCACTTCGGCGATGTTGATGCGATCCCACATGATCGCCTGCATCAGTTGGCGGTTGTACTTCATCACTGGCGTCTGGCCAGTGTGGAAGCTATGCGACTTGGCCCAGCCCAGACCGAAGCGAATGCTCAGGCTGCCCATTTTCGCAGCGGCATCGACAGCACCCGGATCTTCGGTGACGTACAGGCCGGGGATACCGATCTTGCCAGCCACACGCACCACGCCCATCAGCGAGTTGAGCACAGTGGCTGGCGCTTCGGCTTTGACGCCGTCGTGGCCGTGGCCGCGTGCTTCGAAACCAACGCAGTCCACTGCGCAATCCACTTCCGGCTCGCCCAGCAATGCGGCGATCTGTTCGTGCAGCGGGGTGTCCTTGGACAGGTCGACGATTTCAAAACCTTGAGCCTTGGCGTGAGCCAGGCGGATGGTGTTGACGTCGCCGACGATCACCACCGCCGCCCCCAATAGACGCGCAGAAGCGGCAGCGGCCAGACCGACCGGACCGGCGCCGGCAATGTAAACGGTGCTGCCCGGACCAACGCCGGCAGTGACGGCGCCGTGGTAACCGGTCGGGAGGATGTCGGAGAGGCAGGTCAGGTCGCGGATTTTCTCCATGGCCTTGTCGCGGTCCGGCAGTTTCAGCAGGTTGAAGTCGGCGTACGGCACCAGCACGTACTCGGCCTGGCCACCGGTCCAGTCGCCCATGTCGACGTAACCGTAAGCACCGCCAGCTCGGGCCGGGTTGACGGTCAGGCAGACGCCGGTGTGTTGCTCTTTGCAGGAACGGCAGCGCCCGCAAGCCACGTTGAACGGTACGGAGACCAGGTCACCGATTTTCAGGTTCTCGACGTCGGAGCCTTTCTCGATCACCTCACCGGTGATCTCGTGGCCCAGCACCAGACCGGTCTGCGCCGTGGTACGGCCGCGCACCATGTGTTGGTCGGAGCCGCAGATGTTGGTAGAAACTACTTTGAGAATGACCCCGTGCTCGATCTTGCGACCGCGCGGGTCCTGCATTTTCGGATAGTCGATTTTCTGTACTTCGACCTTGCCAGCGCCGAGATACACCACACCACGATTGCCAGACATGCTTTCACCTCGCTGTTGTTTTTATGGAACCGCGTTGCCCAGGCAGGCAGCGCGTTGAGTGCTCGGGTACAGATGCTGTTTCTTGTGTTGCCTGTCAGGGCCTCATCGCTGGCAAGCCAGCTCCCACAGGGATTTGTGTCGTTTACAGAATTTGAATTCAACACCGAATCCTGTGGGAGCTGGCTTGCCAGCGATGGCGATCTAAAGAACGACCGTACGATTGGCGTTCAAAAACACCCTTCTTTCGATGTGATACCCAACCGCCCGCGCTAACGTCAGACCTTCAATATCGCGCCCCTTGGCAATCAGATCCTCAGGGTAATGACTGTGATCCACCGCCTCGACGCCCTGGGCAATGATCGGCCCTTCATCGAGGTCGTTATTGATGTAATGCGCTGTCGCGCCAACCAGTTTCACGCCCTTGTTGTAGGCCTGGTGATACGGCTTGGCGCCCTTGAAACCCGGCAGCAGCGAGTGATGAATGTTGATCGCCTTGCCATCGAGCTTGCGACACAGCTCCGGCGACAACACCTGCATATAGCGGGCGAGGATTACCAGTTCAGCGCCGGACTCTTCGATCACCTGCCACACCTGACGCTCCTGCGACGGTTTGTCGTTGGGGTCGAGGGGGAAATGGTAGTAGGGAATCTGGTGCCAGTCGGCCAGCGGTTTGAGGTCCGGGTGATTGGAGACCACCGCCGCGACGTCCATCGACAACTGGCCAATGCGCTGGCGGTAGAGCAAGTCGTTGAGGCAGTGATCGGCCTTGGAGACCATGATCACCACCTTTGGCCGGTAGTTCGGCGCGGTCAGTTCGAAGATCATGCCAAAGGCCTGGCCGCGTTCGGCGAGGCCGGCGCGGAAGGATTGTTCGTCGAAGCCGTCGGGCTGACGGAATTCCACGCGAATGAAAAAACGCCCGGAGAGGCGGTCATCGAACGAATGGTGCTCGGTGACGTAGCAGCCCTGCTCGAACAGAAAACGCGTGACCGCGTCCACGGTGCCGAGGACGCTGGGGCAGTCGGCGGTCAGAATCCATGTGTCTGGGGCGCGGCTCATGGTGCGGTGACTCCTGTTCTTTGTGCGGGGTGTCAGGTTTTTCCCTCACCCTAGCCCTCTCCCAGAGGGAGAGGGGACTGACCGAGGTGTTCTCTCGTGTTACGCCGACCTGAAATACCGAGCCGAATTCAAGCTCTGGAAAATCTATCGCGAGCCAGGCTCGGCTGTTGAAATCGCCCGAGATCGGCTCCCTTTCCCCCTCGCCCCCTTGGGGGCGGTCCGACGTTTCGGGAGGGCTGGGGTGAGGGGGTGGCTCTTGATCTTTTTCAGGCCTGAACGCTCAACCCGTACTCAGCCGAAGCATCCTGCAACCACAACCACCAGTAATCCGAAAAACTGCGACGAATCAGCAATTCCCAAGTGTCTTCAGCGGTATGCCGAATCATCAGTTGCGACTTGGCGAACACCGTGCCGACCGCTTTCCCGACCGGGAAGTTGTTCGGGTGCACGTCATAGCTGGTCGACTTCATCAGCACCTGACGTACATTCGGCCCGCTCAGTTCGAGCACTTGCTGGCCGCCGCTGACGTTGACGATCGCGATGTGCAGATCGCCCAGGGCTTCACGCAGTTTCTGTTCGGCGGCGAATTCCTCACCGCTCGGCACGATCAGCAGCCACTCATCCGGGCCCATCCATTGCAGGCTGGTTTCGCCTTTGACGATGACGCTCAGCGCGCCGGGCAATTCAATGCCCAGCGCTTTATGTACGCCAGCGGCGAAAGCGGCATCGTGGCCATCGCCACGAATGGTCAGATGGCCGAGGAGTTTCTTTTCACGCACGATCACGCCGGCGTTCTTGCGACCCTTGCCGACCAGGCTGGCGAGGTCGGCATGGTGCAGCGACGACTCGGCACGGGCACCGGTGGTCGGGCGTTGTTGGTAAACATTGGCTGTGGTCATAAAGCACCTTCCTGAATTCTGTTGGTTCCTGCGGTGGCTGATCTGCCGCTTTCGCGAGCAGGCTCGCTCCCACAGGGGAACGCGGTCGAATGTGGGAGCGAGCCTGCTCGCGAATAGCCGCCCGCCCACAGTTCTTGAGGCCGTCAGATGTTCTGGCGATCACCCTTCGGATCGAAGAACACCGAAGAAACGATTTCCGCCTCGATCACGCTGCCATCGGCCAGCGGTGCAAACACCCGCTCACCGAGGCGCTTCAGACCGCCCTTGACCACACCCATGGCAAACGAATAACCGAGGGAGTTGTGCGCGTAACTGGAAGTCACGTGGCCAACCATGGTCATCGGAATCGCCTGCTTGGTGTTGAACACCAACTGCGCACCTTCCGGCAACCACACGTTCGGATCGATCGGCTTCAGACCGACCAGTTGCTTACGTTGATCTTTCACGCAGTCTTCACGGTTCATGCCGCGTTGGCCGATCCACGAGAACGGTTTGGTGCGACCCACGCACCAGCCCATGTTCAAGTCGTCCGGGGTCATCGAGCCGTCAGTGTCCTGACCGACAATGATGAAACCCTTCTCGGCGCGCAGTACGTGCATGGTTTCAGTGCCGTAAGGGGTCAGGTTGTACTGCTTGCCCGCCTCGACGATTTTCTCCAGCACGCCCATCGCGTAGTCGGCCTGCACGTTGACTTCGTACGACAGCTCACCGGTGAACGAGATGCGGAACACCCGCGCCGGCACACCGCCGACCAGACCTTCTTTCCAGGTCATGAACGGGAACGCTTCGTTGCTCAAATCAATGTCAGTCACAGCACTGAGCAGCTTGCGGCTGTTCGGCCCGGACAGGGTCATGGTCGCCCAGTGGTCGGTGACGGAGGTGAAGTAAACCTTCATGTCCGGCCATTCGGTCTGGTGGTACAGCTCCAGCCATTGCAGCACGCGAGCCGCGCCGCCGGTGGTGGTGGTCATGACGAAATGGTTGTCCGCCAGGCACGCCGTCACGCCGTCGTCGAAGACCATGCCGTCTTCTTTGCACATCAAACCGTAGCGAGCCTTGCCCACGTCGAGCTTGGTCCAGGCGTTGGTGTACACGCGGTTGAGGAACTCGCGGGCATCCGGGCCTTGAATGTCGATCTTGCCGAGGGTCGAGGCGTCGAGCAGGCCGACGCTGTCGCGCACGGCTTTACATTCACGCTTGACGGCGGCATGCAGGTCTTCACCGTTTTTCGGGAAGTACCATGGACGCTTCCACTGACCGACGTCTTCAAACTCGGCGCCGTTCTTCACATGCCAGGCATGCAGCGCGGTGTGACGCACCGGTTCGAAGATGTGCCCACAGTGACGACCGGCCACGGCGCCGAAAGTCACCGGCGTGTAGTTCGGACGAAACATCGTGGTGCCCATCTGCGGGATGGTCACGTTCAGCGAACGCGCGGCGATGGCCAGACCGTTGACGTTGCCGAGCTTGCCCTGATCGGTGCCGAAGCCCAGCGCGGTGTAGCGTTTGACGTGCTCGACCGACTCGAAACCCTCGCGGGTTGCCAGTTCGATCGCCGCAGCGGTCACGTCGTTTTGCAGGTCGACGAATTGCTTCGGCGCCCGTGCGGTGTTCTTTTCGTGCGGCACCTGGAACAGCGCCAGCATCGGTTCTTCGTGACGGCTCAGGGCTTTTGGCAGCACGCCCTCAACGGTCTGGAAACCGGCTTCAGCGGCAGCACGCACGCCGCCTTCAAAACCGTCGGCGAGCGAATCACCGAGACCGTAAACGCCGTTGATACCACCGACGCACACGCGTTTCTGCGGAGCTTCGCCCGGTACGAAACCAAGGATATCTTCGCGCCAGGTCGGCTTGCCACCGAGGTGCGAAGCCAAGTGAACCACCGGGCTGTAACCACCGGAACTGGCAACCACATCGCAATCAAGCCATTCGCCTGGACTGGTCACGGCGTGCGCTTTGACGTCAATCGCAGCAACGCGGGCAGCGGTCACACGCTTGCTGCCACGGGCTTCGATCACGGCACTGCCAGTGAGAATCCGAATGCCTTTGGCGCGTGCTTCTTCCACCAATGCACCACGCGGATTGCTGCGCGCATCGGCGATGGCCACCACTTGCAGACTGGCGTCGAGCCAGTCCAGAGCAACGCGGTACGCGTGATCGTTGTTGGTGCTGAGGACAAGCTTCTTGCCCGGTGCTACGCCGTAGCGACGCACGTAAGTCGACACCGCACCGGCAAGCATGTTGCCCGGCACGTCGTTGTTGCCGTAGACCAGCGGACGCTCGCAAGCACCGGTCGCCAGCACGACACGCTTGGCGCGCACACGGTGAATGCGCTGACGTACCTGACCGATTGGCGCGCGGTCACCGAGGTGATCGGTAAGACGTTCGTGAATAGTCAGGAAGTTGTGGTCGTGGTAACCGTTGACCGTGGCGCGCGGCAACAGCAGCACGTCCGGGGTGTTCTTCAGTTCAGTGATGACACTGGCGACCCAGTCCATCGCCGGTTTGCCGTCGAGGCTTTCGCGCGAATCGAGCAGGCTGCCGCCGAACTCTTCCTGCTCATCGGCAAGGATCACTCGGGCACCGCTGCGTGCTGCGGCCAAGGCAGCGGCGAGACCGGCCGGGCCAGCGCCGACGATCAGCACGTCGCAGTGCTGGTTCATGTAGTCGTAGGTGTCCGGATCGTTCTCGGTCGGCGAACGGCCCAGACCGGCAGCCTTGCGAATGTACTTCTCGTAAGTCATCCAGAACGATTGCGGGTACATGAAGGTTTTGTAGTAGAAACCCGGCGGCATCAGCTTGCCGCCGACCTTGCCGAGAATGCCCATCATGTCGTTGTTGACGCTCGGCCAACCGTTGGTGCTGGTCGCAACCAGACCTTGATACAGCGCCTGTTGCGTGGCGCGCACGTTGGGGATCTGCGTGGCTTCGGTGGCACCGATCTGCAGCACTGCGTTCGGCTCTTCGGCACCGGCGGCGAAAATGCCACGAGGACGCGAGTACTTGAAGCTGCGGCCGATGATGTCGACGCCGTTGGCGATCAGCGCGGCGGCCAGCGAGTCACCCTCGAAGCCTTTGTAGCTCTGACCGTTGAAGGTGAAGCTCAGCACTTTGTTGCGGTCGATCCGTCCACCGTTGGACAGGCGATTGGTCTGGCTCATACCTTCTCTCCCAGCGCCGTCGTGGCTGTTTTCGCCGAATCAGCCTTGTCGGTGAATTGCGGCTTGGTGCCGATCTTGTAGGTTTCGAGAATCTCGTAGGTCACGGTGTCGCGGGTGACGTTGAAGTACTGACGGCAACCGGCAACGTGATCCCACAGCTCGTGGTGCAGACCGCGCGGGTTGTCGCGGAAGAACATGTAGTCGCCCCACTCCTCGTCGGTGCAGGCGCCTGGATCGAGCGGGCGCGGAATGTGCGCCTGACCGGATGCGTGGAATTCCTCTTCGGAGCGCAGTTCGCCGCAGTGAGGACAGAAGATATGCAACATGGGGATTTCTCCTGTTAGTGGGCAACCGCAGCAGCGCCGTGTTCATCGATCAACGCACCGTTGTGGAAACGGTCGATGGAGAAAGGTGCGGCCAACGGGTGCATTTCACCCTTGGCCAGACTCGCGGCAAATACGTTGCCCGAGCCAGGTGTGGCCTTGAAGCCGCCGGTGCCCCAACCGCAGTTGAAGAACATGTTCGGGACCGGGGTTTTCGAAATGATCGGGCAAGCGTCCGGCGTGGTGTCGACGATGCCGCCCCACTGGCGGTTCATGCGTACGCGGGACAGCACCGGGAACATCTCGACGATGGCCTGAATGGTGTGTTCGATCACCGGGTAGGAACCACGCTGGCCGTAGCCGTTGTAGCCGTCGATACCGGCGCCGATCACCAGGTCGCCCTTGTCGGACTGGCTGATGTAACCGTGCACGGCGTTGGACATGATCACGCTGTCGATAATCGGTTTGATCGGTTCCGACACCAGCGCTTGCAGCGGGTGGGATTCGATCGGCAGACGGAAACCGGCGAGTTTGGCCATGTGCCCGGAGTTACCGGCAGTGACCACACCGACGCGCTTGGCGCCGATGAAACCCTTGTTGGTTTCAACACCGATGCACACGCCGTTTTCCTTGCGGAAACCGATCACCTCGGTCTGTTGGATCAAGTCCACGCCCAAGGCATCGGCGGCACGGGCAAAGCCCCACGCCACGGCATCGTGACGGGCGACGCCGCCGCGACGCTGAACGGTGGCGCCCAACACTGGGTAGCGGGTATTTTTCGAGCAGTCGAGGTACGGAATCTCGTCAGCCACTTGCTTGGCGTTGAGCAGTTCGCCATCGACGCCGTTGAGGCGGTTGGCGCTGACCCGACGCTCGGAATCACGGATGTCCTGCAGGGTGTGGCACAGGTTGTAGACGCCACGCTGGGAGAACATCACGTTGTAGTTGAGGTCCTGCGACAGGCCTTCCCACAATTTCATCGCGTGTTCGTAGAGGTGCGCCGACTCGTCCCACAAATAGTTGGAGCGAACGATGGTAGTGTTGCGCGCGGTGTTACCACCGCCCAGCCAGCCCTTTTCGACCACGGCGACGTTGGTGATGCCGTGTTCTTTTGCCAAGTAGTAGGCAGTCGCCAGACCGTGCCCGCCGCCGCCGACGATGACCACGTCGTAGACCTTTTTCGGCGTCGGCGTGCGCCACATGCGCTGCCAGTTTTCGTGGTGGCTGAGGGAGTGTTTGAAGAGGCCGAAGCCCGAATAGCGTTGCATAGTCAGTTACTCCAGAACACTCAGCGATAAACCGGGAAGTCTGCGCACAGGGCCGACACTTGCTGGGCAACATTGGCCTCGACATCGGCATCACCGAGGTTGTCGAGGATGTCGCAGATCCAGCCAGCCAACACTTCGCACTGGGTCACCTTGAAACCGCGAGTAGTGACGGCCGGGGTGCCGATGCGCAGGCCCGAGGTCACGAACGGCGATTGCGGGTCGTTCGGCACGGCGTTCTTGTTGACGGTGATGTGCGCACGACCAAGGGCGGCGTCGGCGTCTTTGCCGGTCAGGCCCTGACGGATCAGGCTGACCAGGAACAAATGGTTGTCGGTGCCGCCGGACACTACATCGTAGCCACGTTTGATAAACACGCTGGCCATCGCCTGAGCGTTGTCGATCACTTGTTGCTGATAAGCCTTGAAGCCTGGTTCCAGCGCTTCTTTGAAGCACACCGCTTTACCGGCGATGACGTGCATCAGCGGGCCGCCCTGAGCGCCGGGGAACACGGCAGCGTTGAGCTTCTTCTCGATCTCTTCGTTGGACTTGGCCAGGATCAGTCCGCCACGTGGACCGCGCAGGGTTTTGTGCGTGGTGGTGGTGACCACGTCGGCGTACGGCAGCGGGTTCGGGTACAGACCGGCGGCGACCAGACCGGCAACGTGGGCCATGTCGACAAACAGCAGCGCACCGACTTTGTCAGCGATCTGACGGAAGCGCGGGAAATCCAGCGTCTTCGAGTAAGCGGAGAAACCGGCGACGATCATTTTCGGCTTGGATTCGACGGCCAGACGCTCGACTTCGTCGTAATCGATCAGCCCGGTGTCGGTGTTGATGCCGTACTGCACGGCGTTGTAGAGCTTGCCCGAAGACGACACTTTGGCGCCGTGGGTCAGGTGACCGCCGTGGGCCAGGCTCATGCCGAGGATGGTGTCGCCCGGCTGGATCAGCGCCAGGTACACGGCGCTGTTGGCCGACGAACCGGAGTGTGGCTGGACGTTGGCGTAATCGGCGCCGAACAGTTGCTTGGCGCGTTCGATGGCCAGCGCTTCGACTTTATCGACGTGCTCGCAGCCACCGTAGTAGCGCTTGCCCGGGTAGCCTTCGGCGTATTTGTTGGTCAGGCCGCTGCCTTGCGCTTGCATCACGCGTTTGCTGGTGTAGTTCTCCGACGCGATCAGCTCGATGTGATCTTCCTGACGTTGCTCCTCGGCATTCATCGCCGCCAGCAGTGCATCGTCGTAACCCTGGATCTGGTCTTGCTTGCTGAACATCGCGTCTCTCCCAGCGGCATCTGTGCGCCATTCGTCTCGGTAAGGCACTGGCAATGAAGGCAGTGCCCTTTGATGCCGATGGTATGACCGGCGCAGACAGCTCAAATGCCTGCGCGCGCCACGCAAAGGTGCGTTTACGACATGGCTGGAAATGCCATTGCCAGACTCGATCTCGAAAACACTGGAGAACCCTGTGGGAGCTGGCTTGCCAGCGATGGCGGCGGCACATCCGGCATTGATGGTGGCTGACCCACCGCTATCGCTGGCAAGCCAGCTCCCACAGAGTTATGCGGCGACCTGGCGGATAAGTAGCAGCAGAAGAAAATGCGCGGGATAAAGGGCGTAGCCCCAGCGCCGCATCGGTGGCGGCTGAAGATGTCGCGCATGTCGCAACAGGAACATTCCGAGCAGTGGCGCAAACAGACAGGTGGCAATACCAAGGATCGCAACGCTACTGCCGAACTTCGCCGAGTCGTACAGGACTTGCCATTGATTGGCAGCGAGACAGATCAATCCCGGTAGCAAGCTGAAATACCACGGAAGGCGAAATACCAGCAGCATCGCCAGCGGCAGCAGAACCCCGAAGAAGCCGAACATCAGTCGCTCCGGGAAAACAGCGGCCAACACCAGCGCAGCGACGCCCAGCAATCGCGATATGATCAAGGGATCCTGCCACCCCCGCGCCACCAACAACCCCAACGCCAGCGTCGGCATCACGTTCAACGTATCGGGATCAGGAATGTACAGTCGATAGGGAATCTCACTCACCGCACTGAACAGCAACAACCAGCCCAGATACCGCCACTCCATCCTCCGCGAACCATCGCGCGCCAGGTTCGCCGCCATCGCCAGACAAAACCACGGAAACGCCAACCGCCCCGGCACATACAACCAATCGGCGGAGAACCCGACATATCGCAGGTGATCGAGCAACATGCTCAACAGCGCCAGCCACTTGAGCAGATCCAGCGCGCCGTCGCGTTTAGTCAGGTGCATAATCGGCCTGCGTCCATGTAATGTTCTGACAGCGACATCCCGTGTGCTCCCCGGAAGATCTTCGGTAAAGTGCGCACCATCATTGACCACGAGCCTTCACAAGAGTCTCGACCACGGAAGCCGGCCATGACCGACAAGAGCCAACAATTCGCCAGCGACAACTACTCCGGTATCTGCCCTGAAGCCTGGGCTGCGATGGAGCAGGCCAACCACGGCCACCAGCGCGCGTATGGCGACGATGAATGGACCGCACGCGCGGCCGACCATTTCCGCAAACTGTTCGAAACCGACTGCGAAGTGTTCTTCGCCTTCAACGGCACCGCCGCCAACTCGCTGGCCCTGTCGTCGCTGTGCCAGAGTTACCACAGCGTGATCTGCTCGGAAACCGCCCACGTCGAAACCGACGAATGCGGCGCCCCGGAATTCTTCTCCAACGGCTCGAAACTGCTGATCGCCGGCACTGAAAACGGCAAGATCACCCCGCAATCGATCCGCGAAGTCGCCCTCAAGCGTCAGGATATTCACTACCCGAAACCGCGCGTTGTAACGCTGACTCAAGCCACTGAAGTCGGCAGCGTCTACACCCCGGAAGAAGTCCGCGCCATCAGCGCGACTTGCAAGGAACTCGGCCTGCACCTGCACATGGACGGCGCGCGCTTCTCCAACGCCTGCGCCTTCCTCGGCTGCTCGCCAGCCGATCTGACCTGGAAGGCTGGTGTTGACGTGCTGTGCTTTGGCGGCACGAAAAACGGCATGGCCGTGGGTGAAGCGATCCTGTTCTTCAACCACAAACTGGCGGAAGACTTCGACTATCGCTGCAAACAGGCCGGGCAACTGGCGTCGAAAATGCGCTTCCTCTCGGCGCCGTGGGTCGGCATCCTCGAAAACGACGCCTGGCTTAAATACGCCCGTCACGCCAACCACTGCGCGCAATTGCTGGCGGAACTGGTCAGCGACATTCCCGGCGTCGAACTGATGTTTCCGGTTCAGGCCAACGGCGTGTTCCTGCAACTGTCGGAACCGGCCATCGCCGCACTGACCGCGAAGAACTGGCGCTTCTACACCTTCATCGGCAAGGGCGGCGCGCGCTTCATGTGTTCCTGGGACACCGAAGAAGAACGCGTCCGCGAACTGGCCCGCGACATCCGCGAAGTCATGTCCGCCTGACCTGACTCCCGCGCACTGATCGTTCCCACGCTCCGCGTGGGAATGCCTCTCGGGACGCTCCGCGTTCCAGCCCCACCACAGACGTAAAGCTGAGCACCGCTATGACGCGGAGCGTCAGTGGCTGCATTCCCACGCGGAGCGTGGGAACGATCTTCGGTCGGGAATGATTTTTCCCACCGGCACTTCAGACTTCTCTGCTAGCGCGACCACTTCGTCCGCCTCACCCTGATCGTTCCCACGCTCCGCGTGGTAACGCATCCCGGGACGCTCCGCGTTCCATTCCCGTCGCACCACAAGATTCAAGGAAGAATCCCATGGGCCGCAGCCGCTACACCCTTACCGAAACTGACAAGCCGCATTTCCTGACCTGCACGGTCATGGAGTGGTTGCCGCTGTTCATCCGCCCCTACATCGTCGACCACCTGCTCAACTGCTGGCGTTATCAACAGACTCATCATGACTTGAAGCTGTACGGCTTCGTGATTCTGGAAAACCATCTTCACTTCGTCGCCCAAGCGCCCGACCTGAGTAAATGCCTGAGTCAGTTCAAGTCATTCACCGCTCGAAAGATTATTGATGACCTGCAAAGCAAAGGCGCTGACAAGGCTCTGCAACGGCTGCGCTTCAGCAAACGTGCACACAAGCAGGATCGCGCGTACCAGCTGTGGCAGGAAGGTTCTCACTCAGAGATGGTTTATAGCGAATCGGTCATGCGCCAGAAGCTTGAATACATCCACAACAATCCAGTGAAACGCGGATATGTGGACTTGCCGGAGCATTGGCGTTATTCGAGCGCCAGGAACTACGCGGGTATGGAGGGACTGATCGAGGTTCAGTGCTGGTATTGAAATGGGACGCAGAGCGTCCCGGGCTGCATTCCCACGCAGAGCGTAGGAACGATCAGATCTGACTCCACCCCACAGATCGTTCCCACGCTCCGCGTGGGAACGATCAAACGCCTTCCTTCTGCCCTGAAAGACTTGGTCTACATTGTCTGTCGAGCCCTCCGCTCACATAACAATAAGCAGGAGCATCGGCATGTCGTTACAAGGCAAAACCCTGTTCATCACCGGCGCCAGCCGTGGCATTGGCCGTGAGATTGCGCTGCGCGCCGCCAGGGACGGGGCCAACATCGTGATTGCGGCGAAGAGCGCCGAACCCCACGCCAAACTGCCCGGGACCATCCACAGCGTCGCCGCCGAAGTGGAAGCGGCGGGTGGCAAGGCCTTGGCGTTGCAACTGGATGTGCGTGATGAAGAAGCTGTGCGCAAAGCGCTCGCGCAGGCCAATGAGCACTTCGGCGGCATCGATGCGCTGGTGAACAACGCCGGGGCAATCAAGCTCACGGGTGTGCAACACATCGAACTCAAGCGTTTCGACCTGATGCACCAGATCAACACCCGCGCGGTGTTGCTCTGCAGCCAGGCCGCCCTGCCCTACCTGAAGAAATCCGGCGGGCACATTATCAACCTGTCGCCGCCGCTGAACATGGCGAACAAATGGTTTGCGCAGTTCAGCCCTTACACCGTGACCAAGTACGGCATGAGCATGCTGACGCTGGGGATGAGTGAGGAATTTGCCAGTTATGGGATCAGTGTGAATTCGTTGTGGCCGCAGACGATGATTGCTACGGCGGCGATTGAGTTTCAGTTGGGGAATCGGGAGTCGTTCAAGCAGGCGCGCCTGCCTTCGATCATGGCGGATGCGGCGCATGTGATTCTGGATAGTAGTGGACGGCAGATTACCGGGCGGTTGTTGATCGATGAGGAGATTTTGCGGGAGAGCGGCGTGACTGAGTTCGGTCAATATCGCTTTGATGGAGAAAGCGAGGCGGCACTAATGCCGGATTTGTTTATCGACTGAAAAGCCCCTCACCCTAGCCCTCTCCCAGAGGGAGAGGGAACTGATTGGGGGATATTTGAGAATTGCGCCGACCTGAATCTGCTTTGCCGAATCCATAGTCGACTCGATATCTCAAGTCGGTGTACCTCGTGAAAACAACTCGGTCAGTCCCTCTTCAAAAGAGAGAAGGGACTGATTGGGGGATATTTGAGAATTACGCCGACCTGAATCTGCTTTGCCGAATCCATAATCGACTCGATATCTCAAGTCGGTGTACCTCGTGAAAACAACTCGGTCAGTCCCTCTTCAAAAGAGAGAAGGGACTGATTGGGGGATATTTGAGAATTGCGCCGACCTGAATCTGCTTTGCCGAATCCATAATCGATAAGGTCTTTCAGGTCGATGTAGAACGCCAGGCACCTCCGTCGGCCCCCTCTCCCTCCGGGAGAGGGCTGGGGTGAGGGTTTACCAATCAGAAATCGATACGCACATCCCCTTTAGGCACACTGCAGCACGACAAGATAAACCCTTCGGCCTCATCGTCCTCGGTAATCCCGCCGTTGTGCTCCATCTCCACCTCGCCTCCCAGCTTCAACACCTTGCACGTTCCACAAATCCCCATCCCGCAGGCTTTCGGAATCATCAGCCCCAGCTTGGCCGCCGCCGCGTGCACGGTCTCACCCGGTGCCACACGAATGCTCTTGCCGGAGGAGGTGAATTCGACCTGATGCAGATCCGCCGCATCGATTTCCGGCGCGTCGGCTGCCTGCTCCGCCTGCTCCACCGCATCAGCACGGGCTTCCGGCGGCGTGGCACCGAACGATTCCTCGTGATAACGCGACATGTCGTACCCGGCCACTTCCAGCAACCGCTTGACCGCGTTCATGTACGGCGTCGGCCCGCAGCAGAACACCTCGCGCTCGAGGAAGTCCGGCACCATCAGTTCCAGCATCTTGTGATTCAGATACCCGCGATACCCGGCCCACGGTTCACCCAAGCCATGCTTTTCACAAATCAGATGCAGACTGAAGTTATCGATTCGCGACGCCATGTGCTCCAGCTCGCGGTGGTAGATGATGTCTTTCGGCGAGCGCGCGCTGTGGATAAAGGTCATGTCGACATTGGCGTTGGTGTCGTAAAACCAGCGCGCCATCGACATGCACGGCGTGATACCGACGCCGCCGCTCAGATACAGTACTTTCGGGCTCGGGAAATCGATGGCATTGAACAGCCCGACCGGCCCGTGCACCGCCAATTCCTGGCCTTCATGCAAGGTGTCGTGCAGCCAGTTGGAAACCTTGCCGCCCGGCACCCGTTTGATCGTCACCGAAAAGCTGTACGGCACCGACGGCGAACTGGAGATCGTGTACGAGCGCATGATCGGCTGGCCTTCGATTTCCAGCTCCAGGGTGACGAACTGCCCGGGCTTGAAGAAGAACAGGATCGGCTGGTCGGCCATAAAGCAGAAGGTGCGCACGTCCCAGGTTTCCTGGATGACTTTGACGCAACGGACGATGTGTCGGCCATTGGCCCAGGTCTGGGTGGTGACCGGATTCAGGAAGCTGTTGGACATGCTGTTCTCCACGGCCGACTGTCGGCCTTCATGTGGCGATTCTGCGTATAGCGCAGACCGCCCGTTTACCTATCCGCGACATCGGCATACTTATCGCGACCAGCCCCCAACCACCGGGGGTTGCGCGTCGGGAACAGATTGCACCATGTCGCCCATGGATAAGGTTCCGCCCTGCGCCGGCCCCACACTCGCCCCAACACCAAGACAGATTCTTTACACCTTGCGTAGCAACTGTTAGCAGCACACCTGATCAGCCACTTTTCGCCGGCCACGCAGATGGCCATGAGGATCACATCGATGGACGTCACCGCAAAAATCAGCCTGGGCGATCCGCTGGAACCCGCACGCAAGGCCACCGCACAAATGCTCCAGGAGCGCGAGCGGACGTTTTCGCTGCCGCAACCGTTTTACAGCGATGAGCGGCTGTTCGATATCGACATGCAGGAGATCTTCCAGAAAGAGTGGTTGATCGCCGGCATGACCTGCGAGATCCCGGCCAAGGGCAACTACCTGACGCTGCAGATCGGCAAGAACCCGATCATCGTCATTCGTGGCGCCGAGGGCGTGGTGCATGCGTTCCACAACGTCTGCCGCCACCGTGGTTCGCGCCTGTGCACCAGTGAAAAAGGCAAGGTCGCCAAACTGGTCTGCCACTACCACCAGTGGACGTACGAGCTGGACGGTCGCCTGCTGTTCGCCGGCACCGAAATGGGTGCCGACTTCGACATGAAGCAGTACGGCCTCAAACCGGTGAACGTGAAGACGGCCGGCGGCTACATCTTCATCAGCCTGGCCGAGAATCCACCGGCCATTGATGACTTCCTGTCGACGCTGAACCATTACATGGAACCGTACGACATGGAGAACACCAAGGTGGCGATCACCACCACCTTGATGGAAAAGGCCAACTGGAAACTGGTGCTGGAAAACAACCGCGAGTGCTACCACTGCAACGCGTCGCACCCGGAACTGCTGAAAACCCTGCTTGAATGGGACGACGTCACCGATCCGCGCGCCGATCAGGCGTTCAAGGATCACGTTGCTGCGTCCGCTGCTGCCTGGGAAGCCGAGAAGATCCCTTACGCTCACGCCAGCTTCGGCCTGCGCAACCGCATCGTACGCATGCCGCTGCTCAAGGGCACCGTGTCGATGACCCTCGACGGCAAACAGGGCTGCGCGAAACTGATGGGCCGGATCAAGAACCCGGATCTGGGTTCGATGCGCATCCTGCACCTGCCGCACTCGTGGAACCACTGCATGGGCGACCACATCATCGTCTTCACCGTGTGGCCGATCAGCGCGCAGGAAACCATGGTCACCACCAAGTGGATCGTGCACAAGGACGCGGTTGAGGGCGTGGATTACGACGTGGATCGTATGCGTCAGGTGTGGGATGCGACCAACGATCAGGATCGTCGTCTGGCCGAAGAGAACCAGCGCGGAATCAACTCCACCGCCTATCAGCCAGGGCCTTACTCCAAGACTTATGAGTTTGGCGTGGTCAACTTCGTTGATTGGTACAGCGAGCGCCTGTTGAGCAACCTCGGCGCCGAGCCGGCGCCGTACCTCAAAGGCGTCCCTGTCCAAGGCTAGAAAAACAGCTTCGAGATGATCGTTCCCACGCTCTGCGTGGGAATGCAGCCCGGGACGCTCTGCGTCCCAAAAGGCCGAACGCGGGGCGTCCGTTGAAGCGTTCCCACGCAGAGCGTGGGAACGATCAGTCAGTGTGATGACCACCTCATCGATCCATCCTCGCCAATAAACTCCTCAAATATCTCCTCCCCCACCAACCTGATTTTCGCGTACCCGTTCAACACCCGCAGCGGATACGCCGGGTCATTGGCATCCTGCGTCTCCGACCACAACACCCGTGAATGCCCGTTCAGCTCACTGGAATTGCCATACGGAATCGCCCCGTGCCCGGCACAACGCGCATGCAAACCACCCTGCTGCGCATAGACGATCCCGTTGTGCAGATGCCCCCAATACCAATAATCCGGCTCCCGGCCCAACGCATCGCACACCGGTTGATACAGCGCGGTCTTGTTGTGCCCGGAAATATCGAAGCCCTGATGATGGCTGAGCACCATGAGTTTCTTGCGTTTCGGCAGGCCTTTCATCCACTGGATCTGCGGCTCGTTCAAGGTGCCGTCCATGTACAGGTTCATCGCGTCCGACGCGTAGGCAGAATCCAGCCCGACCACCAGCCAGTCATCGTTGATCAAGGCGAAATAGCTGGTGCCCTGCTGCCCCGGAAAACGCTTGGCCAGTTCCTTGAAATAACCGTGGGCGCCGCTGTACATCTCGTGGTTGGAGTTGAGGGTGAATGAGCCATGGGTGCCCATGGGCCAACCGGCCATGTCGACGTCTTCCTGAGAATGACTGCCGGCGTAATACACATCGCCCAAATGAACAGTGAAATCGGCCTGAGCCAGTTGCATCTGATTGGCCACCGACACCGCCGGCGCGTGACTGTCGAACGGCCCGGTGCCCCAGTCGCCAGCGATCGCCAGGGTCACCTCGCGATCCATCTGCACCACCGCCGGGTCGGTGCCGAACGTCGCGTGATGGCGCAGGTTCTCGATCCACTTGAGCAATGCCTCACTCCACAACAGATCGAGCAATTCCCACTTGCGACAGCCGAGCAGGGTGCCGTCCTTCAGCACCCGGGTCGCCAGTTGATCGGGCGATTGCGGCAATGGCGTGGCATTGCCGATGCGCAGGATCGACAAGCCGTGGGACAACTCCCACGGCACCGCAGGCTCGTCGTCCGGCAACTCGCCATTTTTCAGCACGTACTGCGCCTGATCGTGCCCACGCTGCAACAGCTTGATGATCGCCTGAAACTCCTGCGGTTCCAGCTCGCTGATGAGCTTCATCCAAGCCATTTCCATGCGCGTGAACAAGCCGTGAATGCGCACTTTGACCTTGTCGTACTCGTGTTCCCAATGACTGACCAGTGACATGGCGTAATCCTCTCTCCGTAAGGGTTCACAGGGTTTTCATGAATTCGATCAGCGCGCGTTTGTCGTCGTCCGACAGGGTTGTGCCGTACAGGTGACCGCTGTTGTGGTTACCCTCCAGCCGCGTGTCGTATTTGAAGTCGGCCGAAGCTTTGGCCTGGGCGCCGCTGGTGACGAAACCGACGTTGACCGGGTCGTAGACATCGGAACCGGTGATGAACACCTGCGGACGTTTGTCCGGCGGTTGCAGCAAGTCCCACAGCGTCGGCACTGAGCCGTTGTGCAGGTAAGGCGCGCGCAGCCAGACACCGTCGGTGGGCGTGTTGCTGTAGCTCTGGGTCTTGCGATAGGCGCCGAAGTCGAACGGCGGTTTCTTGAAGGAATGGAACGCGGCGACCAGACCGGTGGTGAACGAGTCCAGCCGATGCGGATCGGTGCCGAGCTGGTCGATATTAGTGGTGACCTGACCGGTATCGGCACGACCAAAGTCATGACAAGCCGCGCAGTTGGCCTCCCAGATCGGTTTGCCCTGCGCGACTTTCGCTTGATCCAGCGCCCACGGCCACGCCGGTGCCTTGTGCCCGAGCAGCCAGTTGGTCACGCGATTGAAGCTCGGCGGCAGCACCGATTCCGGTGTCGCGCCCACGGCCATCGCGGCGGCGTAGTTACGTTCGTGGATCTTGTTGTTATTGCCGTCCCAGTGCAGGTACATCGATTCGCGCGGTTTCTGGTTCCACACTTGCGGCAGGTCGACAGTGCCAATGGTCGAGTCATCCGGGAAGCCGAACACCACCATTTTCGTCGGGTTGAAGGTGTCGGTTCGGCCCGGGCCCTGTTGCGGACGCAGCTTCTGCCAGGCGTAGGCCTGCTTCTGCTTGAGCAAGGCGCTTTTGGCCATCGGCATGATCAGGTAGCGGTTGTAGATTTTTTCGAAGAAGCCCAACTGGAACTTGCTGTTGATCGCCGTCATCACCGCGTCGGTGGTGAATTTCGGATCGCTGGCGCAATCGTAGGCGAACCACTGAAACGCTTGCAGTTGCAGGGTATTGGCCGGTGCGCTCGGGACATTGACGGCGACGTCGCTGGCATTCGCGCGGTAGGAACCGGTGTGGCACAGCGCGCAGTTCGGCTCGACAGTCGGGTAGCCGATCTGCCGTTTGGCCATGCCGATCGGCAGGTCCTTGCCGTTTTCGAAAAGGAAGCCGAACACCTCCCAGCCACCGGGTTTGGGCATTTTCTCCGGACACATCTGCGGCAAGACGGCGAACAGGTAATACGGGATGCGCGCTTCGATGCCGAGACCGATGGCGGCGTACTTGTAGTGGTCTTCGTCGGAGGCGTATTCCTGCTCCGGCACCACCCGCAGCATCTGATACCAGGCTTCGTAACCGATAAAACCGAGCACCGCGACCACCACCAGCGTGCCGACCTTGAAGGCGTGGCTTTGCCATTGCCGCGCCCACGCCGCACGCCATTCGCGCCAGCCATCGCAGAGCAGCGCCCACGGCCGGTTCTCCGGCGTGGTGCCCAAGTACAGCAGAATGCCAAGGATCAGAAAGAAGCTCAGATCACCCATCAGCATCGGCACGAACACCGAGCCCTGGATGCTGGTGTTGATCAAATAAATCCAGAACACCACAGCGATCAACCGCGTCAGCACACACAGCCAGGAATGCACCACGTAACGCGGCGCGTTGAAGCCCGACGGCATGTAAAACACGCTGATGCCGACCAGCAGCATTCCGGCGTTTTCCAGCCATGGGTCGGAGAGTTGCGGCGGCAGCCCGACCACCGATGTCAGCAACCCCGGCGCGAACAGCGCAGGGATGGCGAACACCATGTTCATCGCAATGCCTATCCAGATGAAGCGTTGAAACCAGCGGATGTAGCTGTCCATGTCATCCATTTCCTTGTGCAGACCGGAGAGATGTAGCGCCTGACCTTCAGCTATCGCTGGCAAGCCAGCTCCCACAGGGAAAGTGGTGCCTTTGTGGGAGCTGGCTTGCCAGCGATGCAGTCGACTCGGTTTCAAGTCAGCCGAGGGCAGTTTTCTCCAGGTGTTCAAGGATGATCGGATAGACATCGACCACCGCGTTCTTGCCGAACATGCAGTCGATGTGGCCGTAGCCCGGCACCACTTGTCGGCTGTAACGCTCTGGCCCGTGCATGTCGCACAAACGCTGGTAGGTCTTGAGAGTGCTTTCCGGCAAATAGCACTGGTTGTCGGCGCCACTGATAAAGCAGATCGGCATCGTCAGACGATCAAAGTGCGGCATGTACACATCGTTGCCTTTGAAATCCACCAGATGCCCTTTGCGCACGATCAGCGCCAGATGCTCAAACGTCTCGATGTTCGACTCGCCGAACAACTCGTGCAGGTTGTCGTGCAGGGTTTCGTTGAGGGTGTCGTGGCGATACAGCGACGCGTACATGAAGGTGATGCGGTGGCACACCGGGTTAGTGCAATAGCCCTGCGCTTCGATCCGCGCGTAGCCGTTAAGCGCTTTGTCGTAGAGTTTGTTGAACCAGTTTTCCTTGCTGTCGGCGTAAGCGGTCATCGACTTGATGCCGATGGCATCAAGCATGCCCGGCAAATGCAATCCGGCCTTCAACCCCGTCGCCGTGGCGACCACGGTGTCAGCGGCAATCTGCGAGCAGACCACCGAACGCACGCCCTGCAAACCGGCGAGCAGTGACATGAAAAACGTCGTCGCGCCGTAGCAATGCACCACGCACTGCACGTCTTTGGCGTTGGTCTCTTGCTGAATCTGCCCGATGGCAGCCTTGAAGTCGTATTGGGCGATCTGGTCGCCGTTCCATTCCTTCTTGCTCGCCGGCAGCAGAATGCTCACACGGAAATCCAGCAGCCAGACGTCGTAATCGTGCTTGCACAGGTACTCCAACAGGTTGGTCTGAATGGTGTCGGTGGAAAAGATATTCGAACCCACGCCCAGGCCATGTACCAGCATCACCGGGCCTTTGCTGCCGGCCTGATAACGAGTCAGGCGCAACTCGACACCGTCCTCGGTGGGGAAGAAATGCACCGCTGGCGTCGGCGCATCCAGCGGCCGTTTCAAGCGTGGCGGCGCATCGGGGTTGAAGTAGATATCCCCGGCAAACACCCCGCCATAGCTTTCCCAGAGAATCCCCGCGAAGAATTTGCCAAAGCGCGCCAGCCCTTCGATTCGCTCACGTTCGTTGCGCGCGTTGAGGACTTTCATGGTGGTCATCTGCTTGGCGAAATCGGTCGGATGAATGTGCATCACCCCGGAGCCGATCACCTCGCCAGTCTTGTCCGGCCCGCGATACAGCGTCACGTACAGCGTGCTGGTGTCGTGCCAGATGTTCAGCACGCCGTTGTCTTCCGGCACCGTTTTAAAGGCGCTGAAGAAATAGTCGTTACCGTCCTCGGCGGTGAGTTTCATGTCGTATTTCATGTGGCGCGTATCGACCTGTTGCTCGAATTGCTCGAACAGGTTGAACACACCGTTGCTCGCGGTCAGCGGCTGCGGTGACAGCGCTGGGGCGATCACCGTGCCGACGATGGTCGCCGCATGCTCGGGTTCCTTGATCATCCGGTTCATGTCGTTGGCGGTGATAGTCAGGGTGAAATCGATCGGTGAGTTATCCGCTTCGCCGCGTTTGGCCGCCGCTTCGTAGACTTTCAGATCGGTGCTTTGCGCAGCGGTGAAGGCGCGAGAGAAATAGCCCTTCATGGTTTCGGTGAACTGCACGCCGAGGGTTGGCGGCGCAACCGGTTTGCGCGGGGCCGACGGCAGTGTGTAGTCGATCTGCCAGCCACGGTCGGCGGCGAGCAGGCCCATGTTGCGTTCACTCACGGCAGAAATCGTCAGCAGCGGATTGACCGCCAGCGACGTCGGAATCACTGCGCCATCGGTCACGTACAAGTTGGCGTAAACATCCGTGCCGCTGGCACCGCTGAACACCTGCCCCTTGTGATTGACCACGCCTTGCGCCGCATCTTCGCCCATCACGCAACCGCCCAGCGGGTGCACCGAGACGATGCTGTGCCTGAGCAGTTTGGTCCAGATCGGATTCTCTACCCACACGCCACCGAGCGCTTTGGTGCTCTGCTGCAAACGCTCGTTGCCGAGTTTGAAGTTCTCCTGCTCGCCAACGCCCGGCCAGTCGATTCGCAACTGATCCTTGTTGTCGAGGACCATCCGCCCCTGGCCGCTGTCGTGGCTCATGATCAGGTAAGTCTGCATGTTGTGTAGCGCGCCGTAATACGGGCCGCGCAGGAAGCTTTCCGCTTCGCGTTCCTTGTACTTCACCTTGGCGCTGAAACTGTCATCGGTGGCCACGCCGATCATCTCGGCAAACCCGGCCATCGCCGGCACCATTGGCCGACCGAGGGCGCCGGGGATCGAGCCTTCCTCGATGACCATGCGGCTGCGCCAGTCGCCTTCGGTGCGCATGTCGATGACCGAGGTAATGCACGGGCCGACCGGGTGCAGTTCCTTGGCCGGGTGCGCGCCGAAACCGATGCCGTTGATGGTCTGCTCGCAGTTGTGGCCGAAGCCGAGGATGTCGCCATTGCCGCTCATGTTTTCGCCGAGCTGGCCAGACATCACCACGCCTTTGTCGCGTGAACGCAGGAGGATTTCGGTCGAGCCAAGCGTGCCGGCGGAGACTACAACGATATCGGCCTTCACAAACAACGTCGGCGCGCTGAACATCTCGCGACCACTGTCCAGATACTGGAAGTGCACGATCCAGCCATCGCCATCACGCTCCAGATGCCGTACTTCGGCCTGGCAGAAAATCTCCGCGCCGTGGTTCCAGGCGTCAGGCAGGTAGTTCATCAGCGTGGTGTTCTTGGCCTTGTTGTTACAGCCCGAAACGCAGTCGCCGCACTGGTTGCACGGCAGTTGCTCAACGCCGACATGGTTGAGGTTGTTCGGCAGTTTGTCGAAGGTCACGTTGATCGGCGGCTTGTAGAAATGCGCGCCTTGCTTGAGGTAATCCGCGGATTTCTTGTTGGCATCGAGTTTGGGCAGGGTCGGCGAAGTGCTCGGGTAAGGATTGGGTTTGAGCATCTCCCGGGCGCGCGCGTAACCGTCCTTGAGCAGCGTGTCGCGGTGTTCGCGCACCGCTTGCGGCCAGCGCGGGTCATCGAATACGCCGGGCTCCGGCTCGAGGGCAACGTTGGCATTGATCAGCGACGTGCCGCCGAGGCCGCAACCGACCACGACGTTCTGCTGGGCGTTGACGTGCAAGTCGAACAGCCCGGTGCGCGAGCCGATATGGCCATCCGGGTCATGCACCTGCAGTTCTTCAGTCGCGGCGATCATGGTGTTGGGGTATTCGCCGGGCTGGATTTCCCGACCGCGTTCGAGCAGGCACACACGCTTGCCGGCACGGGACAGGCGCGAGGCAGCAATGCCGCCGCCGTAGCCTGAGCCGATAACGATCACATCGTAGTGTTCCTTGATCTCGCTGATGGGCGTTGCGATCCGTGTCATGAGGTGGTTCCTCTAATCAGGCAGATGGGGCAACTCTGCGGTTGCCTGCAATCAATGGGCGAACGGGCACCTGGCCACCGGATGAAGTCCGGCGACAGCACAGCGGTCTGGCGGGTGTGGCGCGCTACAGGCGAGCGTGCTGATTGGCGGCGCGCCGGAGCGTGCGCTTGCGTGGCGAGGGCGGAGGGCGGTGCGGCTGGCTATCCATCATGCGTTCTCCCAGAACCAGATGTGGATAAGTGACGGCTGTCCTTGTGCCATTGCAGTGAAGACAGCGCAGGAATCGAAGTCAAGGCAATGCCTTAGAACTGTATGAAATCTGATCAAGTGCCGTTTGGACTATGGCGGGCGGGGTTTGCAGGGTTTGACGAACAAGTTATCCACATAGCCACCCACAGCAAATGGGGGTAACTGTGGATGACTGGAAAAATAACTCGCTGATTTGTGAAGAAAAATCGTGACTTATCCAGAAGGACGGTTTGTCGGACGCATTGGTTGTTTTTTAATCACATCTCCGTAAGCCACGTTGTTCATGGCCTGTAGCGGATGGCGAACACGTTATCCACAGAAGCGCCAACAGAGATCGGGGGTAACTTTGCCTTGTCTGTGGAAAAGCGTTGCAGGCTGTGTGAAATCGGGGTTTGTGTGGGGGTTTTCCATGGAAACAGACGAATTGACTGTTTTTTGATCACATCTTCGCACGCCACGTTTTGTATGGCTTTCAGACGATAGCGAACATCTTATCCACAGAAGCGCCAACAGAGATTGGGGGCAACTTGTTCAGTTATCCTGCCGAAAAAGCTCTGAAAATCCGTGACTTATGCTGGTTGTTTTTTGATCGGATGGCTGTAGGGCTTGATTGGCGTGGGGTCTAGAGAGGGGCGAACATGTTATCCACAGATCCGCCAACAGGGATTGTGGGTAAACCGCTTCCCTCACCCCAGCCCTCTCCCAAAGGGAGAGGGAGCCGACCGAGGTGTATTGGAAATTACAGTGACCTGCAAATTATGCGGTGACCTTGGCTGGGCCAAACTTGAGTTCGCGAAAATCTTTCAGGTCGATGTAACGCTTGAGTACGCCACCGTAGGTCCCCTCTCCCTCTGGGAGAGGGAGCCGACCGAGGTGTATTGGAAAAGTACAGTGACCTGCAAATTATGCGGTGACCTTGGCTGGGCCAAACTTGAGTTCGCGAAAATCTTTCAGGTCGATGTAACGCTTGAGTACACCACCGTAGGTCCCCTCTCCCTCTGGGAGAGGGAGCCGACCGAGGTGTATTGGAAAAGTACAGTGACCTGCAAATTATGCGGTGACCTTGGCTGGGCCAAACTTGAGTTCGCGAAAATCTTTCAGGTCGATGGAACGCTTGAGTACGCCACCGTAGATCCCCTCTCCCTTTGGGAGAGGGCTAGGGTGAGGGGCTTTTCAGCGGACAACGCCTTCTTCAATCAGCAACTTGAGGATCGCTTCAGCACCAGCCTCTGCGGTAACCCCCTTGAGCACTTGCCCCCCGCCACCACTGGCCTTGGCCGTCGCAGCCTTCATCCGATCCGCCCCGCTTTTGGCCTTGATCACCTTCAAGCGTTTCGGCCGTGGCTTGGCCGCTTGCAAAGTGGAGACCGCGAGCAACTCATCGTCCACCACTTCGACGTCTTCAGCCTGCAAGACCCCGCGTCGCGCGGGACCATACGCACTCTGCCGAGGCTTCGGCGCAGCGTTATCCACAGTCGCCACAAACGGCAGTTTCACCTTCAACCGGCGCCGCTGTCCGCGCGGCAAGGCTTGCAGCACCAACGCCGAGCCGTCGTTGATCGACTCAACCTGCGCCAGTCCGACCACCAACGGCCAGCCCAGTCCTTCGGCGAGCAAAAACGGCAACATCCCCGAACCTTCACCGGTTTCCGCTTGGCTGCCGGTCAGGACAACTTGCGCACCGGCATCGCGCAGATACGCGGTCAGCGCCGGCAGCGCATCGGCGCCAGCCGGTTGCTCCAGCACGTGCATCTGCTCAAGGCCCATGCCCAGATAGGCGCGCAACGCTGGTTCCGCAATGTCACCGGCATGCAGCACTTGCAGGTTTTCCCCAGCCAGTTGCAGGCCCAGTTCAACGGCGCGCGCATCCTGATCAGCTCGGCGTGGCCGGCCGGAAGTCGGGTGAGCGCCGATGGAAACCAGACTGATAACTTTCGTGTTCATAGCGTTTCCTTAAGCCGCATCGCGCTTGGCTTCGTTGCGGTAAGCCGCGACCGCTTCGATCAACGCCTGCAGAATCTCTGCGCTCTCGCCGATTACCGACAAATCGGCACGCTTGATCATGTCGCAACCCGGATCGAGATTGATTGCCACCACCTTGTCGCAGGCACCGATGCCTTGCAGGTGCTGAATCGCGCCAGAGATACCCACCGCGACATACACCCGCGCGGTGACCCAGGTGCCGGACGCGCCGACCTGACGATCACGGGCCATGAAGCCATCGTCCACTGCAACGCGGGAAGCGCCTTCGGTAGCACCGAGTGCCGCCGCCGTTTCGTGGAACAGCGCCCAGTCCTTGACCCCATTGCCGCCGGAGAAAATGAACTCCGCTTCGGCCATCGGAATTGCTGCCGGGTCGACCGCCACAGCGCCAAGATCTTCGATCCGCGACAAGCTACGCGCGACACTTGTGGATAACTCCACATGCAAGGCTTCATGTCGGGTTTCGCTGACCGGCTCGGCGCATTCGGCCGCAGCCAGAATCAACCGTGCGACGGGACGGGCAAGGTCTTGCAGCCCGGCGCCCGCACGGCCAATGCATTCCTGATCCTTGACCTGCCAGACCCGTGTGGCCGGGCGCTCGCCCAGTGCAGCGGCAAAACGGCGGCCGAGTTCGCCACCACCGCTGCGGCTATCCGGCAGCAGCCAATGACGTGGGTTGAACTGGTTATCCACAGCACGCAGGCCTTGCACGCGTTGTTCCGGTGCATAACCGCTGAACTGTTCGCCTTCGAGCACCAGCAAGCGATCAACGCCTGCGGTGGCGAAAGCGTTTTCCTTGTGCTCGCCAAAGACCACCGCCAACACCGCGCCGTCCTGGCCGGCGAGTTGATGGGCAAGGCCGAGCAAGTCGCGGTCGTGGCTGCTCAAGCGGCCGCCGACCATGTCCGGCACCACACAGATGTAAAACGCCGGGGCCGGCACCTGATGCAGCGGCAATTGCACTTCAACCGTGGCTGAACGTTTGACCGCCCCGCCCTGTTGCGCGCCGCTGCGGTCGATACGTTTGATGCCGTTAGGGCCGATAAAACCGATGCCGTGCAGGTTCTTGCGGATGATGCCGTTGGGACCCATCCAGCTGTGTTGTGCCGGTTGCATCGCCGCGTGCAGCGGGTGCAGGCGGTTACGCGCAATCCATTCGGCGCGCGGGTCGCGGCGGATAATGTCGCTCATCAGTGGGCCTCCGCAGGTTCACGTTTGGCCGGGGTGGCAGGCTTGCTTGGCGCAGCGTCTTCAAGCAACGCGTCGGCCACCAGTTCGGCGATGTCCTTGATCAGCGGACGCGGTTCGACCACGCCTTCGAGCATCGCCGTGCACTGTGGACAACCCACGGCCACCAGTTCGGCGCCGGTCTCGCGGATGTCTTCCATGCGCATATCGGGAATCCGCTGTTTACCCGGAATATCAGTGATCGGCGCCCCGCCACCGCCGCCGCAGCAGCGCGAACGGAAGCCGGAACGTTGCATCTCTTTGACTTCTATGCCGAGGGCACGCAGCACTTCGCGCGGCGCTTCGTACTCGCCGTTGTAGCGACCGAGGTAGCACGGATCGTGGTAGGTCACGCTGTTGCCTTTGTGCTCTCCGAGATTGAGCGCGCCGGCCTGGATGATTTCCGCCATATAGGTGCTGTGGTGCTGCACCAGATAGTTGCCGTCGAACGCGCCGTATTCGTTTTTCAACACATGAAAGCTGTGAGGATCGCAGGTGACAATGCGGTTGAAGCTGTATTTGGCCAGGGTCTGGATGTTGCGTTTGGCGAGCAACTGGAAGGTCGCTTCATCGCCGAGACGCCGGGCTACATCGCCGCTGTCGCGTTCTTCGAGACCGAGTACGGCGAAGTCGACTTTTGCCGCTTTCAGCACTTTGACGAAGGCGCGCAGGGTGCGCTGGTTACGCATGTCGAAGGCACCGTCGCCGACCCAGAACAGTACGTCGGTGGATTTTTTTTCGCTGAGCAGATTGAGGTTCAGATCCGCCGCCCAGTTCATCCGTCCGCCCGGGGCAAAACCGCCGGGGTTGTCGGTGGCGATCAGGTTTTCGAGGACTTCGGCGCCCTTGTTCGGCGTCGCGCCTTTTTCCAGGGTCAGGTGACGGCGCATGTCGACGATGGCGTCGACGTGCTCGATCATCATCGGGCATTCCTCGACACAGGCGCGGCAGGTGGTGCACGACCACAGGGTTTCGGCGTCGACCAGACCGTTGACGATGGGTTGATGGGGATTGCCTGAGTGTTCGCCGATGGGTTTGCCGGGATAAGGACTGCCGGCAAACTTGGCATCGGTGCCGCCAGCGAGGCCGACGACCATGTCCTGAATCAGTTTTTTCGGGTTCAGCGGCTGGCCGGCAGCGAAGGCCGGGCACGCCGCTTCGCACTTGCCGCACTGCACGCAGGCGTCGAAACCGAGCAACTGGTTCCAGGTGAAATCTTTGGGTTTTTCCACGCCCAGCGGCGCGCTCGGATCATTCAGATCCAGCGGTTTCAAACCGGTGGAGCGACCGCCGCCAAAACGCTCGGCGCGACGGTGCCAGGCCAGGTGCAAGGCACCAGCGAAGGCGTGCTTCATTGGCCCGCCCCAGGTCATGCCGAAGAACAGTTCCGACACGCCCCACAGCACACCGATCCCGAGGATCGCCGCGAGCACCCAGCCACCGAAGTTCTCCGGCAGAATCCCGGCCACCGGCAAGGTCAGCAGGAAGAACGACGCCGAGAACGCCAGCAGGCTCTTCGGCAGGCGCATCCACGGGCCTTTCGACAGCCGCGCCGGCGGGTTGCGCCGACGCAGGTAGACGAAGATCGCTCCGACGAACATCACCGCCGTCATCAGCAGCAAGGCGTAACCGAGGATGCGGTTATGCAGGCCGAAACCGTGGACCAGCAGCGCCAGCACAATCGACGCCACCGCACCGCCGGCCGTGGCCACGTGGGTGTTGGCGATGTACTTGTCCCGCGCCACGACATGGTGCAAGTCGACCATGTAGCGCTTGGGCATGGCCAACAGGCCGCCGATCAGATCGACCTTCGAGGCCCGGCCCCGACGCCACATGGCCACCCGCCGCAGCGCGCCGAGGACACCAAGGCCCAGAGCGGCGAACAACAGGATTGGAAGAAGGGTGTTCAACATCAGAGTCACCTCTGGCGAGGTGCAAGCTACAAGCTACAAGCTGCAAGAAAGAGCAGCAAAATCTGCCGGGCTTTTACTTGCGGCTTGAAGCTTATGGCTCGCAGCTGAGCCGTCAAAAATCCTTACAGAGCCGGAGTGCGTCATAAATGGCGGCGTGGGTGTTGCGCTGCGCCACGCAGTCGCCGATGCGGAACAGCAAGTAGCCGTCGCCGGTGGTGCTCAACGAGGGCTGCGGTTTGATTGCGAACAAGGCTTCGACGTCGATCTGGCCCTTGTTGCGCGAACCCTCTTTGAGCGCGTAGTAGATTTCCTCATCCGGACGCACGCCGTTTTCCACCACCACTTGATCGACCACCCGCTCCTCTTTGGCGCCGGTGTATTCGTTCTCCAGCACCGCGACCAGTTTGTCGCCTTCGCGGTAGACCTTCTCCAGCATCATGTCGCCGGTCATGATCACTTCTTTCGGGTACATGCTGCGGTAGTAGGTCGGGAACGACGTACCGCCGATGGCCACGCCCGGTTTGATGTCGTCGGTGACGATCTCGACCTGGCTGCCCTTGTCGGCAAGGAAGTCCGCGACCGACATCCCGGTGAACTCGCAAATGGTGTCGTAGACCAGCACGTTCTTGCCCGGCGCGACCTTGCCGTCGAGCACGTCCCAGCTGCTGACCACCAGCCCTTCGGCGGCGCCCCAGTGTTCGTTCTGTTCCAGGTACGGATGCCCGCCGACCGCCAGCACCACCACGTCCGGACGCAAGTCCATGATGGTCTCGGCATCGGCCGCCGTGCCCAGGCGCAAATCGACTTTCAGTCGCGCCAGTTCCAGCTGGAACCAGCGGGTGATACCGGCGATCTGGTCACGTTGCGGCGCTTTCGACGCCGTGGTGATCTGTCCGCCGATGAATTCTTTCTTCTCGAACAGGGTCACGTCGTGGCCACGTTCGGCGGCAACGCGGGCCGCTTCCATCCCGGCAGGGCCGGCACCAACAATCACAACCTTGCGTTTCGGCCCGGTGGATTTCTCGATGATGTGCGGCACGCCCATGTATTCACGGGACGTCGCGGCGTTCTGGATGCACAACACGTCGAGGCCTTGATACTGGCGGTCGATGCAATAGTTGGCGCCGACGCACTGTTTGATCTGGTCGATCTGGCCCATCTTGATCTTGGCGATCAGGTGCGGGTCAGCGATGTGCGCGCGGGTCATGCCGACCATGTCGACGTAACCGCCTTCAAGAATGCGCGTGGCCTGGTTCGGGTCCTTGATGTTCTGTGCGTGCAGCACCGGCACCTTGACCACTTCCTTGATCCCGGCGGCCAGATGCAGGAACGGCTCCGGTGGATAACTCATGTTCGGAATCACGTTGGCCAGGGTGTTGTGAGTGTCACAACCCGAGCCGACGACGCCGATGAAATCGAGCATGCCGGTGTCGTCGTAATACTTGGCGATCTGCTTCATGTCCTCGTGGGACAAGCCGTCCGGGTGGAACTCGTCACCGCACAGACGCATGCCCACGCAAAAGTCGTCACCGACCTCGGCGCGCACGGCTTTCAACACTTCCAGACCGAACTTCATCCGGCCTTCGAAGGTGCCGCCCCATTCGTCGGTACGCTTGTTGACGCGCGGGCTCCAGAACTGGTCGATCATGTGCTGGTGCACGGCGGACAGCTCAACGCCGTCAAGACCACCGGCCTTGGCCCGGCGCGCGGCCTGGGCGTAGTTGCCGATGACCCGCCAGATTTCTTCCGGCTCGATGGTTTTGCAAGTGGCGCGGTGTACCGGTTCACGGATGCCTGACGGCGACATCAGGGTCGGCCAGTTGAAGCCGTCCCAGCGCGAGCGACGGCCCATGTGGGTAATCTGAATCATGATCTTGGCGCCATGCTTGTGCATGGCGTCGGCCAGATTCTGGAAGTGCGGAATGATCCGGTCAGTCGACAGGTTGACCGAACTCCACCATTCCTGCGGGCTGTCGACGGCCACCACGGAGGAACCACCACAGATCGCCAGGCCGATGCCGCCCTTGGCTTTCTCTTCGTAATACTTGACGTAGCGGTCGGTGGTCATGCCGCCGTCCGTCGCGTAGACCTCGGCGTGCGCGGTGCTGAGCACGCGGTTGCGGATGGTCAGTTTGCCGATCTGGATCGGCTGGAACATTGCTTCGAAAGCCATGGCGGGTTCCTCGACTTACAACGGCTTGACGGTGAACAGGCCGTCGTCGTGGCCTTCTTCGGAGCCACCGTAGACTTGCTCGGCGACGGTGCGAATCTTGCTGCCGCGAGCCTCAAGAATCTGATCCATGGCCCCGGCAAACCAACCGGTGAACATGTAGTCGACCTTGCGCCCAACCTTGCCGTAGACGTAGACGAATGCCGAGTGTTCGAGCTTGACGCTCGCGGTGCCTTTGTCGAGGTCGATGTCCTGAATCTTGAACAGGCCCCAGCCGCGTTGCGACAGGCGCTTCATGTAGTGCTCGAACACCGCGACGCCTTCCAGGCCGTGGCATTCAGCTTCTTTCTCGCACCAGTGCCAGGCGGATTTGTAGCCGGCCTTGTAGAGGATCTCGGCGTAGGCGTCAGCACCCAAAACTTCCTCGATGCCCATGTGGTTATTCACGAAGAAGTGACGCGGCACGTAGAGCATTGGCAGGGCGTCGGAGGTCCAGACACCGGTCTCGCTGTCGACTTCGATTGGCAATTGCGGGGCGATCTTGGCCATGGAAACTTAACTCCAGAAAAATAGTGGATTCAGTGGTGACCGCTGCCCTCACCCCAGCCCTCTCCCACAGGAGAGGGGGCAGTTCGGCGGCGGTCTTGAGTCAGCGTTACTCGCCCCAGACGTCCTTGAGGACGTTGACCCAGTTCTCGCCCATGATCTTGCGCACGACGCGCTCGGGATGGCCGCGTTTGAGCAGGGTTTCGGTCAGGTTCGGGAACTCGCCGACGGTGCGGATGCCCAGCGGGTTGATGATCTTGCCGAAGCTGGTCAGACGGCGGGCGTAGCCCTTGTCGTGGGTCAGGTATTCGAAGAAGTCCTGGCCATGGCCTTGGGTGAAGTCGGTGCCGATGCCGATGGCGTCTTCGCCGACGATGTTCATGGTGTATTCGATCGCCTCGGCGTAGTCGTCGATGGTCGAATCAATGCCTTTGGCGAGGAACGGCGCGAACATGGTCACGCCGACGAAACCGCCGTGGTCGGCAATGAACTTCAGTTCTGCATCGGACTTGTTGCGCGGGTGCTCTTTGAGCCCCGACGGCAGGCAGTGGGAATAGCAGACCGGTTTTTTCGATTCGAGGATGACTTCTTCGGAAGTCTTGGAACCGACGTGGGACAGGTCGCACATGACGCCGACGCGGTTCATCTCGGCGACGATCTCGCGACCGAAACCCGACAGGCCGCCGTCACGCTCGTAGCAGCCGGTGCCGACCAGATTCTGGGTGTTGTAGCACATCTGCACGATGCCGACGCCGAGCTGCTTGAACACCTCGACATAGCCGATCTGGTCTTCAAACGCGTGGGCGTTCTGGAAGCCGAAGAGGATGCCGGTCTTGCCCTGCTCCTTGGCGCGACGGATGTCGACGGTGGTGCGCACCGGCATCACCAGGTCGCTGTTCTCGCGGATCAGCTTCTGGCTGGCAGCGATGTTGTTCACGGTCGCCTGAAAGCCTTCCCACACCGACACAGTGCAGTTGGCCGCCGTCAGACCGCCCTTGCGCATGTCTTCGAACAGCTCGCGGTTCCATTTGGCAATGATCAGACCGTCGATAACGATGCTGTCGGCGTGTAATTCGGCTGGGCTCATCAGGCGTCCCCTTATTGGCGATTCATGCGCCGAATCGTCTGCCGGCGCTTTGGGGCCAGCATATGCCTCGGTGCCGGGGCGACCGGGTGCAAAAACGACAGGGGAATTGCCGAAAGCGTCAATCCGCGACAAAGGGTCGCCAGACGCTCCGATCAGCTACCTGTTCAAGCCCGCAAGCTTGAGCCAGAATCTCCGGCATATTGGAAACACCACTGGATTAGAGCGGCGACAACAATGAAATCGATCTTCCTGGCTTTGGCTTTGATTGCGACCGGCGTACACGCCGCCGAAGAATCCGACAACAACCCCTGCGACGCCGTCGAAAACGACGTCCAGACCCTGGAATGCTCGACCTACAGCCGCACTACTGCCGAAGACCTGCTCAAGGACAACTACGCCAGCCTGACCGAACGCATGCAGACGGCGTATGGCAAGAACGCCACGCAATTGGCTGATATCACCGCCAAACTCAAGACCGCCCAGCAACAATGGCTGAAGACGCGGGACGCGGATTGCGCGGTGGAGGCGTTTCCGGCGACGGCGGGCAGCAAGGCATTCACGATTGCGCAGAATGACTGCGTGGCGCGGATGAGTGATGAACGGTCGGAGTTTTTGGAGTCGATTGGGCAGGAGTGATTCTGACCACTCGTAACATGCCGTCAATTATTGTTGATTGGCCTTGGGAGAAATATAAGCAAAGATTCTGAAATCTTATAAAAGACTTATATTTCTCCGAAAATGAAGTTATCCACAGATATACAAATCATCAACGACGCCGAGGGCAACCCCGCCTTCGTGGTCATTCCCTATGCGCAATATATTGCGCAAAAAATGCAGCCCGACCTGATACCCCATGAGGTCGTCAGTCGGATGGTCGATGGGGCAACACCGATCCGTGCCTGGCGTGAACACCTCAACCTGACTCAGGAAGACGTCGCCAATCGCATGGGTATTTCGCAACCGGCGTTTGCCCAGCAGGAAAGAGTCGCCAAGCCACGCAAGGCCACTCGCGAGAAAATTGCATCGGCGTTCGGCATCACCGCCAATCAGCTTGAGCTGTAAGCTGCCCTCTTCACTTCAAGGAATTTCCCATGAACATCTGCGGCATTGAAATCAAAGGCAGCGAAGCGATCATCGCCGTGGCCGCTCTCGACGGTTCGACCCTGAGCCACATTCCCCTTGCCACCAAGAAAATCGCCCTCGAAGACGATGACGAAGCGGCCAACGTGAAGCTGTTCGCGGCACAGGTAGCGTCGTTTGTGCGGGAGAATTCGGTTGACCGGATTGCGATCAAGAAGCGCAGCAAGAAGGGTGAATTTGCCGGCGGGCCGACGACGTTCAAGATTGAAGGGATTTTGCAGTTGCTCGATGGGTGTGAGGTGACGCTATTGTCGCCGCAGACGATCAATGCGCAGGCGAAGAAGCATAATTTCGAGCTGCCGGGGACGTTGAACAAGTATCAGCATGAGGCTTACAAGGCTGCGTGTTCGGCGCTGGTGAAGAAGTAACCAACAGCAAGATCAAAAGATCGCAGCCTTCGGCAGCTCCTACATTGGAATGCATTTCCCTGTAGGAGCTGCCGAAGGCTGCGATCTTTTGATTTTATGCCTGGGCGGTACGCCGGTCTTCGCGGGGGCAGCGGGCGAAACGTGCACGGTAGCTGCGGGTGAAGTAGGACGGTGATTCGAAGCCGCAGGCGATGCTGACTTCAAGCACGCTCATGTCGGTCTGGCGCAATAACTGCCGGGCTTTTTCCAGGCGCAGGCGCAGGTAGAAATTGCTCGGCGTGTCGTTCAGGTGCAGCCGAAACAAGCGCTCCAATTGCCGCCGCGTCACCTTGATCGATTCTGCCAATTGCAAAGTAGTCAGCGGCGGTTCGCTGTGTTGCTCCATCTCGCCGATCACCTGCACCAGTTTCTTGTTATTGATGCCGTAACGCGTGGCGACTTCCATGCGCTGGTGATCTTTGCGCGGACGGATGCGCCCCAGCACAAACTGCTCGCTGACCTGAATCGCCAGTTGCGGGCCGTGGGCCTGGGCGATCAGATCGAGCATTAAATCGATGGACGCGGTGCCGCCCGCCGAGGTGATGCGCCGACGGTCGATCTCGAACAGCTCTTGGGTCACGCTGAGCTGTGGATAAGACTCCTTGAACGCGTCGATGGCTTCCCAGTGCAAGGTCAGGCGATGGCCATCGAGCAGGCCCGCTTCAGCGAGGACAAAGCTGCCGGTGTCGATGGCACCGAGGGTTACGCCTTCGTTATCCAGCCGCCGCAACCAGTGTTCAAGGGTTGGCGTGGCGAACTTCAGCGGTTCAAACCCGGCCACCACCAACAACGTCGCGCCTTTCTTCAACGGCTCCAGCGCCGCGTCGGCGTTGACCGACATGCCGTTGCTCGCCAGCACCGCCCCGCCGTCGGCACTCAACACATGCCAGCGATACAACTCGCCACGAAAGCGGTTGGCCACACGCAGCGGTTCAATTGCAGAGATAAAGCCAATGGCGGAGAACCCCGGCATCAGCAAAAAGTAGAAATCCTGGGACATGTGCGCACTCGATTCGCGGGTAACGAGAGGGAGGGGAGCGTGGCTCGTTGATACGCCGATTGTCGTCAGCGTTCAAGCGCACAGGTCGCTACAGTGCAAATGCCAGTCGCCGCAGTGCGCTTTCACGGGGGCACAGCTGCGTAACTTTGCATCACCGGCGCATCAGACGCCGGGAACCACAATAAACGACCTGCCGAGGAACCCGACATGAAACGACTGATCAGCAGCTGTGTTCTTGCACTCAGCGGTACCGCTTTCTTCAGCGCCAGCGTCATGGCCGCCGAACCCGCCTCGTGCCAGAACGTGCGCATGGGCGTGGTCAACTGGACCGACGTGATCGCCACCAGTGCCATGACCCAGGTCCTGCTCGACGGCCTCGGCTACAACACCAAACAAACCAGCGCTTCCCAGCAAATTATCTTCGCCGGGATCCGCGATCAGCGCCTGGACCTGTTCCTCGGTTACTGGAACCCGTTGATGACCCAGACCATTACGCCGTTCGTCGACGCCAATCAGGTCAAAGTCCTCGAAGCGCCAAGCCTGAAAGATGCCCGTGCGACCCTCGCCGTGCCGACTTACCTGGCGGACAAGGGCCTGAAAACCTTCGCCGACATTGCCAAATTCGAGAAGGAACTGGGCGGCAAGATCTATGGCATCGAACCGGGTTCGGGCGCCAACACGCAGATCAAGGCAATGATCGCCAAGAACCAGTTTGGCCTCGGCAAGTTCCAGTTGGTCGAGTCCAGCGAGGCCGGCATGCTTGCTGCCGTCGACCGCGCCGTGCGCCGCAAGGAAGCCGTGGTGTTCTTCGGCTGGGCGCCGCACCCGATGAACGTCAACGTCAAGATGACTTATCTGACCGGCAGCGACGACGCCCTCGGCCCGAACGAAGGCATGGCCACCGTGTGGACAGTGACCGCGCCGAAATACGCCGAGCAGTGCCCGAACGTTGGTCGCCTGCTGACCAACCTGACGTTCACCGCCGAAGACGAGAGCCGGATGATGCAACCGCTGCTCGACCACAAGGACGCCTTCGAATCGGCCAGGCAATGGCTCAAGGATCACCCCGAAGACAAGCAGCGCTGGCTTGAGGGTGTGACCACGTTCGATGGCAAACCGGCGGCTGAAAACCTGCAGCTGACCAGCAAATAACCCTCTCATTTAAAAGCCCCTCACCCTAGCCCTCTCCCAAGGGGAGAGGGAACCGGACGAAGCTTCGCAACCCCGAAACGGGCTGCGGACAGATCCATCACGCCTGAAGGAAACCGCACCATGAACCACGACGTCATCATCACCTGCGCACTCACCGGTGCTGGCGACACGACCGCCAAGAGCCCGCACGTGCCGGTCACCCCGAAACAGATCGCAGCGGCGGCCGTTGAAGCGGCCAAGGCCGGCGCCACAGTCGTGCACTGCCATGTGCGCGATCCGCAGACCGGCAAGTTCAGCCGCGACGTGGCGCTGTACCGCGAAGTGATGGAGCGCATCCGCGAGGCGGACGTCGACATCATCGTCAACCTCACCGCCGGCATGGGCGGCGATCTGGAGATCGGCGCTGGCGAGAACCCGATGGAGTTCGGCCCGAACACCGATCTGGTCGGCCCGTTGACTCGTCTCGCCCACGTCGAAGAATTGCTGCCGGAAATCTGCACCCTCGATTGCGGCACCCTTAACTTCGGCGATGGCGACACCATTTACGTCTCCACCCCGGCGCAATTGCGCGCGGGTGCAAAGCGCATTACCGAGCTGGGTGTGAAGGCTGAACTGGAGATTTTCGACACCGGTCACCTGTGGTTCGCCAAGCAGATGATCAAAGAAGGGTTGCTGGATAACCCGCTGTTCCAGCTGTGCCTGGGCATCCCGTGGGGCGCACCGGCGGATACCACCACGATGAAAGCCATGGTCGATAACCTGCCCGCCGATGCGGTGTGGGCCGGGTTTGGGATTGGCCGGATGCAGATGCCGATGGCGGCGCAAGCGGTGTTGCTGGGCGGCAACGTGCGGGTCGGGCTGGAGGACAACCTGTGGCTGGACAAAGGCGTGCTGGCAACCAACGGCCAACTGGTCGAGCGCGCCACCGAGATTCTCAGCCGCCTCGGCGCCCGCGTGCTGACCCCGGCAGAGGGTCGCAAAAAAATGGGCCTGACCCAGCGCGGTTAAACCATCACTCATTTCCCCTGTGGGAGCGAGCCTGCTCGCGAAGAGGCCCGTACATCCGAAGCATGTTCATCAGCAGAGCCACCGCTTTCGCGAGCAGGCTCGCTCCCACAGTTGATCCCCGAACTATTCAGGAATGTCGCCATGAGCTTTATCACCGAAATCAAAACCTTCGCCGCGCTGGGCAGCGGTGTCATCGGCAGCGGCTGGGTTGCCCGCGCCCTCGCCCACGGTCTGGAAGTGGTGGCCTGGGACCCGGCACCCGGCGCCGAAGCGGCGCTGCGCAAACGCGTGGCCAATGCCTGGGGCGCGCTGGAGAAAAACGGTCTGGCACCGGGCGCTTCGCAGGATCGCCTGCGCTTTGTCGCGACCATCGAAGAGTGCGTGCGCGATGCCGACTTCATTCAGGAAAGCGCCCCGGAACGTCTGGAACTGAAACTCGATCTGCACAGCAAAATCAGCGCCGCGGCCAAACCCAATGCCTTGATTGGATCGAGTACTTCCGGCCTGCTGCCGAGCGAGTTCTACGAGAGTTCGACGCACCCGGAACGCTGCGTGGTCGGTCACCCGTTCAACCCGGTTTATCTGCTGCCGCTGGTGGAAGTGGTCGGTGGCAAGAACACCGCGCCGGAAGCTGTGCAAGCGGCGATGAAAGTCTACGAATCTCTCGGCATGCGTCCGTTGCATGTGCGCAAGGAAGTGCCGGGGTTTATCGCTGACCGCTTGCTTGAAGCGTTATGGCGTGAGGCGCTGCACCTGGTCAACGACGGTGTGGCGACTACTGGCGAGATCGACGATGCGATTCGGTTTGGTGCTGGTCTGCGCTGGTCGTTCATGGGCACGTTCCTGACTTATACGCTGGCCGGTGGTGATGCGGGCATGCGCCACTTCATGTCGCAATTCGGCCCGGCGTTGCAGTTGCCGTGGACGTATCTGCCAGCGCCGGAACTGACTGACAAGTTGATTGATGATGTGGTCGATGGCACCAGTGATCAGCTCGGCCGCCACAGCATTTCGGCGCTGGAACGCTATCGTGATGATTGCTTGCTGGCGGTGCTTGAGGCGGTGAAGACCACCAAGGAGAAGCATGGAATGAGTTTCAGCGAATGATGTGTCTGGCATGACATCGCTGCCCTCACCCTAGCCCTCTCCCGGAGGGAGAGGGGACCAACCGCGGTGTTTATGCGAGCTGCACCGACCTGATCTATCGAGCCGAACTCAAGTTTTGAAAGGCCCCCGATCTGCTCCCTTTCCCCCTCTCCCCCCTGGGGGAGAGGGCTGGGGTGAGGGGGTAGCTCTTGATCTTAACGACCCGCCAACTGCCGGAACCCAATCATGCCCACCCTCACCACCTACCAAACCAGAATCATCCCCGACTGGGTCGACTACAACGGCCACCTGCGTGACGCCTTCTACCTGCTGATTTTCAGCTACGCCACCGACGCCCTGATGGACCGCCTCGGTATGGACAGCAGCAACCGCGAAGCCAGCGGCCACTCACTGTTCACCCTCGAACTGCACCTCAACTATCTACACGAAGTGAAACTCGACACCGAGGTCGAAGTGCACACGCAAATCATCGGTCACGACAGCAAGCGCCTGCACCTCTATCACAGCCTGCACAAGGTTGGAGAGGATCAGGAGCTGGCCGGCAACGAACAAATGCTCTTGCACGTCGACCTCGCCGGCCCACGCTCGGCGCCGTTCGGTGCGCAAACCTTGAGCCGCCTGCAAAACATCGTCGCCGAGCAAAAAGACCTGCCCGCTCCCGCTTACATCGGCCGCGTTATCGCGTTGCCGTCTGCAAGGTAAATCCATCGATCGCAAGGAGCCGCCATGAACACCGCTGCCGCTGTTGCCGACTTCCGTACTTATCCGTTGATCAGCGCGCTTAGTGGCGTGCAGAGCCTGGCGGATCGCGTTGCCATCCAATGGGCTGACGGTCGCATCAGTCCGTTTCACCACGTCTGGTTGCGGGATAACTGCCCGTGTGAACGTTGCGTCTACAACGTCACCCGTGAGCAGGTGTTCGAGATCGTCGATGCCGCTGAAGACCTCAAGCCTGCCGCTGCGTATATCGACACCGATGGCTGCCTGCGCATCGATTGGCAGGACGGCCACCTCAGCCGTTTCGATCCCGGTTGGTTGCGCGCTCACGCCTATGACGACGAATCCCGCGCCGAACGCCTGGCCGGCAAACCCAAGCCTTATCTGTGGCGCAGCGATTTGCAGTTGCCGGTGTTCGACTATTCGGCGCTGATGAACGACAACGCCGCGTTGCTGCAATGGCTGCTCGCCGTACGCGACATTGGCCTGACGCAAGTGCACGGCGTGCCCACCGAACCCGGCTCGCTGAAACTTATCGCGCAGCGCATTTCCTTTATCCGCGAAAGCAATTTCGGCGTGCTGTTCAACGTGCAATCCAAGGCCGATGCCGACAGCAATGCCTACACCGCTTTCAACCTGCCGTTGCACACCGATCTGCCCACCCGCGAGCTGCAACCGGGGCTGCAATTTCTGCATTGCCTGGTGAATGACGCCGAAGGCGGCGAAAGCATTTTTGTCGATGGTTTTGCGATTGCCGATGCGCTGCGCAGTGAGGATCCGGCAGCGTTTCAGGCGCTGTGTGAAATCCCCGTGGAGTTTCGCAACAAGGATCGTCACAGCGATTATCGCTGCCTGGCGCCGATTATTGCTTTGGATGCCTTGGGTCGCGTGGCGGAAATTCGTATGGCGAATTTTTTGCGCGGGGCGTTTGATGCGTCGATGGAGCAGATGCCGTTGTTGTATCGGGCTTATCGGCGGTTTATTGCGATGACGCGCGAGCCACGGTTTCGGCTGATGCAGCGGCTCAACCCCGGTGAGCTGTGGTGCTTCGATAACCGCCGCACGTTGCATGCGCGCAACGCGTTTGATCCCGCCACGGGAGCACGACATTTTCAGGGTTGCTATGTCGATCGGGATGAGTTGTTGTCGGGCATCCTCGTGTTGCAAAGATAGACCGCGTTATCGTTCATCGCGGGCAAGCCCGCTCCCACAGGGTTCGGCGGCGTTTCACAAATATGCGACCAGACTCGAAACTTGTGGGAGCTGGCTTGCCAGCGATGACGTCGGCAGGAACAACAAATCTCTGACTGATTCACAGCCAAAAAAAAGCCCCGATGCAAGCCGTGACAGGATCGGGGCAGAGGGTACTGTTGAGGAGCTGCCAAGCGAGGGTGACCAAACCTTCGTGTTGCAAGCTGAGTTCAGTGTGCCCACTCCCTTGAGCGGCGAGTTAGCCGAAAGCGACCTGTTCATAGCCGTCGCAGCCACTGCGACAAAACGCCCTTGCCGTGCTCCCGCATGGCTACCAGAATCGAGCCACGACCTCCGTTACCGAAGAAGGATGCGCGTCATGATGTATGCCGATTTGATCGATCAGGAAGATTTGTTGGGCCAGCTCAAGGCGTTGGGTATTCAAGTGCCCAGTGGCACGACCGCCGATCAGGCTTGCGAGTGCGCTGTGCGCGGTCTGGATAATGTTCGCGCGTTTGAACTGCGCAAGATGGTCAAGGACATGTACACCAGCGGCGCCAGCATCCAGCCGGCGGTGCGTCAGGCGATCGACAAACAATTACTGCCGGCATTGGCGGACTATCAGCAAAGCCATAGCGCCTGACAGCAGATCAAAAGATCGCAGCCTTCGGCAGCTCCTACATTGGAACGCATATCCCTGTAGGAGCTGCCGCAGGCTGCGATCTTTTGCCTTACAGCCTTACGCTGGCAAACGTCGATTCATTACGCGCCTGACTCAACGCCGACATCGGCCCCGACAGCGGCGACATCACGATCGCCTGCGGCAGCGGCAGCATCGCCACTTGCTGGGTGGTGTTGGAGCCTACGCGCTCGTCACGCGGCGGAATGCCGAAGTACTCGCGGTAACACTTGGAGAAGTGCGGCGTGGAGACGAAACCACACACCGACGCCACTTCGATGATCGACATCGGCGTTTGCTTGAGCAGTTGTCGCGCGCGGATCAGGCGCAGCTTCAAGTAATAGCGCGACGGCGAGCAGTGCAGGTATTTCTGGAACAACCGCTCCAGCTGTCGACGCGACACGGCGACGTAAACCGCCAATTCGTCGAGGTCGATCGGCTCTTCGAGGTTGGCTTCCATCAGCGCGACGATTTCCTGCAGCTTCGGCTGGTTGGTGCCGAGCATGTGCTTGAGCGGCACGCGCTGGTGATCCTGTTCGTTGCGGATACGTTCGTAGACGAACATCTCCGAGATCGCGGCGGACAGTTCACGGCCGTGATCGCGGCTGATCAGGTGCAGCATCATGTCCAGCGGCGCGGTGCCGCCGGAGCTGGTGAAACGGTTACGGTCGAGGGTGAACAAACGGGTGCTCATGGCCACGCGCGGGAAAGCTTCCTGCATCGCCGCCAGACATTCCCAGTGCACGCTGCAATCGAAACCGTCGAGCAACCCGGCGCAAGCCAGCGCCCAACTGCCGGTGCACACGGCGCCGAGGCGCTTGGACTGTCGCGCCTGGCTTTGCAGCCATGAAACGTGTTCGCGGGTGACAGTGCGTTGGATACCGATACCACCGCAGACGATCACAGTGTCCAGTGGTGGCGCTTTGTGCATGGAGGCATCTGGTGTGATTTGCAAACCGTCACTGGCCCACACCTGGCCGCCATCGACGGTAAGGGTGCTCCAGCGATACAGCTCGCGACCGGACAATTGGTTGGCCATGCGTAGAGGTTCTACTGCGGAGGCCAGAGAAATCAGCGTGAAATTGTCCAGCAGCAGAAAGCCGATGGATTGAGGCGCACGGTTCTGGGGTTGGGCCCCGGAGTTGAACGACGTCATCGCGGTATCTCCTCACACAAAGCGGGTGATGGCCTCAGGCGGAGGCTCTTGTTATTGCCAGCGTTCTCGCGTGGGAGACGGGCTTTGTTATGACAGAGCAATTGCCATGCCTAAAATTGAATGGCTGTTCAATAACTCCTGAAAACGACGTCGCGACGTGTCTATACGAGCCGTCCGACGAAAGGTGTTTCGAAGTGCCATTAGTGTTGCTGAGCGCCCTGCCCCGAGGCGTGTGAGCAAATCGGTAGCACTTGTGGGAACTGGCCTGCGCGCAGTTTGTGGGGAGTGTCACCGCAAGCACGGGTGACGGACGGTAGGGGGTGCTGAATGCATGTAACAGCTGGGAAAGACTCTTATCTGTTTGCGACGCGCTAAAAGGTGGCGTGATTTATTGTCTGTGTTCACTTGATGAGCAATTTTGACTGGTCTGGCCCCATCGCTGGCAAGTCGAATCGTCGCACCGCAGCGCCCACATGGATTTTCTGTGTGATCAAGATATCTGTATCACCTCGGAACCTGTGGGAGCTGGCTTGCCAGCGATGGGGGCAACGCGGTCTCAGCACTCCACAGCACTGACCGCCAATCCACCACGCGATGTCTCTTTATACTTGTCATGCATGTCAGCACCGGTATCACGCATGGTGCGGATCACCCGGTCCAGCGAGATAAAATGCTGACCATCGCCGCGCAACGCCATCTGCGCCGCGTTGATGGCTTTCACCGCGGCGATCGCATTGCGCTCGATGCACGGCACTTGCACCAGGCCACCGACCGGATCGCAGGTCAGCCCAAGGTTATGCTCCAGGCCAATCTCCGCTGCGTTGCACAACTGCTCCGGCGTGGCGCCGAGAATCTCCGCCAGCCCCGCCGCCGCCATTGCGCAAGCCGAACCGACCTCACCCTGACAGCCAACCTCAGCGCCCGAGATCGACGCATTCTTCTTGCACAGAATCCCCACCGCCGCCGCACCGAGGAAGTAGTCGACCACGTTGGCGTCCGTCACCGCTTCGCTGAACTTCATAAAGTAATGCAACACCGCCGGAATGATCCCCGCCGCGCCATTGGTCGGCGCCGTGACCATGCGCCCGCCCGCCGCGTTCTCTTCATTAACCGCCAGGGCGAACAAGTTGACCCACTCCATGGCACTGAGGGTCGAGCCGATCACATTGGGCTTGCCCAATTCCTGAAGACTGCGGTGCAACTTCGCCGCACGCCGGCGCACATTCAAACCGCCGGGCAGGATGCCTTCGTGCTTGAGCCCCTGCTCGACGCAATCCTGCATCGCCCGCCACAGTTTCATCAGCCCGGCGCGAATCTCTTCTTCACTGCGCCAGACCTTTTCGTTGGCCATCATCAGTTCGGCGACGCGCAGGTTGTTCTTTTTGCACAGTTCCAGCAGCTCGACCGCGCTGGAAAAGTCGTAAGGCAGTTCAGTGCGATCCAGATCGACCACACCACTGGACGCTTGCGCTTGATCCACGACAAAGCCGCCGCCCACCGAATAGTAGGTGTCGCGGTGCAACTCGCCGTGATCGCCCTCGGCAACAATCGTCATCGCATTGGGGTGGAACGGCAGGTTCTCGTCGATCAGGCGCATGTCCCGCGCCCAGACAAACGGCACCGACAAGCGACCATCCAATAACAGTGTGTGAGTTTCACGCAGGGCCTGGATGCGCGGGCCGATCTGCGACGGGTCGATTGCGTCCGGCCACTCGCCCATCAAACCCATGATCACCGCGTTGTCGCTGCCGTGCCCAATACCCGTGGCCGACAGCGATCCGAACAATTGCACCTCTATACGGCGCACCTGTTCCAGCTGGTGCTTGTCCCGTAGCGACTCGACGAACAGCGCCGCGGCGCGCATGGGCCCGACGGTGTGGGAACTGGAAGGGCCGATGCCGATTTTGAACAGGTCGAAAACGCTGATAGCCATTGCTGCAGAGCTCCTGAGGATGCCGGTCCGGGGCGTGAAGCGCCCGCTGGCGGAGCTGCTACGCTCAAGCTGCGATCCGCCGGAATGCCCGCATCATCAGGCTTTTGTCGGAGCGCACGGCGTCTGACACCGACGCACTCATGTCCACCAGCGCCGCGCGGTTTTCGCCCCGGTTTTTCGCCGTTTTTATACGGTTCAGATGGCCATTGGGGGCTGAAAAAAGCTGTAAGCGACGTCACTGACACTGGATGCGACCATCCCTGTACTGGATACGACCCCCCCTGTAGGCGTCAGATTTTCACTGGTACATGATCGTTATGACTCGATTGCAAGGCGCCGTGGTAGAGCTGTCTCCAGAACGCCATCCAACCGCAACCTATAAGTGCGGTGGTCCACAGTCGGAACACTGCCAAAAAAAACACCAAGGAGTCCATCCATGAAAGGTTCCCCGTCGTTGTTGTTGGCCGCCATGCTGAGTCTGCCGTTACTGGCGCAAGCTGCAGAACCGGCGCAATGCAGTACCGTTAACTTCTCCGATGTCGGCTGGACTGACATCACCGCGACCACCGCCACCACCTCCGTTGTCCTCAACGCCCTCGGCTACAAGACCAAGACCACCATGATCTCCGTGCCCGTGACCTACAAGTCGCTGGCCGACGGCAAGAACATGGACGTGTTCCTCGGCAACTGGATGCCGACCATGGAAAACGACATCAAGGCCTACCGCGACGCTGGCACCGTGGAAACCGTGCGCACCAACCTCAAGGGCGCCAAGTACACCCTCGCCGTGCCGCAAGCCCTGTATGACAAAGGTCTGCATGACTTCGCCGACATCGCCAAATTCAAGAAAGAGCTCGACGGCAAGATCTACGGCATCGAGCCTGGCAACGACGGCAACCGGCTGATCCAAAGCATGATCGACAAGGACGCCTTCGGCCTGAAAACCGCCGGTTTCAAAGTGGTTGAATCATCGGAAGCGGGCATGCTTTCGCAAGTTGATCGCGCGCAAAAACGCGACACCGCCGTAGTCTTCCTCGGCTGGGCGCCACACCCGATGAACAAGCGCTTCAAGATTCAATACCTGACCGGTGGCGATGATTTCTTCGGCCCCGATTTCGGTGCTGCGACCGTGGCGACCAACACCCGCAAGGGTTACGCCGAGGAATGCAGCAACGTCGGTCAGTTACTGAAGAACCTGGAGTTCAACGTCGACATGGAAAGCGAACTGATGGGCAACATCCTCGACGACAAGATGAAGCCTGACGCGGCCGCCAAGGCCTGGCTGAAAAAGAATCCACAAGTGCTCGATACCTGGCTCGCTGGCGTGACCACCATTGACGGTAAACCTGGCCTGGAGGCCGTGAAAGCCAAGCTTCAGTAATCGCTTATGCCGGGTGGGCTCGCCCACCCAGGCTGTTTATTTCCTCGCATGCGGACGTTCACTACCATGCTGATTGATCAGAAAATACCTCTAGGCCAGTACATCGCGGGCTTCGTTGAATGGTTGACGCAACACGGCGCCAGCACTTTCGACGCAATCGCCGTGACACTGGAAACGATGATCCACGGCGTGACGTTTGCGCTCACCTGGTTCAACCCTTTTGTCTTGATCGGCCTCATCGCCCTGCTCGCGCATTTCATCCAGCGCAAATGGGGATTGACCGTTTTCGTCATCGCTTCCTTTCTGCTGATCCTCAATCTGGGGTACTGGCAGGAAACCATGGAAACCCTCGCCCAGGTCATGTTCGCGACCCTGGTCTGCGTGGTCATCGGCGTGCCGTTGGGCATCGTCGCCGCGCACAAACCGATGTTCTACACTTTAATGCGTCCGGTACTCGATCTGATGCAGACCGTACCGACCTTCGTTTACCTCATTCCTACCCTGACCCTCTTCGGGCTGGGTGTGGTACCGGGCCTGATCTCCACGGTGGTGTTCGCCATCGCTGCGCCGATCCGCCTGACCTACCTGGGCATCCGCGATGTCCCGCAAGAACTGATGGACGCCGGCAAGGCCTTCGGCTGCTCGCGTCGCCAACTGCTCTCACGGATCGAACTGCCTCACGCCATGCCGAGCATCGCGGCCGGCATCACCCAGTGCATCATGCTGTCGTTGTCGATGGTGGTGATCGCCGCGCTGGTGGGCGCCGACGGACTCGGCAAACCGGTGGTCAACGCACTGAACACTGCTGATATCGCCTTGGGCTTCGAAGCGGGCCTGGCGATCGTACTGCTGGCGATCATGCTCGACCGTATCTGCAAACAACCCGACGCTAAAGTAGGGGGTGACGCATGAGCATAATTCGCTTCGAAGACGTCGACGTAATCTTCTCCAAAGACCCGCGCGAGGCGCTCAAGCTGCTGGATCAGGGCATGACCCGCAACGAGATCCTGAAGAAGACCGGACAGATCGTCGGCGTGGAAAAAGCCACGCTGGACATCAACAAGGGCGAGATCTGCGTGCTGATGGGCTTGTCCGGTTCGGGCAAGTCGAGCCTGCTGCGCTGCATCAACGGCCTCAACACCGTGAGCCGCGGCAAGCTGTTCGTCGAGCATGAAAACCGCCAGATCGACATCGCCTCCTGCACCCCGGCCGAGCTGAAAATGATGCGCACCAAACGCATCGCCATGGTGTTCCAGAAGTTCGCCCTGATGCCGTGGCTGACGGTACGCGAGAACATCAGTTTCGGTCTGGAAATGCAGGGTCGTCCGGAGAAGGAACGCAAGAAGCTGGTCGATGAAAAACTCGAACTGGTTGGCCTGACCCAATGGCGCAACAAGAAGCCTGACGAACTCTCCGGCGGCATGCAGCAGCGTGTCGGTCTGGCGCGGGCGCTGGCGATGGATGCCGACATTCTGTTGATGGACGAACCGTTCTCGGCGCTCGATCCGCTGATCCGTCAAGGCCTGCAGGATGAACTGCTGGAACTGCAACGCAAGCTGAGCAAGACCATTGTCTTTGTGAGTCACGACCTCGACGAGGCGCTGAAACTCGGTAGCCGCATCGCGATCATGAAGGACGGCCGGATCATCCAGTACAGCGTGCCGGAAGAGATCGTGCTGAACCCGGCGGACGACTATGTGCGTACGTTCGTGGCGCACACCAATCCGCTCAATGTGCTCTGCGGTCGCAGCCTGATGCGCACACTGGACAAGTGCAAACGCATCAACGGTTCGGTGTGCCTGGATCCGGGCGGCGATTCGTGGCTGGATCTGGCCGAAGGCAACACCATCAAAGGCGCGCGGCAGAATGGTTCGGTGCTGAACCTGCAGAACTGGGCACCGGGGCAAGCGGTGGAGGGCCTGGAGCGCAAGCCGACGCTGGTGGATTCGAACATTGGTATGCGCGATGCGCTGCAGATTCGTTATCAGACCGGCAACAAGCTGGTGCTGCACGATGACAATCACGTGGTGGGGATTCTGGGCGACAGTGAGCTGTATCACGCGCTGCTGGGCAAGAATCTCGGGTAATGCGCCAGGTGGGATAACAAAAAGGGATCGCGGTGAGCGATCCCTTTTTGTTGGGTCAGGGAAAAGCCCCTCACCCTAGCCCTCTCCCAGAGGGAGAGGGGACTGACCGGGGGATGCTGCAGATCTACACCGACCTGATCTTGCTTCACCGAATCCATAATCGACTCGATCTTTCAAGTCGGCGTATAGCGCAAGACACCTCGGTCAGCTCCCTCTCCCTCCGGGCGGTCCGACGTTGCGGGTGGGTTGGGGTGAGGGGGTTGTGGCTGGCATTGAAATATTGAGTCGAACTCAGGCATTGAAAAGCCCCCGATCTGCTCCCTTTCCCCCTCTCCCTTAGGGAGAGGGCTGGGGTGAGGGGGCTTTTGACTTTAGCTATACACCCGGCCAAGGAGCTGCCGATGGCTTTCAAACTGATCGAGCACATCGCGTGTGATCTGATCCTGCGTGAAGCCCATCAGGTCGTAATCCTGGCTGCCGTTGTGCAGATACACCTCGGCGCGATAGTAACGCTGGCGCGCTTCATCGGACTGCGCCGATTCGGTCGGGGTCGCCAGATAGCCGTCCAGGCTGACTTCGTAAACGAAAGGGTTGCCCTCTTCCATCTCGACGCGCACACCCATGCAGCGCTTGGATTTACCCAACAACGTCTGCACTTCCAGACCCTGCGCACGCATTTGCGCGGTGGCATCTTCCAGCGCCGGGCTGACCTGCTTGTCCATAAAGCGCTGCACCACCGATTGGCTCGGTTGCAGGTCCAGTTGCGTCAGACGCTCGCTGAAACCACGACGACCGCGCTCCGCCAGTTGCGCCTGCTCTTGTTCGATCTGCACGTCCTGGCGCATCGCCTTGTGCAGGCCGAACATGAAGAACACCAGCACCACCGAGAACGGCAGACCGGCCAGTACCACCATGGTTTGCATGGCTTCAAAGTTACCGGCGAACAGAAGACCGATGGTCACCAGGGTGATCACCACCGACCAGAAAATCCGCAGCCAGTGCGGCGCATCTTCGTCAACGTTGCCGCCCTTGCAGGACAGATTCGCCATCATCACCGCGCCGGAGTCGGCCGGGGTCAGGAACAGCACGAAGCCAACAAAGATCGACACACCGATGACGACTTTCGACGCCGGGTAATGTTCAAGCAATTGATAGATCGCCATCGACGGCTGTTCCAGCGCCGTCTTGCCGAGTTCCACCGCCCCATGGTTCATCACCAGGTCCAGTGCCGAGTTACCGAAGATCGACAGCCAGGCCAGGGTGAAGCCCAGCGGAATCAACAGCACGCCAGCCACCAGTTCACGCACAGTACGACCACGGGAAATACGCGCGATGAACATGCCTACGAATGGCGCCCAGGAAATCCACCACGCCCAGTAGAACAGGGTCCACAGGCCCATCCAGCGCTCGGACTTGGCGTTATCGCCTTCGTACACATAAAGGTCGAAGGTTTTCAGCACGATGCCATTGAGGTAGTCACCGATGTTCTGCACGAAGCCGTTGAGCAGGTGCAAAGTCGGGCCAAACAACAGCACGAAAATCAGCAGACCGCTGAACAACACGATGTTCAGGTTGGACAGACGACGGATGCCGTTTTCCACGCCGGACACGGCAGCGATGGTCGCCACGGTGCTCATCACGATGATCACGATCAACAGGTTGGTATTGCTGTGTTCCATGCCAAACAGGTTTTCCAGCCCCGACGACACTTGCAGCGAACCAATCCCCAGGTTGGTCACCAGCCCCAGCAGGGTCACGAACATGCCGAAGCCGTCCACCGCGTGACCGGCCGCGCCTTTGACCCAACGCTCGCCCACCAGTGGATACAGCGCCGAACGCAGCGCCAGCGGCTGGTTATGACGGTAAGCAAAGTACGCCACGGCCAAGCCGACCAGTGCATAGATCGCCCAGCCGTGCAGGCCCCAGTGCAGGAAGGTCAGTTGTACTGCCTGACGCGCAGCCATGTTGCTGGCCGATGCGCCTTCCGGCGGATTGAAGTAGTGATCCAGTGGCTCGGATGCGCCGAAGTACAACAGCGAAATACCGATACCCGACGAGAACAGCATCCCCGCCCAGGCGCCGTAACTGAAATCCGGGGTGTCGTCCTTGCTGCCCAGTTTGAGTTTGCCGTACGAGGAAAACGCCAGGCCCACCACAAACACCAGGTAGGCGGCGATGACCACCATGTAGTACCAGCCGAAGCTGCGCGACAACCAGGCCTGGGCGATACCCAACAGTCTGCCGGCCTCTTGCGGGGCGATAATCAGAATGGCGGTCAACAACAGAATCAGCGCGGTAGAGGTGTAAAACACCCAACCGTTGACCGTCACCTTCTCGGGCGGGGTCTTTATAAGCGAGGCAGAACTCATGGCACAAATGCTCCAGGCAGTGCGAGAGAAGAACACAAGGCAACACGGAACCCGACCAATCGGTTAGTTGGCAGCCGACCGGCGGGTGATATAAAGACATCCCGAAAAAAGCCCGAACCTGCCGAAATGGCGCTGCGAATCGCTTTCGTGGCCGAAGGTGGACGGACGTTCATCCGAAACCTGGCCCTGAGCGTCTTGCCCTTTCAACACGTCCATCGAATCGCGAGCCGCGCCATGCCCCATACAGGTTTCGAGCATTTTTGGATGTCGGATTTATCGCCACTTACATGTAGGAAAAATCTGTAGGCAGCGACGATTTGTCGCAGATCTTATTCTTTGTTGATTGAACGTTCAATCAAAACAAAATAGACTGGCCGTCAATCCGATAGGCGTCATTCGCCGCTCGGAAGGCCTAAGGAGATGTGCAAGATGCCCAAGGTCGGTATGCAACCCATCCGCCGCCAACAACTGATCGAAGCCACTTTGCAGGCGGTCGATCAGGTCGGAATGGGGGACGCCAGCATTGCGCTGATCGCCCGTTTGGCCGGTGTCTCGAATGGCATCATCAGTCATTACTTTCAGGACAAGAACGGCCTGATTGCCGCCACGATGCGGTATCTGATGACCGCCCTCAGCGAGAGCGTCACCGCGCGCCGTCAGGCGCTGGCAGATGACAGCCCACGGGCGCATCTGCAGGTGATCATCGAAGGCAACTTCGACGCCAGCCAGGTCAATGGCCCGGCAATGAAAACCTGGCTGGCCTTCTGGGCCACCAGCATGCACCAGCCGTCTTTGCACAGGTTGCAGCGGATCAACGATCACCGTCTGTATTCCAACCTGTGCTGCGAGTTCCGCCGTGTGTTGCCGCTCGAAGATGCGCGCACCGCCGCGCGTGGCCTGGCAGCGTTGATTGACGGCTTGTGGTTGCGCGGCGCTTTGTCGGGAGACGCTTTCGACACGGCGCAGGCGCAACAGATCGCTTACGAATACATGGATTTCCAATTGGCCAAGAAGGTGAGCTAGAGCACACAGAAAACGCTCGGCCCCTGAACGCCACCGCAGCCTCACCGCGGTGGTCAACGCCAACCACCAATGCACTTGCGAGGACACTATGGCCCGTTTCGAACTGCAAAAACTTTACATCGATGGCGCGTACTCCGACGCCGGCAGCGATGCCACCTTCGAAGCCATCAACCCGGCTAACGGTGAAGTCCTCGCACTGGTGCAACGTGCGACCAAGGAAGACGTCGAGCGCGCCGTGGTCAGCGCTGAGAAAGGCCAGAAAATCTGGGCCGCGATGACCGCCATGGAGCGTTCGCGCATCCTGCGTCGTGCCGTCGACATCCTGCGCGAGCGCAACGATGAACTGGCCGCGCTGGAAACCCTGGACACTGGTAAATCCTTCTCCGAAACCAAGTACGTCGACATCGTTACCGGTGCTGACGTGCTGGAATATTACGCAGGCCTGGTGCCAGCGATCGAAGGCGAGCAGATCCCGCTGCGTGACACTTCGTTCGTCTACACCCGTCGCGAGCCGCTGGGCGTGGTCGCCGGTATCGGCGCATGGAACTACCCGATCCAGATCGCCCTGTGGAAATCCGCTCCAGCCCTGGCGGCCGGTAACGCGATGATCTTCAAGCCAAGCGAAGTCACCTCGCTGACCACCCTGAAACTGGCCGAGATCTACACCGAAGCCGGCGTTCCAAACGGTGTGTTCAACGTCCTGACCGGCAGCGGCCGTGAAGTCGGCACTTGGCTGACCGAGCACCCGCGCATCGAAAAAATCTCCTTCACCGGCGGCACCGACACCGGCAAGAAGGTTATGGCCAGCGCATCGGCTTCGTCGCTGAAAGACGTGACCATGGAACTGGGTGGCAAATCCCCGCTGATCATCTGCGACGACGCCGACCTCGATCGCGCTGCCGACACCGCGATGATGGCCAACTTCTACAGCTCGGGTCAGGTCTGCACCAACGGCACTCGCGTGTTCGTTCCGGCGCACCTGAAAGCCGCTTTCGAAGCCAAGATCGTTGAACGCGTTGCACGCATCCGCGTCGGCAACCCGGAAGACGAAAACACCAACTTCGGCCCACTGGTCAGCTTCGCACACATGGAAAGCGTGCTGGGCTACATCGCCAAGGGTAAAGAGCAAGGCGCTCGCGTGCTGTGCGGCGGCGACCGTCTGACCGACGGCGAATTCGCCAAAGGCGCATTCGTCGCGCCGACCGTGTTCACCGATTGCACCGACGACATGACCATCGTTCGTGAAGAAATCTTTGGCCCAGTGATGGCGATCCTCTCCTACGAGACCGAAGAAGAAGTGATCCGCCGCGCCAACGACACCGACTTCGGCCTGGCCGCCGGTATCGTCACCAAAGACCTGAACCGCGCCCACCGCGTGATTCATCAACTGGAAGCCGGTATCTGCTGGATCAACGCCTGGGGCGAGTCCGACGCAAAAATGCCGGTCGGCGGTTACAAGCAGTCGGGTGTTGGCCGTGAGAACGGGATCAGCTCGCTGAACAACTTCACCCGCATCAAATCGGTACAGGTCGAGCTGGGCGATTACGTTTCGGTGTTCTAACCCGAGATTTGCATTGCCCGCGAAGGCCTCTTCGCGGGCAAGCCCGCTCCCACAGGTTTGGAGTTGTCCATCCAATTTGTGGCAGCCCCCAATCCCTGTGGGAGTTGCGGTTCGACGGCTCGACTTGCCAGCGATTCGAGTGCACAGCACTCGCCAAGGTCCGACCTGACCACTATCAAAGAGGGTGCATTCAATGTCCCAAGAATTCGATTACATCATCATCGGTGCCGGCTCGGCCGGTAACACACTTGCGACCCGTCTGACTGAAGACGCCGGCGTCACCGTTCTGCTGCTTGAAGCAGGCGGCCCGGACTACCGTTTCGACTTCCGCACGCAGATGCCGGCAGCACTGGCATTCCCGCTGCAAGGTCGTCGCTACAACTGGGCGTACGAAACCGATCCAGAGCCACACATGGACGGTCGCCGGATGGAATGCGGTCGCGGCAAAGGCCTCGGCGGTTCTTCGCTGATCAACGGCATGTGCTACATCCGTGGCAACGCGATGGACTACGACGGCTGGGCAAAACTGCCAGGCCTGGAAAACTGGTCGTACCTCGACTGCCTGCCGTACTTCCGCAAAGCCGAAACCCGCGACATCGGCCCGAACGACTACCACGGTGGTGAAGGCCCGGTCAGCGTGACCACGCCGAAGGCTGGCAACAACCCGCTGTTCCACGCCATGGTTGAGGCTGGCGTACAGGCCGGTTACCCGCGCACCGAAGACTTGAACGGTTACCAGCAGGAAGGTTTCGGCCCGATGGACCGCACCGTCACGCCGAACGGCCGTCGTGCTTCCACCGCGCGTGGCTACCTCGACGTCGCCAAGAAGCGTTCGACCCTGACCATCGTCACCCACGCCCTGACCGACAAGATTCTGTTTGAAGGCAAGCGTGCCGTTGGCGTGCGTTACCTGGTCGGCGACGCCGAAGAGCGTGTTGAAGCCAAAGCACGCAAAGAAGTGCTGCTGTGCTCCGGCGCCATCGCTTCGCCGCAGATTCTGCAGCGTTCCGGTGTCGGCCCTGCCGAACTGCTGAAGTCGCTCGATATTCCAGTGGTTCACGACCTGCCGGGCGTCGGTGAAAACCTGCAGGATCACCTTGAGCTGTACCTGCAATACGCTTGCACCCAGCCGGTTTCGCTGTACCCGTCGCTGCTCTGGTACAACCAGCCAGCCATCGGTGCCGAGTGGCTGTTCAACGGCACCGGCATCGGCGCCAGCAACCAGTTCGAAGCCGGCGGTTTCATCCGTTCGCGTCCGGAATTCGAATGGCCGAACATTCAGTACCACTTCCTGCCGGTGGCGATTAACTACAACGGCAGCAACGGTGTGAAAGAGCACGGTTTCCAGGCGCACATGGGTTCCATGCGTTCGCCAAGCCGGGGTCGCATCCAGGCCAAGTCGAAAGACCCGCGCCAGCACCCGAGCATCCTGTTCAACTACATGGCCACCGAGCAAGACTGGCAGGAATTCCGCGACGGCATCCGCCTGACCCGTGAAATCATGCAGCAGCCGGCACTCGACGCCTTCCGTGGCCGCGAAATCAGCCCGGGCATCGAAGTGCAAACCGATGAGCAGCTGGACAAGTTCATCCGCGAGCACGCCGAAACTGCGTTCCACCCGTCCTGCTCGTGCAAGATGGGCACCGACGAGATGGCTGTAGTGGATGGCGAAGGTCGCGTGCACGGCATGCAGAGCCTGCGTGTGGTCGATGCCTCGATCATGCCGATCATCACCACCGGTAACCTGAACGCGCCGACGATCATGATCGCCGAGAAAATCGCCGACAAGATCCGTGGCCGCCAGCCACTGCCGCGTAGCACCGCGCCGTACTACGTTGCGGGCGATGCGCCGGTAAAGGGCAAGCCGATGCGTGATATCACCCCGGCTGCTCAGTAAGACTTGATAGCGCATCAAGGCTAATCGCTGGCAAGCCAGCTCCCACAGGGTTTTGTGTCGTACACACATAATGTGTTCAGCAAAAAACCTGTGGGAGCCTGGCTTGCCAGCGATGGGGCCCTGAGATTCAGCACAAATTCCCTCGCTGCACAGTAAATCCCCCTACACCCCCTCTTCACTTGATCCTACCCCCACGCAGGCCTACTCTAGACCTCGCGCAACCGTTTCACCCCCTCCCCGCCGCTGCTCTACCGCTTCCCCCTGACAAGGAGGTTCCCGAATGTTCGATTTTCACCCCCAGCTCAAGCAGCGCTTCGCTGCCTTGCGCACGGGCGCTGAGTTTTTTTCCCTGCGATACGTACGCGAATCCGGCCAGTATCTGTCGGTGCGTAAAAACGTCGCCGAACCGCCGAGCCTGAGCCGCGACGAAGGGGCGATGCTCACCGCTCGCGTCAACGGCGTTGAAGCCTATGCCGCGACCAATGACTTGTCGCAACAAGGCCTGCAAGCCGCCCTCGAGCGCGCCGAACAGCAAGCCCGCCGGCTCAAGCCGCACGCCTTGCTCGACCTGCGCGATCAGCCGGTGTCCAGCGATCGCGCTGATTACTTTTCGCCCAATCTCGAACAAGCCTTTCCATCCCTGAGCGAATGCTTCGAGCTGCTCGGCGCGGAATCCGCTTCGGTACCAAAGGATGAGCGCCTGGTGAATTGGGAAGTGAGCATCGGCATTACCCACGTCGAACAGATCTACCTGAGCAGCGCCGGGGCTGAATTGCGCCAGGCCCAGCGCTTCATTTATCCAGGCCTCGACGTCACCGCTTATGACGGCAACGACAGCCAGACCCGCAGCCTCGGCCGCGAGAACTTCGGCCAACAGGGCGGCGCTGACGTGATCAGTCGCTGCGGTTTGATCGGCGCCGGCCCGCAAGTTGCCGATCAGGCGCTGCAACTGCTGCTCGCGCCGAACACTCCGCCAGGCCCGCGCGACCTGCTGTTGATGCCGGATCAGATGATGCTGCAGATCCACGAATCCATCGGCCACCCGCTGGAACTCGACCGCATCCTCGGTGATGAACGCAATTACGCCGGCACCAGTTTCGTCAAAGCCAGCGACTTCGGCAGCCTGCAATACGGTTCCAAATTGTTGAACGTGACGTTCGATCCGGGCATTCCCGAAGAACTGGCCAGTTATGGTCACGATGACGACGGCAGCAAGGCCAGCAAACAATTCCTGATTCGTGATGGTTTACTGCTGCGTCCATTGGGCGGGGCGCTGTCGCAGTTCCGCGCCGGTCTCGATGGCGTTGCCAACAGCCGCGCCTGTGGCTGGAACCGTCCGCCGATCGACCGCATGGCCAACCTCAATATCGAACCGGGCGATCAGCCGCTGAACAAGCTGATCGAAGGCATCGAGCACGGCATTCTGATGAGCACCAACCGTTCGTGGTCGATTGACGATGCGCGCAACAAATTCCAGTTCGGCTGTGAATGGGGCCAGTTGATCGAAAACGGTGAACTGAAAGGTGTGGTGAAAAACCCGAACTACCGGGCGATTTCCGCGCATTTCTGGAAAAGCCTGCGCGCCGTCGGCGACGCCAACACCGTCAAGGTGCTGGGCACGCCGAACTGCGGCAAAGGCGAACCGAACCAGGTGATCCGCGTCGGCCACGCTTCGCCGGCCTGCGTTTTCAGCAACGTTGATGTATTTGGGGGAGACGCCTGATGAGCATTTCGAAGAGTCAGTCCGACGCCTTCAAGGTCATGGTCAATTGGCTGCGCGACAGCGTGCGCGAGCCGGAACAGTTCACCCTCAGCTTTGCCGCCGAATCCTCGGCGTTCGTGCGGTTCAATCACGCCAAGGTGCGTCAGGCCGGGCAAGTGCAGCAGGCCAACATCGTTCTGAAACTGATCAACGACGGGCGTCATGCCGACCTGCAAGTCACCCTTTCCGGTGATCAGGAAGGCGATCTGCGACGCCTCGCCGAAGGCCTGCAACAACTGCGCGAAACCCTGCCGTTGCTGCCGCAGGATCCGTATCTGCTGCTCAATCACAACGGCTGGCAGAGCAAAAATGTGCAGGAGCATCCGCTGCCGGACACCGAACAGGTTGTCGATGAAATCTGCACTGCCGCTGAAGGTCTGGATCTGGTGGGCTTCTATGCGGCCGGCCCGATCAGCCGTGGTTTCGCCAGTTCGGCGGGGGCGTTCGGCTGGCATCAGGCCAACAGCTTCAACTTCGATTTCAGCCTGTTCCACGAGAACGGCGAAGCGGTGAAAGCCAGCTACGCCGGGCATGACTGGAGCAGCGAAGGTTTCGCCAAGCGCTTCGGCCAGGCCCGCGAGCAACTGGAATTTCTCGGTCGTCCGCTGCGCACGTTGGCACCGGGGCAATACCGCGCGTACCTGGCGCCAGCGGCGCTGGAAGAAATCATGGGCATGCTGAGCTGGGGCGGTTTTTCGGCGCAGTCGATTGCCAGCAAGAGCAGCCCGTTGCAGAAGCTGTATGTCGGCGATCAGGCGTTCAGTCCGCTGCTGTCGCTGGATGAAAAAGTCAGCGAATCGTTGAGCCCGGCGTTTTCCGGCGAAGGTTATCCGCGCAGTGATCTGCGCCTGATCGTCGAAGGCAAGGCCGGTGATCAACTGGTTGGCTCGCGCAGTGCAGCCGAATATGGTCTGACCGCCAACGGCGCCGGCGGTGGTGAAATGCCGAGTGCGTTGAACATGGCGGCGGGCGATCTGTCGCAAGCAGAAATCCTCAAGCAGTTGGGCACCGGGCTGTACATCAGCAACCTGTGGTACCTGAACTACTCGGATCAACCGGCCGCGCGCATGACCGGCATGACCCGTTTCGCGACCTTCTGGGTCGAGAACGGCGAGATCCAGGCGCCGGTCAGCACCATGCGCTTTGACGACAGCGCTTACAGCCTGCTCGGTTCGCAGTTGGAAGCGTTGACCGCCGAGCGTGAGTTGTTGCTGTCGGCGAGTACGTACAGCCAGCGCAATACCTCGTCGGCATTGCTGCCGGGGGCGTTAGTTAGCCGACTCACGCTAACCCTCTGACAGCGATCGTTCCCACGCTCTGCGTGGGAATGCAGCCCGGGACGCTCTGCGTCCCAGCCAAAAGCGGACGCGGAGCGTCCGTTGAGGCATTCCCACGCAGAGTGTGGGAACGATCATCAAACAGACAACAAGAGGTTCCATGCCCAACCGCCCGCCTCTCGACGCCATCACCGCCCGCTGGTTGCCGTGGGTCGTCGCTATCGCTTTCTTCATGCAGTCCCTCGACGGGACCATCCTCAACACCGCACTGCCGGCCATGGCTCGCGATCTGGCCGAAAATCCGTTACGTATGCAGGGCGTAATCATCGCCTACATGCTCACCGTAGCGCTGTTGATCCCGGCCTCAGGCTGGATCGCCGACCGCTTCGGCACCAAGAAAATCTTCTTCGGCGCGATCCTGCTGTTCAGCTTCGGCTCACTGCTCTGCGCCTTGTCGAGCAGTCTGAGCATGCTGATCGGCGCCCGCGTCATTCAAGGTCTGGGCGGTGCACTGATGCTGCCGGTCGGGCGGCTGGTGGTCCTGCGCGCCTATCCGCGATCGGAACTGGTGCGGATCATGGGCTTCATCACCATCCCCGGCCTGCTCGGCCCGCTGATCGGCCCGACCATGGGCGGCTGGATGGTCGAGTACCTGACGTGGCACTGGATCTTCCTGATCAACCTGCCGGTCGGCGTCATCGGTTGCTATGCGGTGTGGAAATTCATTCCCGACCTGCGCGGCACCGAGCGCACACGTTTCGATAGCCTCGGCTTCCTGCTGTTCGGCGCGGCGATGATCCTGATCACCATCGCCATGGAAGGCCTCGGCGAATTGCACCTGCCGCATCTGCGCGTGATGTTGCTGCTGTTCGGTGGCATGGCCTGTCTGGCGGCGTACTGGTTGCGCGCCGGGCACATCGAGAACCCGCTGTTCGCACCGTCGCTGTTCAAGACCCGCACGTTTGCCGTTGGTATTCTCGGCAACCTCTTCGCGCGTTTGGGCAGCGGCGCCTTGCCGTTTCTGGTGCCGTTGCTGCTGCAAGTGGCGCTGGGCTATTCGCCGTCACAAGCGGGGATGAGCATGCTGCCGCTGGCCGCTGCGGCGATGTTCGCCAAATGGATGGCGCGACCGCTGATCGAACGCTTCGGCTATCGAATCGTGCTGACCGGCAACACCCTGGCGCTGGGGATCATGCTGGCGAGCATGGGCCTGGTCAGCGAGCAGACGCCGTATTGGTTGTTGCTGTGTCTGCTGGCGATTCTCGGCGCGATCAACTCGCTGCAATTCACCGCGATGAACACGGTGACGCTGATCGATCTCGACGATGCGAGCGCCAGCAGCGGCAACAGCTTGCTCTCGGTGGTCGCGCAGTTGTCGCTGAGTCTTGGGGTGGCGTGCGCCGGTGCGTTGCTCGGCGGGTTTACGGCAGAAATCGGTAACGATGGCGTGGAAACCGTGCTCGGCGCCTTCCAGCTGACCTTCGTCACCGTCGGCATCATGGCTATGCTTGCCGCGACGATCTTCTCGCAACTGTCGAAAGAAGACGGTCGCCGCGCCAAGCGCCCGGAAGAACACATCGAACATTAACCACTGTTCGTCCAGAACTTTCGAAGAAAGTGGCACGGGGCTGCTACACTGCGCGACATTTTGTTTTGCAGGCCAGTCCCGTGACCACCATCGCCACCGCTTTTAATACTCTGCCGCTGTCCGCCGCCATGCTGGCTAACCTCGAATCCCTCGGTTATGCCCAGATGACGCCGATCCAGGCGCAGAGCTTGCCGGTGATCCTCAAGGGGATGGACCTGATCGCCCAGGCCAAGACCGGCAGCGGCAAGACCGCCGCGTTCGGCATCGGCCTGCTCAACCCGATCAACCCGCGCTACTTCGGTTGCCAGGCACTGGTGATCTGCCCGACGCGCGAGCTGGCCGACCAGGTCGCCAAGGAAATCCGTCGTCTGGCCCGTGCCGAAGACAACATCAAGGTCCTGACCCTGTGCGGCGGCGTGTCGTTCGGCCCGCAGATCGCTTCGCTGGAACACGGCGCGCACATCATCGTCGGCACCCCGGGTCGCATTCAGCAGCACCTGCGCAAGGGTTCGCTGGTCCTCGACGGCCTGAACACGCTGATCCTCGACGAAGCCGACCGCATGCTCGACATGGGCTTCTACGACGCCATCGAAGACATCATCGTCAAGACTCCGGAGCGTCGTCAGACCCTGCTGTTCTCCGCGACTTACCCGGTGGGCATCAAGCAACTGGCCTCGAAATTCATGCGTGATCCGCAAACGGTGAAAGCCGAGGCGTTTCACGATGACACGCAGATCGAGCAGCGCTTCTACGAGATTTCCCCGGAAGATCGCATGAGCGCAGTGACCAAAGTCCTGCACCACTTCCGCCCGGCGTCGTGCGTGGCGTTCTGCTTCACCAAGCAGCAAGTGCAGGAAACCGTTGATCACCTGACCGCCAAAGGCATTTCCGCTGTCGGCCTGCACGGCGATCTGGAACAGCGTGATCGCGATCAGGTGCTGGCGATGTTCGCCAACCGCAGTACGTCGGTACTGGTCGCCACCGACGTCGCCGCCCGTGGTCTGGACATCGATGCGCTGGACATGGTGATCAACGTCGAACTGGCGCGCGATTCGGAAATCCACATTCACCGCGTCGGCCGTACCGGTCGTGCCGGCGAGAAAGGCATCGCGATCAGCCTGGTTGCTCCGGGTGAAGCGCACCGCGCGCAAGCCATTGAGCAGCTGCAGAAGTCGCCGCTGAACTGGGATCAGGTCGATAACCTCAAGTCCCAAGGCCTCGCCCCGCTGCAACCGCCGATGACCACGCTGTGCATCGGTGCTGGCCGTAAAGACAAGGTTCGTCCGGGCGACATTCTGGGTGCTTTGACTGGCGATGCCGGCATTCCCGGTGCGCAGGTGGGCAAGATCGCCATCTTCGACTTCCAGGCTTATGTAGCCGTGGACCGCACCGTGGCCATGCAGGCCTTGCAGCGTCTGAACGACGGCAAGATCAAGGGCCGTTCGTTGCGCGTCCGTATTTTGTAAACGATCTTCGCTCCAAAGAAGATCCCTGTGGGAGCGAGCCTGCTCGCGAATGCAATCTGTCAGTCGACATTCATGTTGAATGACACACCGCTTTCGCGAGCAGGCTCGCTCCCACAGTTTGTTTTGTAGCGACCCACCATGAGGACACCGTTTTGCGCTCTACCGAAGTCGTGATCATTGGCGCTGGCGCCGCTGGGTTGATGTGTGCACTGACCGCCGCCGGGCGTGGGCGTCAGGTGTTGCTGCTCGACCACGCGAACAAGGCCGGCAAGAAAATCCTGATGTCGGGCGGTGGCCGCTGCAACTTCACCAACATGTACACCGAGCCGAGCAATTTCCTCTCGCAGAACCCGCATTTCTGCAAATCCGCGCTGGCGCGCTACACCCAGTGGGATTTCATCGGCATGGTCGGCAAACACGCCGTGCCCTACCACGAGAAAAAACTCGGCCAGTTGTTTTGCGATAACAAATCCAGCGACATCCTCGAAATGCTCCTGACCGAATGCGATCAGGTCGGCGTCGAACTGCACCTAGACACGTCGATTCAAACGATTGAGAAAGTCGAGAGCGGTTACCTGCTCGACACCACACTCGGACAGGTTCAGTGCCAGTCGCTGGTGATCGCTACCGGCGGATTGTCGATCCCGACGCTGGGCGCCACCGGTTTCGGTTACCAAGTGGCCAAGCAGTTCGGCCACGAATTGCTGCCGACCCGTGCCGGGCTGGTGCCATTCACCATCACCGATCAGCTCAAGGAACTCTGCACCGAGCTGTCCGGAACGTCGGTGGATTGTCTGGTCAGCTGCAACGATCAGAGCTTTCGCGAGAACATCCTGTTCACTCACCGAGGCCTCAGCGGCCCGGCGATTTTGCAGATTTCCTCGTTCTGGGAATCCGGCGACACCGTGGAGATCAACCTGCTGCCGGATCACGACGCGGCGAGCTGGCTGCAACAGCAAGTGGCCGAGCGCCCGAACAGCGAGCTGAAAACCCTGCTCGGTGAAATTTTCACCAAGAAGATGGCCAATCTGCTGGCGGACAACTGGTTTGTGTCCAAGCCGATGAAGCAGTACACCCACGCCGAACTGGCGGAAATTGCCGAGAAGCTGGGCAGCTGGAAAGTGGTGCCGGCCGGCACCGAAGGTTATCGCACGGCCGAGGTAACGCTCGGTGGCGTCGATACCCGCGAGGTGTCGTCCAAGACCATGGAATCGCTGAAAAGCCCGGGCCTGTACTTTATCGGTGAAGTCCTCGATGTCACCGGCCACCTGGGCGGTTTCAACTTCCAGTGGGCCTGGGCCTCCGGCTACGCCGCCGCGCAGTACGCCTGATCCCATTCTTTCGAATGTGAAATGCAATCCCTGTGGGAGCTGGCTTGCCAGCGATGAGGCCGGTACATCCAACATCAATGTTGAATGTCAGACCGCCATCGCTGGCAAGTCGAATCGTCGCACCGCAGCTCCCACAAGGATATGTGCACCATTCAAGATTTAGTTCGGCACAAGATCTCAAAGGAACACTTTTTGCTGTCAGATGTGATCGGCGCCATTGCGTCGGCGTCATTACTGGCTCAATTTAGCGGCATCGCCTCGGAAGGCCTTCGCACTTCATGTCCTCGACCTCGTTTCGTCAGTCTTTGCGGCGCCTGTGGGCGCTGGATAAATTCAGCTACAGCGTGCGGGTGTTCATCGCCCTGACCGGCAGCATGGCGCTGTGTTGGTATCAGGATGAAATGGGCCTGCTGATCCCGTTGTTCCTCGGCATCATCGCCAGCGCCCTGGCCGAAACCGACGACAGTTGGCAGGGCCGCCTCAACGCCCTCGCGGTGACGCTGGTGTGTTTCAGCATCGCCGCGCTGTCGGTGGAATTGCTCTTCCCCTACCCCATCGTGTTTGCCATTGCTTTGGCGCTGGCCAGTTTCGGCCTGACCATGCTCGGTGCGCTCGGCGAGCGTTATGGCGCGATTGCCTCGGCGACGCTGATTCTGTCGGTGTACACGATGATCGGTGTTGACCAGCGCGGTGGCGCGGTCACCGATTTCTGGCACGAACCGATGCTGCTGGTCGCCGGCGCCGCGTGGTACGGCTTGCTCTCGGTGGTGTGGCAGGCGCTGTTTTCCAACCAGCCGGTACAGCAAAGTCTGGCGCGGTTGTTCCGTGAATTGGGTTTTTACCTGAAGCTGAAATCGTCGCTGTTCGAGCCGATCCGACAGATGGACGTCGAAGCGCGACGTCTGGAACTGGCCCAGCAAAACGGACGCGTGGTGGCGGCGCTGAACAGTGCCAAGGAAATCATCCTGCACCGCGTCGGCAACGGCCGCCCCGGCTCGAAAGTCAGCCGTTACCTGAAGCTGTACTTCCTTGCTCAGGACATCCACGAACGCGCCAGTTCCTCGCACTATCCGTACAACGCGCTGGCCGAAGCGTTCTTCCACAGTGACGTGCTGTTCCGCTGCCAGCGCCTGTTGCGCCAGCAGGGCAAGGCCTGCCGCGCGCTGGCCGAATCGATCCAGATGCGCCAGCCGTTCATTTACGACGCGAGTTTCGCCGAAGCCCTGAGCGACCTCGACGCCTCCCTCGAACATCTGCGCATCCAGAGCAACCCGGCATGGCGCGGATTGCTGCGCTCACTGCGCGCACTGGCGGCCAACCTCGGCACCCTCGACCGTTTGCTCAGCGACGCGAGTAATCCCGATGCCTTGGCCGACGCGACCGACAGCAGCCTGCTCGACCGCTCGCCGCGCAATCTCAAGGATGTGTGGATTCGCCTGCGCACGCAGCTGACGCCGACCTCTTTGTTGTTCCGTCATGCCCTGCGCCTGCCACTGGCGCTGAGTATCGGCTACGGCATGGTGCATCTGATTCACCCGTCGCAGGGTTACTGGATCATCCTCACCACCCTGTTCGTCTGCCAGCCAAACTACGGCGCGACGCGGCGCAAACTCGGCCAGCGGATTTTCGGCACGGCCATCGGCCTGACCGTGGCGTGGGCGCTGTTCGATCTGTTCCCGAGCCCGTTGGTGCAGTCCTGCTTCGCCATCGCTGCCGGGGTGGTGTTCTTTACCAACCGCACCACTCGCTACACCCTGGCGACGGCGGCGATCACCATCATGGTGCTGTTCTGCTTCAACCAGGTCGGTGACGGTTACGGACTGTTCCTGCCACGGTTGTTCGATACCTTGCTCGGCAGCCTGATCGCCGGCCTGACGGTATTCCTGTTCCTGCCGGACTGGCAGGGCCGACGCCTGAACAAAGTGCTGGCCAACACCCTGACCTGCAACAGCATCTACCTGCGCCAGATCATGCAGCAATACGCCGCTGGCAAAAGCGATGACCTCGCCTATCGTCTGGCCCGGCGCAATGCGCACAACGCCGATGCGGCGCTGTCGACGACGCTGGCGAACATGCTCATGGAACCGGGGCATTTCCGTAAGGAAGCGGATGTCGGATTCCGCTTTCTGGTGCTGTCGCACACCTTGCTGAGTTATCTGTCAGGGCTGGGTGCGCATCGCGAGACCCAGTTGCCGGCGGATGTGCGTGAGCATTTGATTGATGGCGCCGGGGTGAAGCTGGCAACGAGCATCGACGAAATCGCCCAAGGGCTGGCGAACAAGCAGCCGGTGGCGATTCAGAGTGACGAGGAAGAAGCGCTGGCCAATGAGCTGGAGCAGATGCCTGATGAAATTGATGAGGGACAGCGGTTGGTGCAGACGCAGTTGGCGTTGATTTGCCGGCAGTTGGGGCCATTGCGGACGCTAGCGGCGCATCTTATCAAGGACACCAGTGAGATCAGCGCTGGCTGACAGGACGCCTTCGCGAGCAAGCTCGCTCCCACATTTGTTCTGTGTCATTCACAAATCCAATGTGGGAGCGAGCTTGCTCGCGAAGAGGCCATCAGTCATACAGAGGATTCTGGATCAACCCTCACATCCCATGCTGCCTCAACAACTTGTCATAACTCCCATCCGCCTTCATCGCCGCAATCGCCTTATCAAACCCCGCGACAATCTGCTCATGCTGCGGATTCTTCAGGCTCACCAGAATGTGCAGGCTGTTCTCACTCAACGGCTTGGGCAAAAACTCCACTGAATTGCGCACCTTGGCGGATTCCCGCGCCAGGTAATATTTCGCCACATACTCATCTTCCAGCGTCAGCTTGACCCGATCCGCCGCGAGCATGCGCACGGCCATGGCGAAGTTATGCACAGGGACTTTCTGCAACGCCGTGTCGGCATCGAACGGCGCCGAATAGGCGTAGCCGCGCACCACCGCAATCGGATAAGTGTGCAGTTGCTGCAGATTGGAATAATCGAGTGGCGTGTCTTTGCGCTTGAGAAAACGGATGCGGTTGAGCAGGTATTCTCCGGAAAACTGGCCGAGCTTGGTCCGTTCATCGTTATACCAAGCGTTGACCAACACATCGTAGCGGCCCTCGCCTACACCCAGCAGCGCCCGCGCCCAAGGCACCTGTTCGTAACCGCTGGCATAACCGGCACGGGCCAGTGCGGTGCTGACGATGTCAGTGGCCAGGCCGCCATTGACCAGCGTGTCGTCGGTAAAGGGTGGCCAGATATCAAACACCAGCCGCAGCTTGTCCGCTGCAGCGGTCTGAGCCAGCAAGAGCAATCCGGTCAAAGCAAAGGCTCGATGCAAACGCGGCATGCTTGAAATCCTTAGCGGGCAGGTTGCCCAGCATGTTTTCAGTCAAAACCCCAAGGCCCCTTACCGGCAAAACCCAGGCCCTAACATTAGCTCATTGCAGCCAGTGCACAGGGCTCTCCAGCAGATTACACAAAGTCGCCGAGGCTGCGAGAAAGGAATGATGGCATTTTGACCTTTGTCACAGACTCTTACGCCATCAAGACATCTTTGCCGCAGGCGCTTAGTATCGGGCGACACGTTCAAGGAATCGGCAAATGACAATCGAATGGGTCTGCAAACATCACAGTGATCTGGGCAAGGAGCAGCTGTACGCGCTGTTGAAACTGCGCTCGGACGTGTTCGTGGTCGAACAGAAATGCGCCTATCCGGACCTCGACGGTCAGGATCTGGAAGGCGATACCTATCACCTGATGGGTTGGGAAGATGACCAGTTGATGGCGTATCTGCGCCTGCTGGATCCGGAATCCCAGGGCGGAGACGTAGTGATCGGCCGCGTGATTACCGCACCACAGGGACGCGGCAAAGGGCTGGGTCACGAGATGATGGAGCAGGCGCTGAAGCAGGCCGAGAAGCATTGGCCGCAAGTGCCTATCTATCTGTCGGCGCAGGCGCATTTGCAGGGGTATTACGGCAAGTACGGGTTTGTTGTGGCGGGTGAGGAGTATCTGGAGGATGACATTCCACATATCGGGATGCGTCGTGCCTGAAGAGCCCTCACCCTAGCCCTCTCCCAGTGGGAGAGGGGACTGACCGTGGTGTCTGAAGCCAGACGCCGACCTGAAAAACAGTGTCGATTATGGATTCACAGCAGCACTTTCAGGTCGGCGTACCTCTCCAATATCCCCCAATCAGTCCCCTCTCCCTCTGGGCGGTCCGACGTTTCGGGAGGGCTAGGGTGAGGGGCTCTTCAGGGATACTCAAGCACAGCCTTGATCTGCCGCAAATTCCTCTCGATCCACCCGCGATCAATCGCCCCCCACTCGCGAATCCGATAGCGCCCCGCATGATTACGTGCGCCCTCTTCCTGCTCGAATTCACAAACGATATCCAGATCCGCCAACGCGGCAATCGTGTCCTGCGCCGTGCGCCGGGGCATGCCGGTCACTTCGGTCAGCGTCGGCACACTCGGGGCCAGACCGCTGTCGATCAGGTACGCCACATACAAGCGGCGGTAGAAACTGCTTTTGGTCTTGCTGACGTCCATCCCCACCTTCCCGGTTGCGTACGGTTAAGCCTGCATATCGCGCCACGTCAGGTACACGCGCAGGTCAAACTCGACCTGGTGATACCCCGGCAGCATGTGCTCGCACAATTTATAGAACGCCTTGTTGTGATCAGATTCCTTGAAATGCGCCAGTTCATGCACGACGATCATTTTCAGAAAGTCCGGCGCGGCATCCTTGAACAACGAGGCGATACGAATCTCTTTCTTGGCCTTGAGCTTGCCGCCCTGCACCCGTGAAACCGTGGTGTGCAGACCCAGTGCACGGTGCGTCAGGTCGAGGCGGTTGTCGAACAGCACCTTGTCGATGGCCGGGGCGTTGCGCAGGTATTCCTGCTTCAGGTCCAGCGCGTAGCTGTACAGCGCTTTGTCGCTCTGCACATCGTGCCGCCCCGAATAGCGTTGATTCAGGTATTCACCCAGCCGCCCTTCGGCGATCAGTTGGCGCACCTGATCCTGCAATTGCGCGGGGTAGGCCTGGAGGTACTTCAACACAGTCATGGACGGGCGACACGGTTCGAAAAAGGTGCGCCAGTGTAGCGAATTCAACCGGGCAGCGCGCTCCAGTCAAACGGTTCGGCGAAGCTGACCGCGTCCTCGGCGATCAATGGCCGCGCAACGAGGAAGCCTTGCACGTACTCGCAGCCGTGAGCTTGCAGCCATTGGTATTGCTCAATGGTTTCGACACCTTCGGCAATCACCAGCAAGCCGTATTGTTTGCACAGACTGATCACCGTACTGACCAGCGAGGCGTCGCGTTTGGAGTCCGGCAATCGCGCAATGAGATGGCGATCCAGCTTGAGGGTATCCAGCTCCAGATCGCGCAAATGTGCCAGCGAGCAGGGCCCGGAGCCAAAGTCATCCAACGCCACGCGCACGCCCAGATTGCGCAGCAAACGCAGCTGTTTGCGGGTTTCGTCGGGGTTTTGCATCAACGCTTCTTCGGTGACCTCGACCTCCAGTTGCCGAGGCTGCAAGGCGTGCCGCTCCATGACCTGGCGCAACTCGGTGACCAGATTCGGCAGGCTGAACTGGGTGTTGCTCAAACTCACGCCGAGCACCAGGTCTTCGGCAAACAGGGTTTCCCAGGCTTTGCGCTGCCCGGCACCGCGATGATAAATCCAGCTGCCGAGGCGACTGATCAGCCGCGCCTCTTCCAGCAGCGGCAGAAACAATCCCGGCGGCACATCGCCAACGCTCGGATGCTGCCAGCGCAGCAAGGCTTCAAAACCGCGAATCTGGCCGCTGTCGATGGCCACTTGCGGCTGATACACCAAGTTGAAATCGCGATTCTCGATGGCGGCACGCACGCTCTCTTCAAGCATCAACCGCGAGCGCGCCCGGCCATTCATTTCATGATCGTAGAAACGATACTGCTGGCGCCCGGCGCGCTTGGCTTCGTACATAGCGATGTCGGAGGCGCGCAGCAATCCGTCGAGATTCGAGCCGCAGTCCGGATAGGTGGCGATGCCGATGCTGGCGCCGAGGGCGATGTCCAACCCTTCGATCTGCTGACAGATCGACACCCGCTCGATGAGTTTTTCGGCAATCTTCGCCGCTTGCTCGGGAAACTCCAGATCCAGCAGCGCGGTAAATTCATCACCACCCATGCGCGCAAGAATGTCGAACGGCCGCAGACAGGCCTTCAATTGCTCGGAAACCCAGCGCAACACCCGATCGCCAGCGTCGTGACCGAGGGAATCGTTGACCCGTTTGAAGCCGTCGAGGTCCAGATACAGCAAGACCCAACTGCTGTCGCTGCGCTCACCGCGCAGCAGCAGGTTTTCAACGGTCTGGTAAAACCCGCGGCGGTTAAGCAACCCGGTCAGTGGATCGGTCACCGCTTGAAATTCCAGTTGCTGGTGCAAGTGTCGAACCACCGACATGTCCAGCACAGTCACCACCATCGCATGTTGCTCAGAAGGCAATGCTGCGCAGGACAAGGCCACCGGCACTTGCTGGCCGGGCGCGGTGCGCAGCAAGGCATCGTGCAGTCTCAGGGTTTCGCCACGCTTGTAGCTGGCATAAAACTCGGAATCGGCCCACAGCGGAATGTGCGGCTTCTGTAGAAAATCGAGAAACTCTTTACCTTCCAGCTCCTTCACCGGCGCATTCAACAACCGCGAAATCGCCGGATTGGCAAAGCGGATCAAACCATCCTCGCCCACCACCAGAATGCCTTCGGCAGCGTTATCCAGCACCGAAGCATTGAAGGCGCGCGCTACTTCCAGGTCATGACTCAGGCGCTGCAACGCGCGGCGATTGCGCTGGTGTTCCAGCAACGCCTGCACTTTGGGCTTGAGGATCTGCGGGTCAAAGGGTTTGAACAGGTAATCCACCGCACCACTGGCATAGCCCTTGATCACGGCGTCCTGGGATTGCTCGTTGGCGGTCAGAAAGATGATCGGCGTCAGGCGCGTGCGCTGGCTGCCACGCATCAGGCGCGCCACCTCAAAGCCGTCCATGCCCGGCATCTGCACATCCAGCAGCACCAGGTCGACGTCGTGGGAGAGCAGAATATTGAGCGCTTCGAAGCCGGAAGCCGCAGTGAGGACGTGCCAATCCTGACGCTGCAGCAACGCGCGCATGCTGATCAGATTTTCAGGGTAATCATCAACGATCAAAAGGACAGAGCTGCCTTCACCTGGCGGGGGTTGCGCGCATTCCATGCTGCTTCTCTTGTCGGGACTTTCGGGCGGTTTCCGGTAAAAACCGCACACATACTGAGCCTTCACTCTAGTACTGGATCCAAGAAAGCAGAAGCTGTCATCAGGCCATCATTTAACCAAAGCGTGAGTTTGCCGACTAACGGTCACCGCTGAAGCCCCCGGAAACCGGCAGAGATGGCATTTCGACAGGATGTTGACGTCAATCATCTGCCAAACGGGCGTTAACAAATTTTCCCTCTACGCTTATAAAGGCCGCCCCAAAACGTGCGGGCTAGAGCTTCTGGCACGCACGTGCAGTGAAACTTGAGTGGAAGAACCGACATGATCGATCTCGCAACCTGGAACCTCAGCGTTCCCGTTGGCAGCCCGCCATACACCGTCGAAACCTCCAAACTGGTGAACGGCTTCAAAGATCAGTACTTCCATTCCGACACCGGCACCTTGTTCTTCTGGTCACCGGTTACCGGGTCAAAAACCGAAAACGCCATTTATCCGCGCACCGAACTGCGCGAAACCTACAGCAACGGCACCCTGCGCAACTGGTATTACCCAGACGCCGACAATTCATTGCGCGCGACCGTGACGGTGAACAAAGTACCGAGCTCCGGCAAGATCGTCATCGGCCAGATCCATGCTTATGAAAGCCAGAAGCCGATGGTCAAACTCGAATACCAGTACAAGACCAAAACTGAAACCGGCAACCTGGTGATCAAGGTGCGCATGCATCCGGATGAGGATGAAAGCCGTGTCATCACGCTGGCGACCGGGATCAAACTGGATCGCGAATTCAACTACCTCATCCACTTGAGTCCTGGCGGTGCGTTGGGTGTAAGTGCGGCGGGTTATCAGTGGGATTCACAGATCAGCGCGACTTGGCGCAACAAGCCGTTGTATTTCAAGGCTGGGGTTTATGTGCAGGACAACACGGGGTACACCAGTGAAGGTGGGCAGGTGACCTTCTCCAAACTCGACATCGATCACGACAAATAGTGATATCAACCAATCAAACGCAAAAAAACCCGCCGTTGGGCGGGTTAATTTTCTAAGTGAAAAGATATGACTCAACGCGAAAATAAAATCACTTAACACACTCGCCAACCAATATATTGCGAGTCAAGTAAAGGACTTGCATCACGATTGAGATCAACATTGTGTCGACGTTTACTTATACTTGCCCTTCCCAGCTGCAACAGCTGCCTTAATCGCATTGGCATTCGCTGCTCCGCCTCTTTGTTGAATTGCAATTTCAACCTTCTCAAAACTAGCAATCTCTTGATAAGGGACTGTTTGTTTTGGATCCGCCCCTAGCCCAATCAACAGAGAGGTTGGATCATTCTCTTCCACGATCCCCTCTATCTCTACGCCAGAATTACTGATGACTTTATATCGTGCACCGAATGTGAAGCTTGCTGCGCTGATACTCATGGCCGTACTCCTTTACGAGATTGAAGAGACTCTATCTTCAACTATAAACAACCCCAAGACACCTGTAATTTCTGACAGTTTTTTATACGATTTTGGAATTATCCAACTTCTAAATTGGCCGGTGAATTGCAGAACTCTGTACACAAAAGATAACAAACGCACTGCGGACCTGACGGTCTGCATTCAACAACGTTGTTTAAGCCATCCAGCGGTTACTTCCGGATGCCTACAACAGCTTGCGTCGTTGCCTACGGGTACGCCAGAATCCGCCGGCTTGTGCGCCTGGCGGGCCATCGGTAACTTGATTCGCGTCACTGATTTCCAGTGATCGGGTTTAGTAGCCCGTGGTTTCAAGCGTTGTGCACAAGCATCTGTCAGTCGGGTATTTCCATACCTGCGCTTGATGGTAGCTGTGCGCAGGGCACCTTCGGGTGCGCCGGCTTGCTCGAAACCCCGGTCTACTAACCTGCGTACAGTTGCCTCCCCTTTGATTTAGTAGCCAAAGCGGGGGCACTCCAATCAGGTTTCGAGCAAATGACAAAATCAACGCCGCACCCGCCAGAAACAGATCCCGCATCCCCCTACGAATCCCTCGATTCGAAAAAACTCAACGACGCCGCCGAACGCGCCCTCGACCATTACCTCAAACCGTCCGCCTTCATCATGGCCAGCACACATAAACCCGAACCCATGTACCTCGCCAATCCGAAGTACAACACCGAATCCCTGCTGGCCAACGCCAGCGAAACCCTGGGTTCAGCCAGCGAAATGCTCAACAACTTCGCCGCCATGCTCGATACCTCACACCGCAAGACCGCGCTAGGCATCGCGCAGGTGGTCATGCTTGGAGAACTGGCGGTGAATCAGGCGCTGGATCACGTTGAACTGAAGGAATAACCGCCCATAAAAAAACCCGCTTCATGGCGGGTTTCTTAAGCCAAATGGATTAAATGTTCCGCATACGCAACATCGACATCAAAATGTGACGGTAGCGCAACATGGAATGACTCTCCTTTAATCACCCGTCTCGGTATTCAACTACGCGAAAAACGTATAAATCGTGGCCTGACGCAGGCGCAGCTTGCCGACCTAGAAGGACTGACACGATACAATCGAATAAAGGGGACAAAGACACACAAAAGGGGACGAAATCTTGATAAATAAATCCGCCCCTTTTTTTTGCACTTTCACCGATATCTCAATCAAACAAATCCGTCCAATTTTGACATTATCTCCTTTTGCCACGTCCTTATTTATTAAAAAACCAGAATCCTTATAGCGAAAAAATATTAAAACCTGTCATTTATTACAGGTTACCCGCAAACACTTCTCACCTAATCTCATCGACGTAATACGAGACAACCCATATGACTTAATACTTGAATACACAAAAGGTAAATATCATGAAAAATTACAATGGCTTCGTATTTAACGCCGCCGGCGAGGAACATGCCGCCACACTCAGATTTGACGATCCAGCCCAGCAAACTGGCAACATAAGTAACGGCTACATGGACTATTGCGGACTTGACTTCGTCGTCACTGGCACCTGCACGAAATCCACTTGGGCTTTTAAGCTTCAAGCGAAATCAGATGCCAAAAATAGAGATGAGCTAAACCATGGCCCAAGCATTCTCAATATTGATATGAAATCAACTGATGGAACCGACAGGAACTTGGAAGGTACGGTTACCGTTAAAGCAGGCGGACCGTATGTAGGCCAATCCTTTGGAATCAGATTCACAAAAGGCTGACATCCTTTATTACCTATGAAACAGGGTGAATCAGTTAACCTTACATTCAGCTGACCCTTCAGATTACGCTGAGATTTCACCTCCAGCAAGATCGGCTTAATCTTCGAAGCATTATGGGTTGCTCTTACTTTTAGATGACTTCGTCAGGCGACAAAATCGCCCACAAAAAACCCGCCTCACGGCGGGTTTCTTTTAAAGCAGTCTAACGCTCAGGCTTAGTTAACCTTGGCGCTCAACTCACCCTTCAGATAACGCTGATACATCGCTTCCAGCGAGATCGGTTTGATCTTCGAAGCATTACCGGCAGTGCCGAACGCTTCATAACGAGCGATACACACATCACGCATTGCGGTCACGGTCGCGCCGAAGAATTTACGTGGGTCGAATTCGCTCGGGTTGGTGGCCATCAGGCGACGCATTGCGCCGGTGGAGGCCAGACGCAGGTCGGTGTCGATGTTGACCTTGCGCACGCCGTACTTGATGCCTTCGACGATTTCTTCAACCGGTACGCCGTAGGTTTCTTTGATGTCGCCGCCGTACTGGTTGATGATCGCCAGCCACTCTTGTGGCACCGAGGACGAACCGTGCATCACCAGGTGGGTGTTCGGGATGCGCTTGTGGATTTCCTTGATGCGGTCGATCGCCAGCACGTCACCGGTAGGTGGCTTGGTGAACTTGTAGGCGCCGTGGCTGGTGCCGATGGCGATGGCCAGGGCATCGACCTGGGTGCGCTTGACGAAGTCAGCGGCTTCTTCCGGGTCGGTCAGCATTTGGCTGTGATCCAGAACGCCTTCGGCGCCGATGCCGTCTTCTTCACCGGCCATGCCGGTTTCCAGCGAACCCAGGCAGCCCAGCTCGCCTTCTACCGAAACGCCGCAGGCGTGCGCCATGGCCACGGTTTGTTGGGTAACGCGGACGTTGTAGTCGTAGTCGGTCGGGGTCTTGCCGTCTTCGCCGAGGGAGCCGTCCATCATCACCGAGCTGAAGCCCAGTTGGATCGAGCGCTGGCAGACGTCGGGGCTGGTGCCGTGGTCCTGGTGCATGCACACCGGGATGTGCGGGAATTCTTCGATCGCGGCGAGGATCAGGTGACGCAGGAAAGGCGCGCCGGCGTATTTGCGAGCGCCGGCCGAAGCCTGGACGATCACCGGGGAGTCAGTCTTGTCAGCGGCTTCCATGATGGCGCGCATCTGCTCAAGGTTGTTGACGTTGAAGGCTGGAACGCCGTAGCCGAATTCGGCTGCGTGGTCCAACATCTGGCGCATGCTGATAAGTGCCATTGTGTGTGTCTCTCCCGGTTGAGGGTCGTTAATCGTGCCAGCCTGCCGGAGCGGCGGCGGCTATTCAAGTGATTGCAGATCGGGGGTTGAAGCCCGGTCTGGTGATTCGATAAAGCAAAATCCTGAGAACTGCACAGATCCCCTGTGGGAGCGAGCCTGCTCGCGAAAGCAATCTTGCAGTCGCTGATGCAGTGCCTGTCAGACCGCTTTCGCGAGCAGGCTCGCTCCCACATTAGAACTGTGGTGTGTCAATTACTGCGCTTTGCAGCCGCGGCCGATCAGGTCATTGGTGGCGACCCAGTACACCAGGCCTTCCTCTCCCTTGACTTGAAACGCCAGCATGCCGTCGCTGTACAGCGTGCCCGAAGCGCCTGGCTCTTCTTTCAGGCGATAGACCTGATCACCGCCACCCAGTCGCACGTCGACTTCCTTCTGACCGGCATCGGCGTAACGCCACAGCACCTTGGCCTGGCTGTCGCAGGTCCAGGTCGTCCAGTTGTCCGCCGGAGCAGACGATTGAAACAGGTTCAACTGCGCGCAACCGCCCAACAATGCCAACGCCGCAATGGCGAACAAGCCTTTCATCCGTGTTCCTCGACTGACGGCGCACGCCGCCAGCCCTGAGTTAAAGAGTCAGACCCGTCAAGGACAACCATGTTCCTTGGCCGGGGTTTGCGTCTCGTATTTGTCCAGACCGTCCGGCCCGGACCGCTTGTTCAGCACCGGGTTGGTTTCGGCCTGCCAGTCGGCCTGATAGCAGCCCTTCTGCGACTCGCTCGGCGCCGGCGTGGCTTCGGCCTTCGGGTTACTCCCGCAGGCCGCCAGCGTACCGGTCAGCAACAACAGTGCTAACGACTTGACCATGTAAACACTCCTTTGCCTGGCCAAACGGGCGGCCTCAGGCCTTGGCCCGGCTTTCCAGGACTTCAACGGCTGGCAGCACTTTGCCCTCGACGAATTCGAGGAACGCGCCACCTCCGGTGGAAATGTAGGAGATTTGTTCAGCCACGCCATATTTATCGATGGCGGCCAGGGTGTCGCCACCGCCAGCGATAGAGAACGCCGAGCTTTCAGCGATGGCCTGGGCCAGCACTTTGGTGCCGTTGCCGAACTGGTCGAATTCGAACACGCCGACCGGACCGTTCCACAGAATGGTTTTCGACGATTTCAGCAGTTCGGCGAAATTGGCTGCAGTTTGCGGGCCGATGTCCAGAATCATGTCGTCCGCCGCAACGTCAGCGATCAGCTTGACGGTGGCTTCTGCGGTTTCAGCGAATTCTTTGGCAACCACCACGTCAACCGGAAGCGGCACGCTGACTTTGGCTGCGATGGCGCGTGCGGTGTCGAGCAGATCCGGCTCGTACAGCGACTTGCCAACCGGGTGACCGGCAGCAGCGAGGAAGGTGTTGGCGATGCCGCCGCCGACGATCAGTTGATCGCAGATCTGGCTCAGGCTGTTCAGCACGTCGAGTTTGGTCGAGACCTTGGAGCCGGCAACAATGGCAGCCATTGGCTGAGCCGGTGCGCCAAGCGCTTTGCCCAGTGCATCCAGTTCAGCGGCCAGCAGCGGGCCAGCAGCAGCGACTTTGGCGAACTTGGCCACGCCGTGGGTCGAACCCTCGGCACGGTGAGCGGTGCCGAAGGCGTCCATCACGAACACGTCGCACAGGGCGGCGTATTGCTGGGCCAGTTCGTCAGCGTTCTTTTTCTCGCCCTTGTTGAAGCGCACGTTTTCGAACAGCACGATGTCGCCGGCCTTGACCTCGACGCCGCCCAGGTAATCAGCCACCAGTGGCACTTCGCGGCCCAAGGCCTTGCTCAGGTAGTCAGCGACTGGCTTGAGGCTGTTCTCGGCGGAGAATTCGCCTTCGGTCGGACGGCCAAGGTGCGAGCAGACCATCACGGCCGCGCCTTTTTCCAGGGCCAGCTTGATGGTCGGCAGCGAAGCCAGGATACGCGCATCGCTGGTGACAACACCGTCCTTGACTGGGACGTTGAGGTCTTCGCGGATCAATACGCGCTTACCTTGCAGATCGAGGTCGGACATCTTCAACACGGTCATGGGTCGCACTTCCTACGGTTTTTTTGAAGTTGCTGTTTGCAGATAGTGTTCTGCAACGTCCAGCATTCGGTTGGCAAAACCCCACTCGTTGTCGAACCAGGCCAGGATGTTCACCAGCTTGGGGCCGGAAACACGGGTCTGACTGGCATCGACGATGGCCGAATGTGGGTCATGGTTGAAATCACAACTGGCGTGCGGCAGCTCGGTATAAGCGAGCAGACCTTTGAGCGGGCCACTGGTGGCGGCTTCGCGCAGGATCCGGTTGACCTCGTTGGCGTCGGTCGCCGTGGCGGTCTGCATCGTGATGTCGAGGCAGGACACGTTGACCGTCGGCACGCGTACGGCTTTGGCCTGAATTCGCCCGGCAAGTTCCGGCAGCAGGCGCTCGATACCACGCGCCAGACCAGTGGACACCGGGATCACCGACTGGAACGCCGAACGGGTGCGGCGCAGGTCTTCGTGGTGATAGGCGTCGATCACTGGCTGATCGTTCATCGCCGAGTGAATGGTGGTGATCGACACATAATCGAGGCCGATCGCCTTGTCGAGCAGACGCAACAGCGGCACACCGCAATTGGTCGTACAGGAGGCGTTGGACACCAGCAGTTCGTCGCCGGTCAGGCAATCCTGATTGACGCCGTAAACGATGGTGGCGTCGACGTCCGCCTCGCTGGCCATCGGCTGCGAGAACAACACGCGTGGCGCACCGGCGTTAAGGAAACGCTGGCCGTCTTCACGGGTGTTGTAGGCGCCGGAGCATTCGAGCACCAGATCGACGCCGAGTGACGCCCAATCGATGCCTTCGGGGGTGGCACTGCGCAGGACCTTCACGCAGTCGCCATTAATATGCAGACAATCGCCTTCTACTCGCACTTCGCCCGGAAAACGGCCGTGGGTGGAGTCGAAGCGTGTCAGGTATTCGATGCTGGCCATGTCCGCCAGATCGTTGATCGCGACAATTTCAAACCCGGCTTTTTCGCCTCGCTCAAACAACGCACGCAAGACGCAACGACCAATCCGGCCGTAGCCGTTGAGTGCAACTTTGTAGGGACGCGGTTGAGGCATGGGGTTCTCGATTACCGTGGTGAATCAGGCAGTGCGACGTTGCCCGAACCAACGCTTTCGCGAGCAAGCTCGCTCCCACAGGGAAATGCATTCCAATGTGGGAGCGAGCTTGCTCGCGAAGGCGTCAGCTCAGACGACATCTTTTCTGGATCAGTCTTCCAGCAGCTCTTCAGCCTGACCCAGGATGTTTTCCAGGGTGAAGCCGAACTCTTCGAACAGTGCCGAAGCCGGAGCCGATTCGCCGTAGGTGGTCATGCCGATCACGCGACCTTCCAGACCCACGTACTTGAACCAGAAGTCGGCGTGAGCCGCTTCGATCGCGATACGCGCGCTGACCTGCAACGGCAGCACGGCTTGCTTGTAACCGGCGTCCTGAGCATCGAACACGCTGGTGCACGGCATGGAAACCACACGCACCTTGCGACCTTGTTCGGTCAGCTTGTCGAAGGCCTGAACCGCCAGACCGACTTCCGAACCGGTCGAAATCAGGATCAGCTCAGGCTCGCCTGCGCAGTCCTTCAACACGTAACCGCCACGGCTGATGTCGGCAATCTGCCCGGCATCGCGTTCCTGGTGTTGCAGGTTCTGACGCGAGAAGATCAGCGCCGAAGGGCCGTCCTTGCGCTCCAGAGCGTTTTTCCAGGCCACGGCCGATTCAACGGCATCGGCTGGACGCCAGGTGTCGAGGTTCGGTGTGGTACGCAGGCTGGTCAGCTGCTCGATCGGCTGGTGCGTCGGGCCGTCTTCGCCCAGACCGATGGAGTCGTGGGTGTAGACGTGGATCACCTGCTTCTTCATCAGCGCCGACATGCGCACGGCGTTGCGCGCATATTCCATGAACATCAGGAAGGTTGCGCCGTAAGGCACCAGGCCGCCGTGCAGGGTCACGCCGTTCATGATCGCGGTCATGCCGAATTCGCGCACGCCGTAGTACATGTAGTTGCCGCTGGCATCTTCAGCGCTGACGCCCTTGCAACCTTTCCACAGGGTCAGGTTGGAACCGGCCAGGTCAGCGGAGCCGCCGAGCAGTTCCGGCAGCAACGGGCCGAACGCGTTCAGGGTGTTCTGGCTGGCTTTACGGCTGGCGATGGTTTCGCCTTTGGCCGCGACTTCGGCGATGTAGGCCGAGGCTTTCTCGGAGAAGTCAGCCGGCAGCTCACCGCTCAGGCGACGCACCAGTTCGTTGGCTTCGGTCGGGAATGCAGCGGAGTAGGCAGCGAAACGCTGATCCCACTCGGCTTCGGTTGCGCGACCTTTTTCCTTGGCATCCCACTCGGCATAGATGTCGGCCGGGATTTCGAACGGACCGTGGTTCCAGTTCAGCGCCTGACGGGTCAGAGCGATTTCCGCGTCGCCCAATGGAGCGCCGTGGCAGTCTTCTTTGCCCTGCTTGTTCGGCGAACCGAAACCGATGGTGGTCTTGCAGCAGATCAGGGTCGGCAGCGGGCTCTTGCGCGCGGTCTCGATGGCGGTCTTGATCTCTTCCGGGTCGTGGCCGTCAACGTTGCGGATCACTTGCCAGTTGTAGGCTTCGAAACGCTTCGGGGTGTCATCGGTGAACCAGCCTTCGACTTCGCCGTCGATGGAGATGCCGTTGTCATCGTAGAAAGCGATCAGCTTGCCCAGACCCAGCGTACCTGCCAGAGAAGCGACTTCGTGGGAAATGCCTTCCATCATGCAGCCATCACCCAGGAACACATAGGTGTGGTGGTCGACGATGTTGTGGTTCGGACGGTTGAACTGCGCCGCCAGGACTTTTTCAGCGAGGGCGAAACCGACAGCGTTGGCCAGACCCTGACCTAGTGGGCCGGTGGTGGTTTCAACACCCGGGGTGTAACCGAATTCAGGGTGACCCGGGGTGCGGCTGTGCAGTTGACGGAACTGCTTGAGGTCGTCGATCGACAGGTCGTAACCGGTCAGGTGCAGCAGCGAATAGATCAACATCGAGCCATGGCCGTTGGACAGCACGAAGCGGTCACGGTCGGCGAACGATGGATTGCTCGGGTTGTGCTTGAGGTAGTCGCGCCAAAGCACTTCGGCAATATCTGCCATACCCATTGGGGCACCGGGATGGCCGCTGTTGGCTTTTTGCACGGCATCCATGCTGAGGGCACGAATGGCGTTGGCACGCTCACGACGGCTAGGCATCGCTGATCTCCTGGGTGTGAATAGATTGAAACGGAAAAAAGGAGGGCATTTTCCCTCACCGGAGCGCCTCGGGGCAATGACAGATAGTCATCCGGGGGCGTTTTTCCAATGGATAGCGGCGCTTTCTTTTGGTGAAACCTTTCCGCTACTCGTTTGTAGAGTTAACCGGTGAGTGAGAAGTGCAATAAAAAGCGCCATTGATCGAGCAATATCAAAACTTTTTGATATTGGCCTTGCGATGAATTCCCCCCGTCTCTAGACTGCGGCCCTATGAATTTACGCGTGCCTTCCATTCGCCATGACGATTGCGACGAGCTGGCGGCCCTGTGCAAGGCCGGCGGCGATCCGTTGCGGCTGAATGTCCTGCGCGCATTGGCCAACGATTCGTTCGGTGTTCTGGAACTGGCGCAGATTTTCGGCATTGGCCAGTCCGGCATGAGCCACCACCTCAAGGTACTGGCACAGGCTGATCTGGTAGCAACCCGCCGCGAAGGCAACGCGATTTTCTATCGCCGCGCCCTGCCCCACACCGAACTGCTCGGCGGCAAATTACACGCTGCATTGTTAGAAGAAGTCGACAACCTCGATCTGCCTGACGATGTGCAATTGCGGATCGAACAGGTTCACGGCCAACGTGCCGCGGCCAGTCAGGACTTTTTCGCCCGGGTCGCGGAGAAATTCCGTGCCCAGCAAGACTTGATCGCAGGCCTGCCGCAGTACCGCGAAAGCGTGCTGGCCCTGCTCGACAAACTGAACTTCAATGGTGCAGCCACGGCCATTGAAGTCGGCCCCGGCGATGGTGCTTTTCTGCCGGAACTGGCGCGTCGCTTCGGCACCGTAACCGCGCTGGACAACAGCCCGGCGATGCTCGAACTGGCGCGTCAGGTATGTGAACGTGAACAGCTGGCTAACGTCAGCCTGCAATTGGCCGATGCATTGAACGGCACAAGCCTTCAGGCCGATTGCGTAGTGTTGAACATGGTGTTGCACCATTTCGCCGCACCGGCCGATGCGCTCAAGCACATGGCCGACCTGCTGCAACCGGGCGGTAGCCTGCTCGTGACAGAGTTATGTAGCCACAACCAGAGTTGGGCCAGGGAGGCCTGCGGTGATCTGTGGTTGGGGTTTGAACAGGACGATTTGGCCCGTTGGGCCACCGCTGCGGGACTCGTTCCCGGGGAAAGCCTCTATGTAGGCTTACGTAATGGTTTCCAGATCCAGGTCCGCCATTTTCAGCGACCGGCTGGCGACACTCACCATCGGTAAATTCAGGAAAACATCGAGATGAGCGAATACTCCCTCTTCACCTCCGAGTCCGTGTCCGAAGGACATCCGGACAAAATCGCCGACCAGATTTCCGATGCGGTGCTGGACGCCATTATTGCCCAGGACAAACACGCACGCGTTGCTGTGGAAACTCTGGTCAAGACCGGCGTGGCCATCGTTGCCGGTGAAGTGACCACCAGCGCCTGGGTCGACCTGGAGCAGATCGTTCGTGACGTGATTTGCGACATCGGCTACACCAGTTCCGAAGTTGGCTTCGACGGCGCGACTTGCGGCGTGATGAACATCATCGGCAAGCAGTCCCCAGACATCAACCAGGGTGTTGACCGTGCCAAGCCTGAAGATCAGGGCGCCGGCGACCAGGGCCTGATGTTCGGCTACGCCAGCAACGAAACCGACGTTTTGATGCCAGCACCGATCACCTTCTCGCACCAACTGGTACAGCGCCAGGCCGAAGCCCGTAAATCGGGTCTGCTGCCTTGGCTGCGTCCGGACGCCAAGTCGCAAGTGACTTGCCGTTACGAAGGCGGCAAGGTTGTCGGTATCGACGCGGTTGTTCTGTCGACCCAGCACAACCCTGAAGTGTCGTACAAAGACCTGCGCGAAGGCGTGATGGAGCTGATCGTCAAGCACGTGCTGCCTGCCGAACTGCTGAGCAAAGACACCCAGTTCCACATCAACCCGACCGGCCAGTTCATCATTGGCGGCCCGGTAGGTGACTGCGGTCTGACCGGTCGCAAGATCATCGTCGACAGCTACGGCGGCATGGCCCGTCACGGCGGCGGCGCGTTCTCCGGTAAAGATCCATCGAAGGTTGACCGTTCGGCTGCGTACGCTGGCCGTTACGTTGCCAAGAACATCGTCGCGGCCGGCCTGGCCGAGCGTTGCGAGATCCAGGTTTCCTACGCGATCGGCGTGGCTCAGCCTACCTCGATCTCGCTGAACACCTTCGGCACCGGCAAGATCAGCGATGACAAGATCATCAAACTGGTGCGTGAAGTGTTCGACCTGCGTCCATACGCAATCACCACCATGCTCGACCTGCTGCACCCGATGTACCAGGAAACTGCAGCGTACGGCCACTTCGGTCGCGCGCCAGAGACCAAGACCGTTGGCGAAGACACCTTCACCACGTTCACCTGGGAAAAAACCGACCGCGCCGACGCACTGCGTTCTGCTGCTGGTCTGTAAGAACTTCCCGGCTGCACAAAAAGCCCCGCACGGCTCACGCCCTGCGGGGCTTTTTCATGCCTGAAACCGGGAGTTCAACTCAGAACGTTCAGGTCGATGCATATCCAGCAAACCACTCGGTCAGTCCCCTCTCCCCCGGGGAGAGGGTTAGGGTGAGGGGCTGTTTTTACTGCACAGAAACAAGCCGTAAAACACCCATCCGGCGGAGTAAATATCTTCGCCTAACCTTCAAGCATTCCCCCTGAGCAAGGACGCTCACGATGCTTGCCACGCTGCACCTGCTGTCTGTTTTCCTCGTCGCCTGTACGACCCTCAACGCCTACGCCGATTGCCCGCAATGGCCAGCCACTCAAGCAAAAAGCGAAATCGCCGCCCTGCAAAAACAGATAAACCAATGGGACGACGCCTACCACCGCGAAGGCCGCTCACTGATTGCCGATGAGCTCTACGATCAATCGCGCACACGCCTGAACGAATGGCGAGAGTGTTTCAAACTCCCCTCGCCACCCGACCCCTTGCGCACAGCCTCAGGCTCAAACGCCCACCCCATCGCCCATACCGGCCTGGATAAACTGCATAAGGCCGAGGCGGTGGAAACGTGGCTACGTGATCGCAAGGATGTCTGGATACAACCCAAAGTCGACGGCGTCGCAGTGACGCTGATTTACCGCGCAGGCGTTTTGCACCAGGCAATCAGTCGCGGTGACGGGGTTCGTGGGCAGGACTGGACGCCATCAGCGCAGAAGATCGGCGCCATTCCTCAACGCCTGAGACAACCGCTGGATATGCTGGTGCAGGGCGAACTCTATTGGCGCTTGAACGAGCACGTGCAAGCTCGATCCGGCAGCGTTAACGCTCGCTCCACCGTCGCGGGACTGATGGGACGCAAAACCCTGGATGCCGAGCAAGCCGCCGGTATCGGACTGTTCGTCTGGGACTGGCCACAAGGCCCAGCGCAGTTGCCCGAGCGAGTCGCCACGTTGGCGACGCTGGGTTTCGCCACGATTGAACCCTACAGTCATCCTGTCGCCGACTTTGCTGCAGCACAGAAATGGCGCGATCACTGGTATCGCTCACCCCTGCCCTTTGCCACTGACGGCGCGGTATTGCGCCAGAGCCAACGACCACCCGCCGAGCGCTGGCAGGCTCGCGCTCCGTATTGGGCAGTTGCGTGGAAGTATCCTTTTGCTCAAGCGCTGGCCGAAGTGCGCAAGGTCAACTTCAAGATCGGGCGCACCGGGCGTATCACGCCAGTACTCGAACTCAAACCCGTCATGCTCGATGACCGGGAAATCAAACGGGTCAGCGCCAGTTCCTTCAAGCGCTGGCAAGACCTGGATATCCGCCCCGGTGACCAAGTGGCAATCAGCCTCGCCGGCCTGACCATTCCACGGCTCGACAGCGTGGTGCTGCGCGCCGCCGAACGCACAAACCTCAACATCCCCAACGCCGACGACTTCCACGCATTGAGCTGCTGGCAACCCACGCCCGGCTGCGAAAGCCAGTTTCTCGCACGCCTGACCTGGCTCAGTGGCAAACAAGGGCTGGCGCTGCAACATGTCGGTCGTGGCACGTGGGAGAAACTTCTCGAAACACGCCGTGTGAACAACCTGCTGGATTGGTTGACCCTCGACGCGCCAGAGCTTGCTAACATTGCCGGCTTCGGCGAACGCAGCAGCGAACGCCTGATGAACAGCTTTCACAGCGCCCGCCAGCGACCGTTCACCCAATGGCTCAAAGCCTTGGGCTTGCCGCCAACCGGTCAGGCACAACTGCCTGATTCGTGGCAGGCGCTGGCACAACGCGATACCGAACAATGGCAGGCAGAAGCCGGTATCGGCCCGGGACGCGCAGCGCAATTGAGCGCATTCTTTCGCGATCCGCAGGTACTGGCCTTGAGCGAAACCTTACAGGCCGCCGGAATCGACGGTTTCTGACTACGCAATCCCGGCGCGCCGGGAACCCATCGGCCACCGAGGCGCTCCAACAGCGCAGTGCCTGACCGACCCGATTGCCTTTGCACATGGAGCTTTTATGAAATTTTTCGCACCGCTCGCCTTACTGACCCTTTGCGGCGTAATGGCCGCCCCTGTGATGGCCGACGAAGACGCCCCGGGCCTGACCGGCTGCGCTGCCAAGAAGCAGGGCATCATGAATCAGATCGAACAGGCGAAATCGCGCGGCAATGCCGATCAGCAGGCCGGCCTGCAAACGGCTCTGGATGAAGTGACGAAAAACTGCACCGACGCGGGGCTGAAGAAAGAACGCGAAAACAAGGTGCTCGACGCCAAGCACGAAGTGAGCAAGCGTCAGGCTGATCTCGACAAGGCCATGAAAAAAGGCGATCCGGAGAAGATCAACAAGCGCAAAGACAAGCTGGCTGAGTCGCGCAAAGAACTGCAAGACGCGCTGGACGAAATCGATAAGTAAAAATCAGAAGATCGCAGCCTGCGGCAGCTCCTACCCTGATCAATGCAGGAGCTACCGCAGGCTGCGATCTTTTAATTATCAATGATCGCGAAACTGTTTATGGCAAGCACTGCAGGCATCTTCAACTTTCTGCACCGCCGGCCCGAGATTGCTGGCCTTGTACGGCTGAACCTGACTGGCAATCACCAATTCACCGGTGGCCGCTTCAAGGTTGCGGGCCATTTCCTGAAAACGCGCCTGCTGCTTCCAGACATCGTCCTTGGCGCTGGTGTGATCTTCTTCACGCACCTGCGGAAAATGCTTCCACGGTTCATGGGACAACGCATCGAGTTTTACCGCGCCTTCGGCAAACTTCGGTCCGTCGAACGGAATGCGTCCACGCAACATGCCGCCCAGGTCTTCGCCGGTCTTGAGCATCTGCTTGAAGATCGCCTTGCGTTGGCCCAGCGGAGAATTCGGATCGACACCGCCACAGGCGGAAAGGGTCAGACAGGCCAGCAATACAACAGAAATTCGTTTAAGAGTCATGGTGGCTTCAGGTCACGGAATTCGGCGGCCAGTATCCTCGCGTCCCCGCCAAACACCAATAGCCCTATTAAAAATACGGGTTGTTCGAGCGCATGGAGCACTCGGCCAACCGGCACAGGAATCACTCCATGAACAGCCGCTTCCAGGCCTGGCGTCACCCGCTGATCGCAACCCTGCCACTGCTGGCAATCCTCGCCGGCTGCACCGGCGGTGACAGCGCCAAGCCAAAAACCCACGCACTGGCCACTTATTCCAGCGCCACCTGGGAAGCCTTGCCGGCAGTATCCGACAGCGATCTGGTCGCCGGCTTCGGTTCGTGGCGCAGCGCCTGCACCCGACTCAAGGCTGACGCCGTGTGGGGCACCACCTGCGCCGCCGCAGCCAACGTGCCGCAAAGTGCTGAAGAGATTCGCGCTTTCCTCAAACAGAATCTCGACGTGTTCGGCCTGCGCGCTGAAAACGACAACCCCAACGGATTGATCACCGGTTACTACGAACCGGTCTACCCCGGCAGCCTGACGCCTACCGACACGGCCAATGTACCGGTGTACGGCGTCCCGGAAGACATGATCATTGTCTCGCTGGACAGCATTTACCCGGAGCTGAAGGGAAAACGCCTGCGCGGTCGCCTTGAGGGCCGAGTGCTCAAGCCTTACGACGACGCCGCGACCATCGAATCCAAAGGTGTGAAAGCCCCTGTGGTCGCGTACCTGACCGATCCGATGAACCTGCAATTTCTGCAGATCCAGGGCTCCGGACGCATTCAGACAGAAGACGGCAAACAGCTGCGCATCGCCTACGCCGACCAGAACGGGCATCCGTATCGCCCAATCGGCCGCTGGCTGGTCGAGCAAGGCGAGCTGAAGAAAGAAGACGTGACCATGAGCGCGATCAGCAACTGGGCCAAGGCCAATCCTTCGCGCATCCCGGAACTGCTGGGCAGCAATCCGAGCTATGTGTTTTTCACCCGCAACCCGGACAGCAACGAAGGCCCGCGCGGTTCGCTGAACGTACCGTTGACGGCCGGCTACAGCGCGGCGGTGGATCGCAAGGTAATTCCGTTGGGCAGTCTGTTGTGGCTATCAACCACAAAACCAGATGGCACTGCACTGGTGCGCCCGGTGGCGGCGCAGGATACCGGCGGTGCGATTGCCGGCGAGGTGCGTGCGGATCTGTTCTGGGGTACGGGCGACGCGGCCGGGCAACTGGCCGGGGACATGAAGCAGCAAGGGCAGATCTGGATGCTCTGGCCAAAAGGTGCCGCGTTGCCGCAAGTGCCGCAGGTGGCGGATACAGAGAAGAAGTAACCCTTAGGATCTTTGTCGTCTGAACAATGGCTTTCGCGAGCAGGCTCGCTCCCACAGTTGGAATGCATATCCATGTGGGAGCGAGCCTGCTCGCGAAGAGGCCATCAGCAACACCCGAGAATCAGACCGACACAAAGAAGAACGAAGCAATCAGCCCCATCCCCACAAACCACACCAGCGAACGCAGGATCGCCCAGTCCGCCAGGTAGCAAATGATGTACAGCAGGCGACTGGTAATAAACATCACCGCCAGCACATTGACCGTCACCAACTGCGCGGTTCCCACCAGGTGCGCGACGATCACCGCCGCTGCAAACGCCGGCATCACCTCAAAGCTGTTCAGTTGCGCCGCGTGCGCCCGACGGGCCACACCGTTGAGACTTTCGAGAAAGTCGCGCGGATCGTGGTTATCACTCAACCGGTAGCCACCCACTGCTTTCGCCACGCCAGTGCAGATGTATGGCAGAAAAATCGCAATCAACACGCACCACAGAGCCACCGTCATAACGCCGTCCTTTTTTCGAGTTATAGAATTCGCGAGCGGTCAGAACTTCATCACCAGCATGCCGATCAGCACCAGCCCACAGGCTAAGAGCCGCGGGCGGCCGAAAGGTTCTTTCAAGTAGCGCATGCCGAACAGCACCACCAGAATCACGCTGATCTCGCGCAACGCTGCCGCTTCGGCAATAGAGCCCAACTGCATCGCCCACAGCACCAGAGCGTAGCTGGCCAACACGCAGACGCCCACCGCCAGGCCCAGCCTCCATTGCTCACGCCAGAACAGCATGAACGCCGGACGCTTGGCGACCCACGCCAGCAAGGGAAACGGCCAGGCACTGAGCAGCGTGACCCAGACCAGATAATCCAGTGGATGCGACCAGCGGCGCAGTGCCTGGCCATCGATGTAGGTGTAGCAACCGATGCACAGACCGATCAGCGCCACCACCGGCAGCATCGACCACGGCAAGTGCTTGCCACCGCCGCCCTGCCATAGCAAGCAAACCATGCCCAACGGAATCAGCATGATGCCGAATATCTGCTGGGTGGTGAGCACCTCGCCGGCGAAGATCAGTGTCAGCGCCAGCACTACCAGCGGCGACAAACCGCGCATCAGTGGATAGACCAAGCCGAGATCGCCGACCCGATACGCCTGAATCAGCAGGTAGCGATACAGCAATTCAAACGCTGCCGACGCCAGAATCCACGGCCAGATTTCCATGGGCGGCAAGCTCACGAATGGCAACGCGATGGCGACGACCAGCAGCGCCACGCTGTCCATGCACGCCACCACCAGCAACCGTTCGGCGCTGAACTTGATTAACGTATTCCACGTCGCATGCAACAGCGCCGCCATCAATACCAACCCCGTCGCCAGCACGTCTTACCCCTTATTTTTATGAGTCCCCATGTAGGAGCTGCCGCAGGCTCGGGCCTGCGGCAGCTCCTACAGTGAATCGTCGAATAGTCAGATTATTGATTCGCGATGTGTCAGCAGCTGTTTATACTGCAAGCGACCACGCCGCACTCAGTTGCGCACAGAAAAATACCAATAATTCCTGCCTGCACCGGCCTCTATCGAGATCGGTCGTCGGCCTGCGTATGCCTGATCAAAGCGTCAAGACTACCGACAGAGACCTTGCGCATGCCACTCGCCTTGCTTGCACTCGCTGTTGCCGCATTCGGCATCGGCACAACCGAATTCGTCATCATGGGCTTGCTGCCCGATGTCGCCCGCGACCTCGCCGTGAGCATTCCCCACGCCGGTCTGTTGATCACCGGTTATGCGTTGGGCGTAGTGTTCGGCGCGCCGATCCTCGCGATCGGTACCGCGAACATGCCACGTAAAGCAACGCTGCTGGGGATGACACTGATGTTCATCCTCGGCAATGTGCTCTGCGCCCTGGCGCCAAACTACGTCACGCTGATGGCTGCACGTGTGGTTACGGCGCTGTGCCACGGTGCGTTCTTCGGCATTGGCTCGGTGGTCGCCGCCGGACTGGTCGCACCGAACAAACGCGCGCAGGCGATTGCGATGATGTTCACCGGCCTGACCTTGGCCAACGTCCTCGGCGTACCGCTGGGCACGGCGCTCGGGCAATACGCCGGCTGGCGTTCGACGTTCTGGGCGGTGTCGGTGATTGGTGTGATTGCGGCGCTCGCGCAATGGTTGTGGCTGCCAAAACACATCCCGATGGACAAGGCCAACCTCGCCAGCGAATTCAAGGTACTGGGCAAGGTCAACGTGTTGCTGGCACTGGGCATGAGTGTGCTGGCGTCGACCAGCCTGTTCAGCGTGTTCACCTATATCGCGCCGATCCTGCAGGACATCACCGGCGTCAGCCCGCACGGCGTGACGGTGATGCTGCTGTTGTTCGGCGTCGGCTTGACCGGTGGCAGCATGCTCGGCGGGCGTCTGGCCGATAGCCGTTTGTTGCCGTCGCTGGTTGGTGTGGCCTTGGCCGTGGTGGTGATTCTGGCGGCGTTCAGCCAGACCAGTCGCTCGGTGGTGCCAGCGGCAATCACGCTGGTGCTGTGGGGGATTTTCGCTTTTGCGCTGTGTCCGATTCTGCAATTGCTGATCATCGATCAGGCGCATGAAGCGCCGAATCTGGGCTCGACGTTGAACCAGAGTGCATTCAACCTTGGCAACGCGGCGGGTGCGTGGATCGGCGGGCTGGTAGTTGCCAGTGGCGCGGATCTGGCGGACTTGCCGTGGACGGGTGCGATGGTCGGTGTATTGACGGTGCTGACGGCGCTTTTCTTTATCTATCTGCAACGTCGCGAAGCGGCTGCGGTCAATGTGTCCGGCTAATCGTGTTGTGCCAGACAGAGCCCTCACCCTAGCCCTCTCCCAGAGGGAGAGGGGACTGAATGGGGGATATTTGAGAGATACGCCGACGTGAACCCGCTTTGCTGAATCCATAATCGACTCGGTTATTCAGGTCGATGCATGCCACAGACCATAAGATCGGCTCCCTCTGGAAGAGGGGACTGATCGGGGGATGCTTCAGAAGTACGCCGACCTGACGCGCATTACCGAATCCATAATCGACTCGGTTATTCAGGTCAATGCATGCCGCAAGACAATAAGGTCGGCTCCCTCTCCCTCCGGGAGAGGGCTGGGGTGAGGGAAGCTTGTGCCCTCTGTCGCTCTCAGCCCATCAAACCCCTGCGCCCAAGCATCGGGCGCGCTCCACTCACCCCTCATCCAAAGGACCCCGGATGCTTGAACTTGTCGCCGCTTTCATCTGCCTCACCACCCTCCTCACCTTCGTCAACTTCCGCTTCATCGGCCTGCCGCCGACCATCGGCGTGATGGTCACCGCGCTGTTGTTCTCGCTGATCCTGCAAGGCCTGAGCGTGCTCGGTTACCCCGGTCTCGAAGAACGCGTGCAGCAACTGATCGGTCAGATCGACTTCGGCGATCTGCTGATGAACTGGATGCTCTCATTCCTGCTGTTCGCCGGCGCCCTGCACGTCAACCTGAATGACCTGCGCAGCTACCGCTGGCCCATCGGCCTGTTGGCGACTTTCGGCGTGTTGATTGCCACCACGGTCATCGGCAGCCTTGCCTATTACATTTTTGCCCTGTTCGGCTGGCACGTGAGTTTCTTGTATTGCCTGCTATTCGGCGCGCTGATTTCGCCGACCGACCCGATTGCGGTGCTCGGTGTACTGCGTACCGCCAACGCCTCGAAGCCACTGAAAACCACCATCGTCGGTGAGTCGCTGTTCAATGACGGCACGGCGGTAGTGGTGTTCACCGTGTTGCTGGGCATCGCCCAACTCGGCGAAACCCCGACCGTCAGTGCCACCGCCATGTTGTTCGTTCATGAAGCGATTGGCGGTGTGTTGTTCGGTGGGCTGATCGGTTATCTGGTCTATCGAATGATCAAGAGTGTCGAACAGCATCAGATCACCGTGATGCTGACCCTGGCGTTGGTCATCGGCGGTTCGGCGATGGCCACGGAGATTCACGTTTCCGCGCCGATTGCGATGGTCGTCGCCGGTCTGATCATCGGCAACGTCGGGCGTAATCTGGCGATGAACGACATGACCCGCCGCTACCTCGACGGTTTCTGGGAATTGCTCGATGACATGCTCAACGCGCTGCTGTTCGCGCTGATCGGCATGGAGCTGTTGCTGCTGCCGTTCAACTGGCTGCACGTGGCGGCGGCGAGTGTGTTGGCGGTGGCCATTCTGCTCTCGCGCCTGCTCACTGTGGCTCCGGCGATTCTGCTGCTGCGCCGCTGGCGGACAGTGCCCGCCGGCACCATCCGGATTCTGACCTGGGGCGGTTTGCGCGGCGGTGTCTCGGTGGCACTGGCGCTGGCCCTGCCGCTGGGCCCGGAGCGCGATCTGCTGCTGAGCATCACTTACATCGTGGTGCTGTCGTCAATCCTGTTGCAGGGGCTGACTATCGGCAAACTGGTCAAGCACGCGACTCGCAACGAGCCCGCGACCACCAGCGAACCTGCTCACCACTGATCATTTTTTGATCTGCTGCGGATCAGGTTTCTCGGCCTGATCCGCCGCATCCTTCGGCGCCCCGCTCTCACTGCGGATCTGCGCATGGCTGATCAGCGCAAAGATAAAGCTGCCACCAATGATGTTCCCCGCCAGCGTTGGCCCGGCGAAGACCATCCAGAAATCACTCCACGGCAGCTCGCCGGCAAACACCAGATACGACACCTCGGCCGAACCCACCACGATGTGAGTGAAGTCGCCGAGCGCCATCAGGTAGGTGATGAGGATGATGATCCACATCTTCGCGCTCTCCATGGACGGAATCATCCAGACCATGGTGGCGATCATCCAGCCGGAAACGATGCCCTTGGCGAACATTTGGCTGGCGTGGTTTTCCATGACCTTGCGGCCGATTTCGAGAAAGGCGTGGTCAGTCTTGGTGTCGAAGATCGGCAGTTCGAGCATCACGTACGCGACCAGAATCGTGCCGCACAGGTTGCCGACCAGCACCACTGTCCACAGACGGATAAGCCGGCCGAAGTTGCGAATGGTTGGTTTGGTCATGACCGGCAGCACGGCGGTCAGGGTGTTTTCGGTGAACAGTTGCTGACGGGCGAGGATCACTGCGAGAAAACCCGCGCAGTAGCCGAAGCTGGCGATCACTTTGAATTCATCACCGTCGGGCAGGCGCGAATTGAGCAGACCCATGCCCATCAGTGACAGACCCATGGTCAGCCCCGCCGCCAGCGCCGACCACCAGAGTGCGGCGATGCTGCGCTCCAGCTCCTGATCGCCTTGAGAGCGGATGATTTCGTGCAGAACGGCCGCGCGAGGCGGCTGGCTTTTCTCGACTTCGTGTTGCTCTTTGGCCGAGAGGTCGGGGGTCTTGCCGTCGGTAGGCGTGGTCATGGCGTGGGAACCGTGGGGGGTGGTGTTTACCTACGACCCCGGCGGCTTGGAATACGTTCTGTGAGCGCCACACTAATAGTGTAGGAGCTGCCGAAGGCTGCGATCTTTTGATCTGCTTTACAAAAAACAAAGTCAAAAGATCGTCCGATCGCGGCCCGAGCCTTCGGCAGCTCCTACAGGGGTTGCATTATTTGGTGACTAATTCATCTTCCTGGAACTGATCTTTCACATATTTGATCTCGGTGCGGCCGTGCGGCGCCGGCAAACCATCTTCACCGAGGTTCACAAACACCATTTTCTCAACGGTGAGAATGCTCTTGCGGGTGATCTTGTTGCGCACTTCGCAGGTCAGGGTGATCGAGGTGCGGCCGAACTCGGTGGCGGTGATGCCCAGTTCGATGATGTCGCCCTGGCGCGAGGCGCTGACGAAGTTGATTTCGGAAATGTACTTGGTCACCACGCGCTGATTGCCCAACTGGACGATCGCGTAAATCGCCGCTTCTTCGTCGATCCAGCGCAACAGGCTGCCACCGAACAGAGTGCCGTTGGGGTTGAGGTCTTCGGGTTTTACCCATTTGCGGGTGTGGAAATTCATCTTCACTCCTGAGTGTCTTGCCGAACGATGGACGGTATCTTGGCAGACTGAGCGGTCAGGCTCCATGCGGCTTCGACTATGGTCGTCATTAACGATCTTCATCTGGCCGACAGAAACCCTTTGGAAGATCAGTCTAGACGGCTATAATCGCCCCCGTTTCAAAACGGTCATCTTCAATTGATACCGTTTTCCCGCCACCTGTCCGAGGGGCGCTGCAGCAGGTTCAACCTGTCAGGCTCGGATGGGGCGTTGACCGGCCTTAGGCCGGACACTAAACGCACAACGGCGCCCATTCGCATACATTACGAATGGAGGCTCTTCATGAGCGCTGTTATCACGCCTGCAGATTTTAACGATTACAAAGTTGCCGACATGTCCCTGGCTGCCTGGGGCCGTCGCGAAACCATCATCGCCGAATCGGAAATGCCGGCTCTGATGGGTCTGCGTCGCAAGTACTCCGGCGAACAGCCGTTGAAAGGCGCCAAGATCCTCGGCTGCATCCACATGACCATTCAGACTGCCGTGCTGATCGAAACCCTGGTTGCCCTGGGTGCCGAAGTACGCTGGTCGTCGTGCAACATTTTCTCGACTCAGGATCAGGCCGCTGCCGCTATCGCTGCTGCCGGCATCCCGGTTTTCGCCTGGAAAGGCGAAACTGAAGAAGAGTACGAGTGGTGCCTGGAACAAACCATCCTGAAAGATGGCCAGCCATGGGACGCCAACATGATCCTCGACGACGGCGGCGACCTGACTCAGCTGCTGCACGACAAGTACCCACAAGTACTGGATCGCGTTCACGGCGTGACCGAAGAAACCACCACCGGCGTACACCGTCTGCTGGACATGCTGGCCAAGGGCGAGCTGAAAATCCCGGCCATCAACGTCAACGACTCGGTGACCAAGTCCAAGAACGACAACAAGTACGGCTGCCGTCACAGCCTGAACGACGCGATCAAACGCGGTACCGACCACCTGCTGTCCGGCAAGCAAGCGCTGGTCATCGGTTACGGTGACGTGGGCAAGGGTTCGGCTCAGTCGCTGCGTCAGGAAGGCATGATCGTTAAAGTCTCCGAAGTTGACCCGATCTGCGCCATGCAAGCATGCATGGACGGTTTCGAATTGGTTTCGCCGTTCATCGACGGTATCAACGACGGTTCCGAAGCGAGCATCGACAAAGCGCTGCTGGGCAAGATCGACCTGATCGTGACCACCACCGGTAACGTCAATGTTTGCGACGCGAACATGCTCAAAGCCCTGAAGAAGCGCGCTGTTGTCTGCAACATCGGTCACTTCGACAACGAAATCGACACCGCTTTCATGCGCAAGAACTGGGCATGGGAAGAAGTGAAGCCGCAGGTACACAAGATCCACCGTACCGGCCCGGGCGCTTTCGACGCGCAGAACGACGACTACCTGATCCTGCTGGCCGAAGGCCGTCTGGTGAACCTGGGCAATGCCACCGGTCACCCAAGCCGCATCATGGACGGTTCGTTCGCCAACCAGGTTCTGGCACAGATCTTCCTGTTCGGCCAGAAGTACGCCGACCTGTCGCCAGCCCAGAAAGCCGAGCGCCTGACCGTTGAAGTACTGCCGAAGAAGCTCGACGAAGAAGTGGCCCTGGAAATGGTTCGCGGCTTCGGCGGCGTGGTCACGCAACTGACCAAGCAACAGGCTGACTACATCGGCGTCACCGTCGAAGGCCCGTTCAAGCCGCACGCTTACCGTTATTAAAAGCAGCTGCGAGCTTCAAGCTGCAAGCGGCAAGTAGAAGCGGTTGGTTTACTTGCTGCCTGCGGCTGTCGCTGGCTTCTTCATCGTCATTATGCAGCCGCTGGCCGCAAGCTTCAGGCGCAAGGTTTGGGCGCTCCGCTCTCTTGCAGCTTGAAGCTTGCAGCTTGTAGCTGGAGGTCCCCTCCGATGTCTCAAGACCGTCGCTACAGCTTCGAGTTCTTTCCGACCAAGACCGATGCTGGGCATGAAAAACTGCTCGCCACTGCCCGTCAGTTGGCCACTTACAACCCCGATTTCTTTTCCTGCACCTATGGCGCTGGTGGTTCGACCCGTGATCGCACCCTCAACACCGTTCTGCAACTGGAAAGCGAAGTCAAAATCCCGGCCGCACCGCACCTGTCGTGCGTCGGCGACAGCAAGGACGACCTGCGCGGCCTGCTGAACGAGTACAAGGCGGCCGGCATCAAGCGTATCGTCGCCCTGCGTGGCGACCTGCCGTCCGGCATGGGCATGACCAGCGGTGAGCTGCGTCACGCCAATGAGCTGGTTGAATTCATTCGTGAAGAAACCGGTGACCATTTCCACATCGAAGTTGCCGCTTACCCGGAGATGCATCCGCAAGCACGCAACTACGAAGACGATCTGGCCAACTTCATCCGCAAGGCCAAGGCCGGCGCCAACAGCGCGATCACCCAGTACTTCTTCAACGCCGACAGTTATTTCTACTTCGTCGAGCGTTTGCAGGCGCAGGGTGTCGATCTGCCGATCGTTCCGGGGATCATGCCGATCACCAACTACAGCAAACTGGCGCGTTTCTCCGATGCCTGCGGTGCGGAAATCCCGCGCTGGATTCGCAAGCAACTGGAAGCCTACGGCGATGACACGCAAAGCATTCAGCGCTTTGGCGAGCAAGTCGTCAGCGAGATGTGCGAGCGTCTGTTACAGGGCGGCGCACCGGGGCTGCACTTCTATTCCATGAACCAGGCTGAGCCTAGTCTGGCGATCTGGAATAACCTGAAATTGCCGCGTTGAAGCAGCTACAAGCTTCAAGCTGAAAGCTACAAGCCAGATCAAAAGATCGCAGCCTGCGGCAGCTCCTACATTGGGATCTAGTTCACCCTGTAAGAGCTGCCGAAGGCTGCGATTTTTTGCTTTTAAAAGCCCGAGACAGAGCTTGTGCAGGCACTTTCTGGCTCTTTCGCGTTTCTCGTCGTAATCTCAAGCCATGCCTTTGATCACGCAGTTATTCGCCGTGCTGGTTTTTGCTTGCCTGAGCTTCGCTGCTCGGGGCGAGAAGTTGCGTATTGTCACCGAGCCATGGGCGCCTTACGTGTATGAAGAAGGTGGCAAGAACCTCGGGCTGGACTACGAAACCACGGCCATCGTCTTCAAACGTCTGGGCATCGAAGTCGAATGGCAATTCCTGCCGTGGAAGCGCTGCCTGTCGATGCTTGAAACCGGTCAGGCCGACGGTGCACTGGATATTTTTCACAGTGATGAACGCGACGCGACCCTGCTTTACCCAAGCGAGCCGCTGTCGGACGTCGAGTTCGTGATGTTCTACGCCAACGACCGGCCACACCCGTTCCGTAAACTCGAAGAGCTCAAAGGCCTGACCATCGGCACTTCGCCAGGCTATTTGTATAGCCCGGATTTCCGCGAATCGACCCTGTTTACCCGTGAGCCGGCACCGACCCACGAAGCCAACTTCGGCAAACTGGTGCGCGGTCGCATCGACTTGCTGATCACCGATCGCCGCGTCGGTCAGCATTTGCTCGATGAATTGAATATTCGCGATCAGATCACCGAAAATCCTACCGTGATTAGCCGCCAAAGCCAGTTTCTGGCGGTTCGGCGCAATGCCGGCATGGATCTTCTGGTGCAGCGTTTCGGTGCCGAACTCAAACGTTTCAAGCGTGAACCAGCCTACGCCGAGCTGAGCGCACGCTACGGCGCCGCCCCCGCCAGCAGCCCTTCAATGAATTCAGCCACGGCCAACCGCAAAACCGTTGAGCAGCAGGAAAGCAGCGCGCAGTGATTGCTCTGTTATACTCCGGCGTTCCCGCCAGGCTCACGCCCGGACGCCCGGAACCGTAACAGGCCTCTCGACCCGCTACAGCGCAGCTTTGCAGCCCGCGCGAGCGCTCCAGACGTGCCTTCGGAACCGCAGCAGGACCGGACGGGATTGCGTCCTCTTAAACGTGATTCGCGCCAGGCAAGACTCCCATTGGGCCAAGCCCTAACTAAAACAGGATTACTCATGTCCTTTGCTTCCCTCGGTCTCTCCGAGGCTTTAGTCCGCGCCATCGAAGATGCGGGCTATACCGAGCCTACTCCGGTGCAACAGCGGGCCATTCCCGCCGTGTTGCAAGGTCGCGACCTGATGGTGGCGGCTCAGACAGGTACCGGTAAAACCGGCGGTTTCGCCCTTCCGATCCTGGAGCGGTTGTTCCCCAACGGTCACCCGGACAAATCCCAGCGTCATGGCCCGCGCCAACCGCGCGTACTGGTCCTGACCCCGACCCGCGAACTCGCGGCCCAGGTTCACGAGAGCTTCAAGATCTACGCCCGTGACCTGAAATTCGTCAGCGCCTGCATCTTCGGCGGCGTCGGCATGAACCCGCAGGTTCAGGCCATGTCCCGTGGCGTTGACGTGCTCGTTGCCTGCCCGGGTCGTTTGCTCGATCTGTGTGGCCAGGGCAGCGTTGATCTGTCCCACGTGGAAATCCTCGTCCTCGACGAAGCCGACCGCATGCTCGACATGGGTTTTGTGCACGACGTAAAGAAAGTCCTCGCGCGCCTGCCGTCCAAGCGTCAGAACCTGCTGTTCTCGGCGACCTTCTCCAAGGACATCACCGACCTCGCCGGCAAGCTGCTGCACAACCCGGAACGCATCGAAGTGACGCCGCCGAACACCACGGTCGAGCGCATCGAACAACGCGTGTTCCGTCTGCCGGCCAGCCACAAGCGTGCGCTGCTGGCGCACCTGATCACCGCCGGCGCGTGGGAACAGGTGCTGGTCTTCACCCGCACCAAGCACGGCGCCAACCGTCTGGCCGAGTACCTGGACAAGCACGGCCTGCCGGCTGTGGCGATCCACGGTAACAAGAGCCAGAACGCGCGCACCAAAGCGCTGGCCGACTTCAAGGCCAACCAGGTACGCATCCTGGTTGCGACCGACATCGCCGCACGCGGTCTGGACATCGATCAGTTGCCACACGTGGTCAACTTCGAACTGCCGAACGTCGATGAAGACTACGTGCACCGTATCGGCCGTACTGGCCGTGCCGGTCGTTCGGGCGAGGCGATCTCGCTGGTCGCGCCGGACGAAGAAAAACTGCTGAAAAGCATCGAACGCATGACCAAGCAGAAAATCGCCGACGGCGACCTGATGGGCTTCGATTCGAGCACCATTGAAGCCGAGAAGCCGGAAGTCCGTGAGCGTCCGGACGTGCGCAATCCGCGCAATCCACGTGGCCCACGCGGTGATGGCCCGAATGGCGGCGGTGGTGGTGGCGGTCGTAAAGACAAAGGCAAAGACAAGGGCAAGGAAAAACCTGCCGGTGAACGTGGCGAGCGCCCTGCCCGTCAGCAGAAACCACGTGAAGGCACCCCAGCCCGCGAACAGCGTCCGAGCCAACCACCACGTGCGGCGGCTGATCGTGCACCGGACGAGTTCCTCGACGACGATGTGGATAACTTCGGTAACCGCGTTGACTACGTGCCCAAGCCTGCCCCGGCTGGCGGTCGCGGCCGTCGTCCAGGCGCACCGGCTCAAGGTGCTGGCGCAGGTTCGGGCGCACCACGCGGCGGTCAGTCGCAGGGTCGTCAGAACGGTCCGCGCAACAGCAACGGCTCGAGCACCGGCACCCCGCCAGCCAAACGCAGCGGCGGCCCGCGCAACGGCGCACCGCGTGATGGTCAGTCGGGTCGTCGCGACGACTCCGCCTCGTCCTCGCGCAACCGTCGTCCGGCCCGTGACGATCAGCCTCGTAGCGAGCCAGCCGTGCAGAACCCGCGCAGCAACGGCCCGAAGATCATGCACAAGGAATCGAAAGCCGACCGCTTCCCGACGCCTGAGCAGCTTGATCAACTGCCAAGCCGCCCGCGTGGCGAAAAACCAGCCTTGCTGACCCGCAATCGCTGAGTTAACGCCGCCCTAGAAGATGCCCCGCCTCGAAAGAGCCGGGGCATTTTTATGCCGCAACAAATCCCCCTGAATCACCGCATATCCCCTGTGGGAGCGAGCCTGCTCGCGAAAGCGGTCATTCAGCCAACATCATTGCTGACTGACCCGCCGCCTTCGCGAGCAGGCTCGCTCCCACAGGGGATGTGTGTGACAGGCAATAAAAAACGCCCCCGGCCTTTCGACCGGGGGCGTTTTTGTGTGGCGGGCGAAAGTTATTTAACTTTCACGCCTTCCAGCGAGATGTCCAGATCCGCAGTTTGCGAGGTAGGACCTGGGCCCTTGATCCCGAAATCGTTCAGGTTGAGGGTGGTCTTGGCGTTGAAGCCAGCACGCTCGCCGCCCCATGGATCCTTGCCTTCGCCGTTGAACGTAGCCTTGAAGGTCACAGGCTTGGTCACACCGTGCAGGGTCAGGTCGCCGGTCACGTCAGCCGTCTTTTCACCGGTCGACTTAACAGCGGTGGAGACGAACTTGGCATCAGCAAACTTGCCAACGTCCAGGAAGTCTTTGCTGGCGATGTGCTTGTCACGTTCAGCGTGGTTCGACCACAGGCTGGCGGTTTTCACATCAACCGAGATCTTGCTGGCTTCAGGCTTGGCCGAATCCCACGAGAAAGTACCGTCGAAATCTTTGAAGGTACCGTGGATGAAGCTGTAACCCAGGTGGCTGATTTTCCAGTCAACGAAGGCGTGCTGACCTTCCTTGTCGATTTTGTAGTCCGCTGCCATGGCCTGAGCCGAGAGCAGTGCAGAACCGATTGCCAGAGCGGCCAGAGTCTTTTTCAACATGCTTTCTTTTCCTTTGAGTCGAGGTTGAATTTCAGGCTTTGCGACCGAGCATTCGCTTCAGGGTCGCATCACGATCGATAAAGTGGTGCTTCAATGCTGCCAACGCATGGAGGCCGGAAAAAATTACCAGCGCCCACGCGAGCCAGAGATGAATCACCCCGGCGGTATCTGCCTGATCCGGTAGCCCGGAAACCAGTGCAGGAACTTCAAACAGGCCAAACACCGGGATCCCGACACCGTCTGCGGTGGAAATCAGGTAACCGGCAAGCATCACAGCGAACAGCGCCAGATACAGAAACCCGTGGCCGAACTTGGCGCCGATGCGGGTCATGCGGCTGTAGCTTTGCAGCGTCGGCGGCGGTGGGCTGATAAAGCGCCACAGCACCCGCAACACCATCACCCCCAACAGCACCAGACCGATGCTCTTGTGCAGATCCGGCGCCTCTTTGCGCCAGCTGCTGTAGTAATCCAGCCCGACCATCCACAGGCCCAGCGCGAACAGCCCGAAGACCACCAGCGCCACGCCCCAGTGCATGAAGATGCTGACCCAACCATAGCGCGAAGAAGAGTTACGTAGCTGCATTGCCCAAATCCTGTGAGAACTGCGAACCAAGACTAGCGAGTTATCTATCGAATTAAAGCGGAAAATTTTGCTTTGAAATATCGAGAAATACGATCAAGAGTCTGGAAGTGACGTGTTAAGGAAAGATTAAAGGCGATTACGGCGTGGGACGTCTGGACAAATGATCGTTGCTGAAACTCTCGGACGCCTGCACAAGCGCAAGCAAAGGTGGCCGAGGGAAACTGTCGAACGGGACAGAGTTATTCAAGTAACCGGCCCTCTATTCATGGCTGATTAGTTATGAAGTACCGGCGGCGGTTGCAGGCAATCGGCGCTGTACGGATCTATCTGGCATTTATGCGCGAGTTCTGAACTATAACCACCAGGAAAGAAACGCCCGTTGGAGCAACCGGGAAGTGCAATCAGCAAAAGTATGAGAGTGAACGTTTTCATCAAGTACCTCCTATTTTTCCCAGCATAGAATTGGCGCTGGGGCATCCGCTATCACCTCACTCTGAGTACTTTGTGGGAAGGCTCCGGTACACAAGTAAGCTCCGTGACCGGATGGCGAAGGACAAAAATGCAGAAAAAAAACGCGACCCGAAGGCCGCGTTCTTTATTGAAGCAAAGGCTTACTGCGCCTTGGTCTCGGTCGTTGCAGCAGGCTTGGCCGCTGGCTTCTTCGCCGGTTCGGCCTTTTTCGCTGCCGGTTTGGCCGGCGTCTTCTTCGCCTCGGTTTTAGCTGCAGGCTTCTTCGCCGCTGGCTTGGCCGCTGCTTTCTTCGCCGGTTCAGCTTTCACCGGGGCCGCTGGTTTCGGTGGTTCCACCGGAGCTGGCGCGGGTGCCGGAGTCGGCGCAGGCGCTGGAGCAACCGGAGCTGGAGCCGGCTCTGGCGCCTTCACAGGCTCAGGCTTCTTCTCGTCATCCGAACCACCGAACAGGTTGCTGAAGAAGTTGCCCTTCTTCGCCGCCACGGCACCCGCCGCGCCTGCCGCTGCTGCGGCCGGAACCACTTTAGCTGGCTCGAACGATTTGCCTGCCGCCAGATCTTCAACCTGACTGGCCGCACGCTGACCGGTGCGCAATGCGCCTTCCAGGGTGCCCGGGTACAAGGTGTCGGTGTGTTCGCCAGCGAACGTCACGCGTTGCAGCGGACGTTCCCACAGGCGCCAGAACTTGCTGATCTGGCCCGGGCCGTAGGCCAGGTACGCGCCGCCCATCGACGGGTCGGTGCTGTAGCGACGGATTTCATAACCAGTAAACGAACCACGGGCCTGTGGATAAAACGCGTGCAGACGAATCAGCACCTGATCGACCATTTGCTTGTCGCCGAACGCCTGCATCACGCGGGCATTGTCGCCGGACAGGTTGATCACCACATTGGCGCCGCCCTTCAGGGCAGGCTCGATCCACAACATGCCCAGACCAGTGTTGCTATAGATCTCGCCGGACATGCGCGCCTTGCTTTCCCACACTGGCGTCTTGAACTTCAGCATGATCTGGTCGCGCCAGCCGTAGTTGGTGCCCTTGATCGCAGCCATGTGCTGAGCATCCAGCGCCGGCGTCAGCGCAATCTTGTTCAGCGCGCGCAATGGCACGGCCAGCACAACGTAGTCAGCCTGGTAGCCAACACTGCCGACCTTGACGGTCACGCCGTCCTTGTCTTGATTGATGGCCGACACCGGCGAATTGGTCTTGATGGTTTTGATCTGTTTAACGAACGCCTGCGCCAGCACTTGGCTGCCGCCGACCAGACGCGAAGCGCGCAGATCACGGTCGGAGATGCCGCGATAGACACGGTTCTGCTGCGCGAAGTACAGCAGCGACAGACGCGAAGGTTCGTCGTAGTGGGTGCGGATGTCCTGGTTGATCAACTGGCGCGCGGTGGCCGGCAGATTCTGCTTGTCGAGCCAGCTCGATACGGTGATCTGGTCCAGCGCGTGCAGGGTGCTGGTCGCCGCCGGGTTCTGCGGATCGTCGATGGAACGCGCCAGATCGTCGAGGGTTTTCTGGTAGCGCTTCAAGGCATCAGCAGTGGCTGGTTGCTTGGTCGCCAGATCGGCGGCAGAGAAATACTCGCCGTCGATCAGGTAACCCGGGGTCCGCACGAATTCCGGAGCCGGCGTGGTGCCGAGCTTGAATGTCGACACGTACTTGTTCAGCACCGGCTGGGTCTTGTCGTTGCCGATCCACTCGCTGGTGGCCATACCGGAACGACCGCCCAGGCTCGGCTTGGCTTCCAGCAGCGTGACCTGCCAGCCTTTGTTTTGCAGCTCATAAGCAGCGGTCAGGCCCGACAGGCCACCGCCGATCACGATTGCAGTTTTATCCTTGGCCAGCGCTGTAACGCTGAACAGCCCCAACATCACCAGCGCACAGGCGCGCAGCCAACCGACAGACATTCAGCGAACTCCGGAAATACACGTAGGAAAAAGCAGTTTTGCGGGTCAGACGACCCAAAGAACCGCGAAGAATACGTTAGCCATCAAAACGCCGCCAGCGACGTCTATCGGCTCATACAAAGTAGCTCAATCGACACAATGGGTTGTCCCCGCGCGACGCATTGCATAGGCTTGCGCGATTGTTTGCCCGCGCCTGTCGCGAGCCGCCTCGAGGAGACTGTAAATGGGCCTGAATAACCAGTGGATGCAACGCGACCTCGCGGTGTTGTGGCATCCCTGCACCCAGATGAAAGACCACGAACAGCTGCCGCTGATCCCGATCAAGCGCGGTGAAGGCGTCTGGCTCGAAGACTTCGAAGGCAAGCGCTACCTCGACGCCGTCAGCTCGTGGTGGGTCAACGTGTTTGGCCACGCCAACCCGCGCATCAACCAGCGCATCAAGGACCAGGTCGATCAGTTGGAACACGTGATTCTGGCCGGCTTCAGCCATCAACCAGTGATCGAGCTGTCCGAGCGTCTGGTAAAGATGACGCCGGAGGGTCTGAACCGGGTGTTCTACGCCGATAACGGTTCGTCCTGCATCGAAGTCGCGCTGAAAATGAGCTTTCACTATTGGCTCAATCGCGGCCAGCCAAACAAAAAGCGCTTCGTCACCCTGACCAACAGCTACCACGGCGAAACCATGGCAGCGATGGCGGTCGGCGACGTGCCGCTGTTCACCGAAACCTACAAAGCGCTGCTGATGGACACCATCAAAGTGCCGAGCCCGGATTGCTACGGGCGCCCCGAAGGCATGAGCTGGGAAGAGCATTCGCGCAACATGTTCGCCGCCATGGAACAGACCTTGGCAGAAAATCATGACAGCGTCGCGGCAGTGATCGTCGAGCCGCTGATTCAGGGCGCCGGCGGCATGCGTATGTATCACCCGGTGTACCTCAAGCTGCTACGCGAATCCTGCGATCGCTACGGCGTGCATTTGATCCTCGACGAAATCGCTGTCGGCTTCGGCCGCACCGGGACCATGTTCGCCTGTGAACAGGCCGGCATCCGCCCGGATTTCCTCTGCCTGTCCAAGGCCCTGACCGGCGGCTACCTGCCGCTGGCGGCGTGCCTGACCACCGACGAGGTCTACAGCGCGTTCTACGACGACTATCCAACCCTGCGCGCCTTTCTCCATTCGCACAGCTACACCGGCAACCCGCTGGCGTGCGCGGCAGCACTGGCGACGCTGGATATCTTCGAGCAGGACAACGTCATCGAGAACAACAAGGCCCTGGCCCAGCGCATGGCCTCGGCGACGGCGCATCTTGTTGATCACCCAAACGTGTCGGAAGTACGCCAGACCGGGATGGTCCTGGCGATCGAGATGGTCAAGGATAAAGCCACGAAAGAGGCCTACCCTTGGCAGGAGCGCCGTGGCTTGAAGGTGTTCCAGCATGCGCTGGAACGTGGCGCGTTGCTGCGTCCGCTGGGCAGCGTGGTGTATTTCCTGCCGCCATACGTGATCACCCCGGAGCAGATCGACTTCCTTGCTGAAGTCGCCAGCGAAGGCATCGACATTGCCACGCGTGACAGCGTTAGCGTCGCCGTGCCGAAAGACTTCCACCCCGGCTTCCGCGACCCGGGCTAACCGTAACTTCTCGTTCCCACGCTCCGCGTGGGCATGCAGCCCGGGACGCTCCGCGTCCCAAAGCGGACGCAGAGCGTCCATTGAGGCATTCCCACGCAGAGCGTGGGAACGATCTAATCTGAGAGACCCGAAATGAGACTGTCCCGCTTCTTTATCGATGCCCCCCTGAGCACCGGCGAACACGAATTGCCGGAAGCCCAGGCGCATTACATCAGCCGCGTGCTGCGCATGACCGAGGGCGATGCAGTGCAGTTGTTCGACGGCTCTGGCCATGAGTTCCGCGGTGCTCTGCTGGAAGTCGGCAAGAAGCGCGTGACCGTACAGATCGACGAGCAATTCGCCGGTCAGGTCGAATCGCCGCTGCACATCCACCTCGGCCAGGGCCTGTCCCGTGGCGAGCGCATGGATTGGGCGATTCAGAAAGCCACCGAACTGGGCGTGAATGAAATCACGCCGATCTTCAGTGATCGTTGCGAAGTCCGCCTCAAGGACGAACGCGCCGACAAACGCCTGCTGCACTGGCGTCAGGTGGCGATCAGCGCCTGCGAGCAATGTGGGCGTTCGCGGGTGCCGGTGATTCATCCGCCGGTGTTGTTGGCGGACTGGATCAAGCAGACTGAAGCCGAGTTGAAACTGGTGTTGCATCCGGTGGCAGAGCCGTTGGTGAGTCATGCCAAACCGGCGACGCTGGCGTTTCTGATCGGGCCTGAAGGCGGTTTGACGGATGCCGAAGTCGAGCAGGCCAAAGGCAACGGCTTCCACGCCGCCCGCCTCGGTCCGCGCGTGCTGCGCACCGAGACGGCGCCGGTCGTGGCGTTGGCGGTAGCCCAACAATTGTGGGGTGATTTCTAGGACGCCATCGCTGGCAAGCCAGCTCCCACAGGTGCTTTGTTGGCCACAACATTTGTGAACAACACTGAACCCTGTGGGAGCTGGCTTGCCAGCGATTAGCCGCACCTCGGTCTACAAGACGTAAAACAGAATCGCGACAAAGTGCAGCAAACTCCCGGCGATCACGAACAGATGCCAGATCCCGTGCGCATGCCGCAACCGGTGATCAAGGGCAAAAAAGATAATCCCCACCGTATACAAAACCCCGCCCGACGCCAGCCAGGCAAAACCTGTCGTACCCAACGCCGCAATCAACGGCTTCACCGCCACCAACACAATCCAGCCCATCACCGCGTAAATCACTATCGACAGAATCCGCGCCTCCGAACGCGGTTTTATCTCTTGCAGGATGCCGATCAGCGCCAGCCCCCAGACAATCCCGAACAGCGTCCAGCCCCACGGCCCGCGCAGGGTGACCAGGCAGAACGGCGTGTAGCTACCGGCAATCAGCAGGTAGATCGAAAAGTGATCGACCTTCTTCATGATCGCTTTCTTGCGCCCGCGCACGCTGTGGTACACGGTCGAGGCGCTGTAAAGCACCAGCAGGGTGAAAGCGTAAATCGCCACACTGACAATCTTCCACGGGCTGCCGTCCAGGCAGGCAATCACCAACATCCAGACGCCGCCAACAAAAGCCGCCACCGCCCCGACCAGATGGGTCCAGGCGTTCAATCGTTCTCCGTGATACATGTATCGCTTACCTCATATTCATTACCGCAGCGCGCAAGGCTCGGGCCTTGCGCGTAAAAGCGCAATCAAAAGATCGCAGCCTTCGGCAGCTCCTACCTTCGAACACATTCCAATGTAGGAGCTGCCGAAGGCTGCGATCTTTTGATCTTCAAGGCACAATCGACGCATTCCAAAAAGAGTCCGCGCCATGCTGATCGACGAAGAATTGACCCTGAAAAAACTCGAGGTGTTCCTCGCTTTCATGCGCACCGGCAACCTCGCCCGCGCCGCCGCCGAGTTGCAGACCAGCAACGTCAGCGTGCATCGCGCGATTCACTCGCTGGAAAGCGCCCTGCGCTGCCCGCTGTTCAAACACGAAGGCCGCAACCTGACACCGCTGGAAAGTGCTTACGTCCTCGAAGAACGCGCACAGAAATTGATCAACGACGTCGTCGAAAGCGTACGTCTGACCCGCGAAGCCGCCGGGTTCTCCGCTGAACGCTTCAAACTCGGCTCGCTGTACTCGCTGACAGTGAAAACCGTACCGCAACTGATCATGGGCCTGAAGATTCGCCGCAGTGAACTCAATATCGACCTTATCCTCGGCTCGAACATCGACCTGCTCTACAAGCTGAAAAACATGGAAGTCGACGCGATTCTGGTGTCGCTGGACGACAGCATCAACGACCCGGATTGCGAGCAGATTGCGCTGTTTTCCGACGACATCTTCCTCGCCACCCCGGCGGATTCAAAGTTCGCCCAGCGCAGTGAGGTGGATCTGGCTGAGGTGCGCGATGAAACCTTCATCACCCTGACCCAAGGCTTTGCCACGCATCAGGACGGTAACCGGGTATTCAAGCAGGCGGGGTTCGAGCCGAAGGTGGCGATGCAGGTGAATGACATCTTCACGCTGTTGAGCATGGTCAGTTCGGGGGTGGGTTATGCGTTGCTGCCGGGAAGGATTGCAGCGGTGTATGAGAACCGGGTGAAGCTGATTCCGTTGCAGGAGAAGTACCGGTTGCAGCAGCACATTGGTGTGGTGTTTTTGAAAGCCAAGGAAAGGGACCCGAATTTGCTGGCGCTGTTGGCGGAGTGTCGGATGTATGCCAATCGGCAGTTGGCGGATTAACAGCAGATCAAGAGCTTACCCCCTCACCCCAGCCCTCTCCCCCAAGGGGGCGAGGGGGAAAGGGAGCAGATCTTCATGGGTTTCAAGACCTGAGTTCGACTCAGGACTTTCAGGTCGGCGTACCTCCAACATCCACCTCGGTCAGTCCCCTCTCCGCCAAAGGGTAGAGGGGGAAAGGGAACAGATCTCCGTGGGTTTCAAGCCTGAGTTTGACTCAGGACTTACAGGTCGGCGTACCTCCAACATCCAACGCGGTCAGTCCCCTCTCCCTACGGGCGGTCCGACGTTTCGGGAGGGCTAGGGTGAGGGGCTTTTGATCTTCAACCCACAATCCCGCGAACAATGAAAAACAACAGCGATGGCCCCAGCAAACACCCAAGCCCGGTATGAAACGTAGCCGTCAACGCCCCATAAGGCACCAACCGCCGATCCGTCGCCGCCAACCCAGCTGTAACGCCACTGACAGTCCCGGCCAAGCCACCAAACACCATCGCCGAACGCGGGTTATCCAGGCCCATCCAGCGCGCCGCGACCGGCGTGCCGACCATCACCAGAATCGCCTTGATCAACCCGGTGGCAATCGACAGCGCCATCACATCCGAGGTCGCGCCAATCGCCGCACCGGTCACTGGCCCAACAATGTAAGTCACCGCCCCGGCGCCAATGGTGGTCATGCTCACCGCATCACGATAACCAAACGCCCAGGCCATGCACGCGCCGACAATGAACGGCAGAATCGTGCCCAGCAGCAACGCGATCACACCAATCAACCCGGCCTTCTTCGCCTCGGTCGCCTGCACTTCAAACGCCGTGGCCACAATCGCAAAGTCACGCAGCATCGCCCCGCCCATCAGGCCGATACCGGAGAACAGTGTCAGATCCGCCAGACCTTTCTGCCCGCCGGTCATGGTGCCGCCGACCCACGCCAAAACCAGACCAATAACGATGGCGATCGCCGAGCCGTGAATGCGTCCGAACGTCAGGCGTTTGGACAGAACCACCGACACCCACATGATCACGCCGACAAAAGCGAATGCAGTGACCAGCCCGTTATGTTCCAGACCTTTCTCGATGAGATCCCACATATCAGCGACCCCCTACTGGCGTGCCGACCGGGGAGACTTCCGCCGGTTCGTCGGGCAATGGCTCGCCTTTATGCGTGCGGCTGATCAGGGCAATCGTGCAGCCACAAACCACCACCGAACCGATCGCCGCCAGCACCGCCACCGGGCCGCCGTGTAGCGCGGTGACAACGTTCTGTTGCGCCGCCATCGCCACCACCACCGGAATGTACATCGCGCCCCAGAAGCCGACGCCCATCTCGCATTCCTTGGTCATGCCGCCGCGCTTCTGCATCCACAACCGCGCGCAAATCAACAGGATCATGGCGATGCCGACCCCGCCGACATTGGATTTGACGCCCAACAACACGCCGAGCATGTCACCCATGATCACCCCTGCCAGCGTACAGATCGCGAGCAGCGCCACACCGTAAATAATCATTGTTGTAGTCCTCAAAGTGCATCGTCGAATGTTGTTTTTGTTGTTCGAAGCTTGAGTCGGCGGTTTTAGAGTTGGCGGCCACCCTCCTCTCGCAACAGCGCCTGCAAGGTGTCGAGGCGCGCACTGTCGAAGGCAGTCACGGTGCCTTGTTCGAACACCCGGCGCGCCAGCCCGGTCAGCACCGCACCGGGCGGCAGTTCGATCTGTAAACGTACGCCGCGCTCGTAAGCGCTTTGCACGGTGCCGCGCCAATCCACCACGCGGCACATGTTGAAGGCGAGGTCGTCGCGCAGCGCTTCAACTTTGGTCACAGGGCGCGCGCGGCTGCCGCTCAGGTAAGCGATTTTCGCGGTTGTCAGTTCAACCTTGGCGAACGCTTCGGCGAGGGTTTGCGCCGGTTTTTCCAGCAATGGGCAGTGCGACGGCACACTTACCGCCAGACGTTTTGCCAGACCGGCACCACGACTGCGCGCCAGATCCGCGACCGCTTGCATGGCCTTGTCACTGCCGGCAATCACCACCTGATTGTTTGCGTTGATGTTGGCCAGATACACAGGCGAATCCTCGCTGTGTACCTGCGCCAGCAGCGATTCGACTGTGGATAACTGCAGACCGATGATCGCGGTCATGCCGTAGCCTTGTGGATAAGCCTGCTGCATCAACTCACCGCGCAGGCTGACCAGATGCAACGCGTCGCTGAAGCTCAGCGCCCCGGCGACCACCGCTGCCGGGTAAGCGCCAATGGATAGACCGGCGACGTAATCCGCCGTGAGTCCGTCCTGCAACAACTGCCGCGAAGCAGCGACTCCGGCGATCAGCAAGCACAGCTGAACCGCCCTTGTCGTGCGCAATGCTTGAGCAGAGTCGAGCAGCAAAACATCCTCATCGAGCACATCACTGGCCTCGACCAAGGTTTCCCGAGGCAAGCGCTGAAGCATGCCCGCTTGCTGCGCGCCCTGGCCGGGGAACACCAGCAGACTGCTCACGCTGCCTGCTCCTGGGGGTTCCATGGATCGGTCACCAAGCAAGCCTGATGGGCATTTTTCAGCAGCACGCGCGCCGAACCGCTGGCCCATTCACGCAACGCCACAGCACCGAACGGCGTCTGCAACTGCAGGTCGACCCGGCACACAGCCTGATCAAAAAGCACGACCAGTTTGCGTGCCTGATTGCGGGTAATCAGTTGCGGCGTGCGCAGAATCAGATCGAGGTCACTAGCCGCGTGCATCGCTTTAAACCCACTGGCCAGTTCAAACCCGACACTGCCGCTGACACCCCAGACCCAACCGCAATCGTCGAGCATCGGCCGCAGTTGCTGGAGCGCGTGCATGACCGGCAGATCGCGCTCGCACTCAACGTGACAAAGCGCTTCCGGACTGACGCGACATGCAATCGAGTCGACCGCCATAAACGCTGCCAGCCGTTGCTCGCGTAACACGCCGCGCACGCCCACCGCGACAAAACCTTCAGCACTCAACGCCCGCCGCACTACCACCGGTTGGCCGGCGGCCAGCGACTCGACTGCCCACAACGGCGCATCCGCCGGCAACTGCGCCGGGGTCATGCCCCAGAGCAGGTCGTGGGCCAGAGGCGTGCTCACCACTGCGCCCTCAGCAGCTCGCGTACACGGCTGGAAGCAGCACGATTTTTAGCGCCGAGGCGATTGCTCAAGTCAGTGCTGGCGATATCGCCGATGGCCTGTTTCAGGCATTCGTTCACCCGTGCCAGATCCTCCGCCGTCGGCTGCTCAATCTGTTGCACCGACAGGGTTTCCCAGAGCAAACCGAGGCTCGCATAACTGTCGATGTCATAAGCCATCGGCGGCACACTGGCGGCCAGCGCTTCCAGTTCTTCAACACTGCGCAAGGTTACCCGCGCCGCCGAAGCCTTGCCCATCGCATGCACCATCACGCCGGGATCGCGCAGCGCAATCAAACGATTGGCCTGATAACCATGAGCCAGAAACGCCCCGGACATCGCTTTACCGACCAACAACGCAATCACCGGATGCCCAGCCAAACGCGCGCGGGCATAACTGTCCGCCGCACCGGCCAGCGCCTGATGAATGCCGAGGGCTTCTTCGCGCCGACCATAAGCCTGGCTCGGCACATCGACGATGGCGATGATCGGGCGCTTCTGCGCTTTATCGCGGTCAGCCGTGATCGCGTCATCCACGGCCTTGGCCAGACCCCAGCCTTCAAGCAAGCCGACTTCACCATTGCGCGCACGCAGAAAACGATTGTCCGGATCAGCGACCACAGCGATAAAACGCCCAAGTTCACCATCGGCAACCCGCAGCGATGGCGGCAAACCCTCAACGGCTTTCGCTCCGGTGCTCAAGGCGTCGAACCAGTTCAAACCGCGCAATGAATAACCGCTCATGAGCGCTCTCCTTGATACAGATCGCGAACCACCGACGGCTCGATTTGCGGGTCAGTGTTCAGACTGCTCAGGCGTTGCAGAAACCATTCGGCGCACTGGCTGCGTGGCTGTGTCGGCAAACCCTGCTGCAGTAATTCACCAACCTGCTGACGAATATTCGCCACGTCATCGGCCACATAACGATCCACCAGACCACTGGCAAACCGCTGCTCGCCACCGGTCAGGCTCCAAATGAATGGCCGGTCGCGCGAGTCGTATTCCTCGATCCCCGCTTCCTGCTCAATCACTTGCGGGCCGTTCAAACCGAGGCGCGCTTCCTGAGTCACCAGCAAATAGCTGCACAGCGCCGCCGCAATCGACATACCACCGAAACAACCAACGCTGCCAGCGACCACACCGACCACCGGTTGGTACTGCTGCAAATCGACAATCGCCGCATGAATATCAGCAATCGCCGCCAACCCGAGATTGGCCTCCTGCAAGCGCACACCACCGGTTTCCAGCAGCAACACCGCGCGGGTCGGAATGCCTTTGCGGTTGTCTTCAGCCGCCAGCTCCAGCGCGCCGGCAATTTTTGCTCCGCCGACTTCGCCAAGGCTGCCACCCTGAAACGCGCCTTCAATTGCGGCGATGACCACTGGCAAACCGTCGAGACTACCCTTGGCAATCACCACGCCGTCATCGGCCTGCGGCACCACGCCCTGACGTTCAAGCCACGGCGACATCACCCGTTGAAACGGATCGAGCAATTCGCGAAAACTGCCGGCATCGAGCAAGGCTTTCGCCCGTTGCCGCGCGCCGAGTTCGACGAAGCTGTGTTTGTTCAAAAGCGCTGCGCTGTCAGTCATGGCCGATCTCCTCGAAACCTTGTTCCAGACGCAAGCGCACCACCCCCGGCGTCGCGCCGAAGTCGTGGATATCGATGGCCATTGCCGGCGGCGTGGTGCCGTCGAACATCCGCGCAAACAGGTGCTGCCAGCGCAGTTGCGCGCCGTTGACCGAGGTCTGCACATTGATCGTCAGCTTGCCGGCCAGGCCCGGCTCGATCAGCACTTCCAGATCACCCGAGCCGACACAACCGACCAGCGCACGACCGCGTGGCGGCTGACCGGCGGGGAATTCAAACGATAGGGTTTCCATCAAAACGCTCCCTGAAGGATGCCGTCGCGCTCGATACGATCGAGCAGCAGCGTGGCGGCGAGCAAGTCGGCGGCGCCACCGGGCGAGGCATTCAATGCGATGAGTTGTTGATCCAGTTCGTGCAAGCGGCGGCGACCGCTGAGGCTGGCGCCGCCACCGGCGTCGAGCACTGCTTGCGCGCCGCTTTGCATGGCGTGCAGGCCCTCTTCGCCGGCGCGGTAGAGCACGCAGGTGTCGGCCAGATTCGTCATGATTGCGAGCAAGGCGTCGAGCCGGGCGTTCTGTTCGCCGTGGCCGTTGGCGCGGCTGCGTTTTAGTTGCGGCAGGCCGCGTTGCAGCACCGATGGGAAGCCGAGTTGCGCCTCTTCACGAGCGCCGCGTGCGCCGTAACGCAGGGCAACTTGGGCGCCGTGGCTCAACGGTTTGGGTGCGTGGCGATCATCCAGCAAGGCCAGACGTGCAGCGCGCAGAGAGACTGCGTTAGCACTAGAGGATTGTGGCTCCAGTGCAGCGGCCGTCACCAACAATCCCAGCGCCCAAATTGCACCGCGATGCGTGTTCACGCCGTTGGTGGTTGTGAGCATGGCTTGCTCGCCCTCACGTCCGATGCGGCCAATCGCTTCGCGCAAGGTTGAATCGACATTGCCGATTTCAACCGCCGCTTCCGCCATTTCCTTGAACGCCGGCCACAACGACAGCGCCGAAGCGTGCATCAGGCCCAGGTGCAGATCGGTGTGCGCGCCATTGCCGCGACGGTCGACCAGCGCCGGTTTCGGCGACAGATCAGCTTCGTCGATCAGCGCGTCCACCGCCAGATCGGCCAATCGATCAGCCAGGGACAGCGGTTTCGCTTGCAGATTAAGTGCGTGCATTACCAGCTCCTGAATTTGGCGGGCGGGTTGTACAGGCCGCCGGACCACTCGACCAGATCGGCCACGCTTTTCGCCGCGAGCAATTCGCGAGTTGCGTCGGTGCGGCGGATGCCGAGGTCTTCGGGCAAGGCGATCAGGCCTTCACGGCGCATGCGTTCGGTGTCTTTCGGGTTGTGGCGCAGGCCGATGGCGGTGACACCGGCGACTGCGGCGATCATCGCCTGGCGCTCTTCCAGCGAGCGCGCCTTGTACAGGTAGGCGATGCCTTCTTCGGTGAGCAGGTGGGTGACGTCGTCGCCGTAGATCATGATCGGCGCCAGCGGCATGCCGCTTTTCTTCGCCACTTCCACGGCGTCGAGGGTTTCGACGAAGGTCGGTTTGCCACCCTCCTGGAAGGTCTCGACCATTTGCACCACGAGTTTTTTACCGCGTTCGAGCATCGGTTGCTGCGAGTCGTCGTGGCGCATGTCCAGCCACGCCGGGGTGCCGTGACGGCGACCGCGCGGGTCGTGGCCCATGTTCGGCGCACCGCCGAAGCCGGCGAGGCGGCCTCGGGTCACGGTTGAGGAATGGCAATCGCCATCGACCTGCAACGTCGCGCCGATAAACAGATCCACCGCGTATTGCCCGGCGAGCTGACAGAACATCCGGTTGGAACGCAGCGAGCCGTCGCGACCGGTGAAGAACACGTCCGGGCGCGCGGCGATGTAATTTTCCATGCCCAGTTCGGTGCCGAAGCAATGCACGCTTTCGACCCAGCCGCTCTCTATCGCCGGGATCAGCGTCGGGTGCGGGTTGAGCGTCCAGTTGCGGCAGATCTTGCCTTTGAGGCCGAGGGATTCGCCGTAGGTCGGCAGGATCAATTCGATGGCGGCGGTGTTGAAACCGATGCCGTGATTGAGCGACTGCACGTTGTGTTTTTCGTAGATGCCACGGATCGCCATCATCGCCATCAACACGTGCACAGGCTTGATATGGCGTGGGTCGCGGGTGAACAGCGGTTCGATGTAGAACGGCTTGTCCGCCACCACGACGAAATCGACCCACGACGCAGGAATGTCCACTCGCGGCAGTTCGCTGACGTCGTCGACCAATTGGTTGACCTGGACGATGACGATGCCGTCGCTGAACGCGGCGGGTTCGATCAATGCCGGTGTGTCTTCGGTGCTCGGGCCAGTGTAGATGTTGCCGGCGCGGTCGGCCATGAAACCGGCCGAGAGCACGACGTTGGGGATCAGGTCCACCACCAGTCGGGCATAGAGTTCGATGTAAGTGTGGATCGCGCCGACTTCCAGCAGGCCGTCTTCGAGCAACTGGCTGATGCGCAGGCTTTGAGTGCCGGCGAAGGAGAAATCGAGTTTGCGGGCGATGCCACGTTCGAACAGGTCAAGGTGCTCAGAGCGACCGACGCTGGGCATGATCATGTGCAGGTCGTGGAGCTTTTCCGGATCGGCTTTGGCCAGCGAACGCGAAAGGAAATCCGCTTGCTTCTGGTTGTTGCCCTCGAGTACCACACGGTCGCCGGGGTGGATCAGCGCTTCGAGCGCGGCGACGATCTTGTCGGTGGGCAACACCACACCGTCGGCCAGCCCGCGCACCTTGTCGAGGCGGCGCTGCTTCTCATCGCGCCGCCGCGTCCAGCGCGAGTCGGGGGAAATTGTTGTTGTCATGCTCACTCCACGGGGTTCGCTGTCGTGGAGCTAAGGTAGGCGTGTGGGGTGGGGGCATCAATCAAGCGCGGTGGTGAATCGTTACGGTCAGGGTAACGATCAAGAGCCGCCCTCACCCTAGCCCTCTCCCGGAGGGAGAGGGGACCGATTGGGGGATATTCAGGAATTGCGCCGACCTGGGAATGTTGTACTGAATCCAGAATTTACTAGGTTCACCATATCCATAATCGACTCGGTTTTTCAGGTCGATGTACAACGCCAGACACCTCGGTCGGCCCCCTCTCCCTACGGGCGGTCCGACGTTTCGGGAGGGCTGGGGTGAGGGTCAGCTTTTAAGTCACTCCGTCGGCACCAACCTATCCAACAAACGGTTGACGGCCATTTCCGCCACCATCACCACCTGAGCAATACCCTGCACAGTCTTGCGGTGCGTACCTTCCACCATTGCCGCATGGTTGTTAAGCATCACCGTGGCCGAGCCGAGGGTTTCACTGGCGTCGGCCAGCAGGGATTCGGTGTCGGCATTGGGATTGGCCATGTACAGCGTGTTGGGGGTGTAAGGCGTGGCCATCAGATCGGCGTTGGTCGGGCCAAGGTAATGGTCGAGGGCGCGCTCGGCGGCTTCGTGGAATTTCTTCGAGTCGGGGGATTCGTAGGGGGATGCCGGGTCGGTGAGCGGGGGGTTAGGCGTAGGTTTAATCATTTTCAGGTTCCGAAATAAAGCTGGAACCGCTTCTCTGCTAAAAGAAGGGGTGGCAGCTGAACGCAGGTTAGCAGACCGGGGAACCTAAGGAAGCCGGCGCGCCGAAGCGCCCTGCGCACAGCCGCCATCGAATGCAGGCGCTAAGCCTGACGATGATGCACGTGCACCCTTAGATTAACCACAGGCTGCTAAACCCGATCACTGGAAATCAGTGACGGAATCAAATTACGCAGCATGCCAAAGGCGCACAAGCCGGCGGATTCTGGTGCATGCGTAGGCAGCGGCGCAAGGATTTGTAGGCTAGGGAGCCGTAACACAGAGTGTCTTTAAACAGCGGGCTGAAGGGTGTTTATTGCACTGCAGAAATCGAGGATTTGCCTGTAAGAATTTGCTTATGCAGCTAGCCCCATCGCTGGCAAGCCAGCTCCCACAGTGTCCGAGTTGTATTCGAATTCGGTGAACCACACAAAACCCTGTGGGAGCTGGCTTGCCAGCGATGAGGCCAGTCAGAGCAACACGAATTCTGGATCAATGGACCAGCCCCGCCTCCACCAACAACTCCTCCAGCCCCAACAAATCCGGCACCTTCGCCACTTGCTCCCCGACCTGCACCGCCGCCTGCTCCAGCGCACACAACGGCACATCGACATAACTCAACTGACTGTCGAGCTTGTACGACCGCGGAATCCCCTGCACCAGCAGCGCAATGAACTTCAACTCCGGCAACCCACCCAGCGCATTCAAAATCACAATCCGCGCGCGCTCGCCAATGACGATTTTCTGCCCGCACGCCGATTCAAAACTCAGCAACGGAATCTGCCGCTCACGCCACATCACCCGCCCCAGATACCACGGCGGCGTATCCAGATCGAAGGCGCTGGCCTGGTAATCGATCAGCTCAGCGACAGCGACGTTAGGCAGGATCAAATTGCGATCCGCCAACGGCAGCAGCAACCCGGTCAACTGACTGCTGCGCTGATTATGCCGGCGCTCATGCATGTTTCTTGCTCCACTGGGCAATGCTTTCAAGCAGCACCGACTCTTGATACGGCTTGCCGAGGTAGTCGTTGACGCCAATCGCCATGGCGCGGTCGCGGTGTTTCTGCCCGGTGCGCGAGGTGATCATGATGATCGGCAAGTGTTGCAGGCGTTCGTCGTTGCGCACCTGGGTGGCGACTTCGAAGCCGTCCATGCGCGGCATTTCGATGTCGAGCAGCATCAGGTCGGGCATGTGTTCTTCCAGCAGTAGCATGGCGTCGACACCGTCCTTGGCGGTCAGCACGTTCATGCCGTGGCGTTCGAGCAAACGGCTGGTGACCTTGCGCACGGTGACCGAGTCGTCGACCACCATCACCAGCAGCGGCTTGTGCGGCTCGCTGTCGATCTCCGGCAGCGTTGGCGTCTGCGCAACCCGCGCTTGCATCGCCCGAATCGGTGCGAACAAATCGAGAATCAGCACCACCCGACCATCGCCGAGAATCGTCGCCCCGGACACGCCCTGCACTGCCGCGAATTGCGCGCCAAGGCTCTTGACCACGATCTCGCGGGTGCCGGCCATGGTATCGACCAGCACCGCGATGCGCCGATCGTTGTAGTGCACCAGCAGCACCGGCAATGGCAGGTTCTGCCCGAGCAGTTTCGGCCGTGGCGCGGTTTTCAGCAGTTCGCCGAGGTAGCACAGCTCATAGGTCTGGCCGCCGTATTGGTAGCGCGGTGGATCAACCCGGAAGTGAGCTTCCAGATCATTCGGCAACACGCGGACGATGCCTTCGATGGTGTTCAGCGGGATCGCATATTGATCCTCACCGCACTGCACCATCAGCGCACGGTTGACCGACACGGTGAACGGCAGACGAATGCGGAAATGCACGCCCTGCCCCGGCACCGAATCAATGCTCATGCTGCCGCCGAGCTGCCGCACCTCTTCGTGCACCACGTCCATGCCGACGCCGCGCCCGGAAATCTGGGTGATCTTTTCCGCTGTGGAAAAGCCCGGCTGAAGGATGAACTGCAACACGTCGCGGTCGCTGATTTCGGCTTCCGGCGCGAGCATGCCGCGCTTGATCGCCTTGCGCCGCACCGCTTCCAGCGGCACCCCGGCGCCGTCATCGCGAATATCGAAAACGATGTCGCCGCCCTCGCGGGACAGGTCGAGGCTGATCTGCCCTTGCGCCGGTTTACCCGCCGCCAGCCGCACTTCGGCGGACTCCAGACCGTGGTCGACGGCGTTGCGCAGCATGTGTTCCAGCGGCGCCGCCATACGCTCCAGCACGTTGCGGTCCATCTCGCCTTCGGCGTTGCCGACGACAAACGCGACGTCTTTGTTCAGTTCTTCGGCGACCTGGCGGACGATGCGTTTCAAACGCGGCAACATTCGCTCGAACGGCACCATGCGCGTGCGCATCAGGCCTTCCTGCAATTCGGTGTTGATGCGGCCCTGTTGCTGCAACAGGTTCTCCGCGTCGTGATTGCGGCGGTCGAGGGTTTCCTTGAGGTCGAGCAAGTCGGAAGCCGATTCGAACAGCGCCCGCGACAGTTGCTGCAACTGCGAATGGCGGTCCATTTCCAGTGGGTCGAACTCTTCGTAGCCGAGGCGTTCGGCATCGACTTGCTGACGGCTGAGAATCCGCCCTTGGGTTTCCGTGTCGAGGCGGCGCAACTGATCGCGCATGCGTTCGATGGTGGTTTCCATCTCGTTCAGGGCGATCTGCGCATCGTTGACCTGCTGTTCGATACGGCCACGGAAGATCGAGGTTTCGCCGGCCAGATTGACCAGCTCATCGAGCAGTTCGGCGGAGACTTTAACCATGTCCGCGCCAGCCTCGGCAGCCAGTGGCGCGGGTTCGGTCTTGGCGGGCAGCGGCACCGCTGGCGGTGTTTCAATCGTTACCGGATGGCTGAAGTTCTGGATTGCGTTGATCAGCCGATCCGCCGGTGGACACGGTTGCCCGGCGCGCACGCCATCGAGCATTTGCGCCAGTCGATCATGGCCGCGCTGCACCAGTGCGAACAGCTCCGCCGACGCCTGCAAAGCGCCGCTGGAAAGACTTTCGTAAAGGTATTCCAGCTCATGCGCGAGGTCGCCGATCGGGCCGATCTCGACCATCCGCGCGCCACCCTTGAGGGTATGCAGATCGCGCAGCAGGGTTTCCACTTCCTGACGATTGCCCGGCTCGGCCTGCCAGCGCAGCAGTGCGGCGCCGGAGTTTTCGATGATGTCGAAACCTTCTTCGAGGAAGATTTCCAGCAGCTCCGGGTCGTGACCGGCGCTGTCGTGCTCGGTTATTGCTGGCGGCGTTTCGGCAACGTTTTGGCCTTGGCGGACCTGACGGATCGTTTCGATCAGTTCCTGTGCCGGCGTCAGCGGCTGATGGTTTTGCAGTTGATCAAGCAACAACGCCAAGCGGTCATGGCTCTTGAGCAGCAAGCGTCCCAAGGTTTCGCTGTAGCTGTAGCGACGATCGACCAGACCTTCGTAAAGGCTTTCCAGCTCCTGGGCCAAATCGCCGATGGCCTCGACTTCAGCCATCCGCGCGCCGCCCTTGAGCGTATGCAAATCGCGCTGCAACGAGGACAGCGGCGCAACGTTATCCGGGTCGTTCAGCCAGCGCTGCAGGGCTTGGCCTGAGCTGTCGAGAATGTCGACCGCCTCTTCGAGGAAGATCTCGACGATCTCGTCATCGGGTTCAAGCGCCGTTGCCTTTTGCTGCAACTCGGCGGTGGCGCTGCCCAGTTCACGGATGCTCAGGGTGCGGCTGCCATCACTGCGGATCAGGCCCATCGACGACGGATCGAGACTCTCATCAAGCAGGTCATGCAGCGCCCGAATCCGCGCCGGTTGCGGCGTGACTTCCTGTCCGGCCGCCAGTTCGTCGAGCATGTTGATCAGCGCTTCATGGGCGTTTTGCGCTTCCTGAAAAAACCGTTCGCTGACCGCCAGGCTGCTTTCTTCCACCGCGCCATACAGGTCAAGCAAGGCTTCGCACAACACATCGACTGGCAGCAGATCGGCCAGGTGCGCGCCTTCGCCAAGGGTGGTCAGCTCATCCAGCAACGCGCTGAGTTCCTGACGTTCGCCGGGATGTTGCTGCCAGCGCTGCAAGAGGTTTTCCGCGTCGAGGAGGATGTCCATGCCTTGAGCGAGAAAGTTGTTGATCAGTTGCGGATCGCGCTTGATCCGCAGGCCGGTGTTCGGCGCACTGAGGATCGATTCCAGACGCTCGGCGAGCAGGGTTTCCGAGCGTTTGATCAGCGACTGCGCACCGACAATCGGCGCCAGCGGATCATGCTTGAGTTGACGCAGGCCGACGCGGAACAAGCCCTCGGCTTCGAGGAGCAATTCCACTTCGTCGAGGTCCAGCGGCAACTGGTGCGCCTTGAATTCGCGGGCCAGTTGATCGAGCGGTGCAGCCAGTTCGGCAATCGGCAATACGCCGGCCATCGAGGCACTGCCCTTGAGCGTGTGCAAGGCGCGCTGCAACTCGTCGCTGGCCTGCAACGGCACATGCTCGGCGGCCTGATCGAGAAAACGATTGAGGCTGGCGAGGTGCGTCTCGGCTTCTTTGCGGAAGATTTCCAGCAACAGCGGATCCAGCGCCGCGACATCGTCGACGTCTTCGGCAGCCAGCGGCTCAACCCCTTTGGCCAAGGCGTGCGCACGGGCCGCGAGTTGATCGACATCGCTGCGTTGCCGTTGGCTGTTAGTGGCGAATTCGCTGATCAGCTCGGGCAGCAACAGCACGGTGTCGGTCAGCACTTGCTGCACCACCGAGCCCGGTTCGACACTTTGTTCGAGCACACGGTTGAGCAGGTTTTCCACTGCCCACGCCAGCTCACCGAGAATCAGCGCGCGGACCATGCGCCCGCTGCCCTTGAGGGTGTGAAAGGCGCGGCGCAGTTCGGTCAGCGCATCACGATCCTGCGAATTGGCGATCCAGCGTGGCAGGTATTCATGGAGAACTTCGAGGACTTCGTCGGTCTCCTCAAGGAACACTTCGCGCAATTCATCGTCGACCGGTTCTTCATCGGCTGGTGGCGGCATCAGGCTGCCGGGGGTGATCAGCGCTGGCGGGTTGACCGCTGACACCGGGCTGGCCAGAACGTCGGCCAGCGACTGCACGATCTCCGGGTCGTCGAGCGCCTGCATGTCCTGCATCACCAACGCTTCGCTGGGGCTGAGCACGTCTTCGAGGACGGGAACGTGCGGCTCATTTGGGAAGAAACCGAGGCTGGCGAGGGATTTCTGCGCGACATCCAGCAGTTGCTCGCCCGGTGCCTGCGGGTCGTCGCTCAGGCGCTCGAGGTAATACTCGAGGCTGCTGATGACATCGGCCAGATGATCGAGTTGCTCCCAACCCGGCTCGTGCGGATCGAGCAGCAAATGCTCGCGGATAAAACCGTTGCAGGCTTCGACCAGACTCGCCGCGCGATTCAACGGAATCATCGCCAGCGCACCGCGCACCTGAGTCAGCAGCGCCGGCAACGGTTGCAGGTGCTGGCGATCCCAATCGGCGTCGATGTAGTCGACGATCATGTCCTTGGCCTGTTGCAGGCAGATGCGCGCTTCCTTGATGACGATCTGATGAATCTGCGTCAGGTCGGTGGTCGGCAGGCGCGCATCTTCCGGGCTTTCCGGTTCGACCGTGCCGACCATCCCGGCCAGCGTCGCTTCGACGTAGAGCAGCGCGCCGGCAACGTCCATCAGGATTGCGTCGTTCGGCTCGCGCTGGCCCTGGGCAAGGCTGAGCACCACGGCCAATTGATCAATGATCACTTTGCGCGGCTGGCCGAAACCGAGCACGGCGAGGGTGTCGGCGATCTGCCGCAACGGTGCGAGCAGGCTTTCCAGATCCGAGGTGTGCTGACGGTCGCTGCGCACGAACAGGTCGAGGCGCTCCTTGACCCGCACCAGTTCTTCACACAAGGCAGCCAGCACCGAGCGCATCGCATCGCGGTCGGGGCCGGCCAGGCGTGCGCGTTCTTCATCGACCATCGCGCTGTCGGGCAACGCGTCGTCCAGGGAGTAGCGATCTTTCATGGTCAGCATCTGCCCGGTGGGATGTTCGGCTTTGGCAATATAGAACAACAGGCTTTTCAGCAGCTCCGGCGGTGGCGGTTGATTGAGGCCGGCCATGCCTTGTTCGAGCAGGCGCTTGAGCTCTTTGTCGGCGTCCTTGAACAGGCTGCGCAGCGCCGGACTGTTGGCGATGACGCCTTCACGCATGCCTTCGACCAGCGCCGAGGCGACTTGCCACAGTGGGCTCAGGGGTGAATCGCCGCTCAGCGCTTCGAGGCGGGTGAAGACTTTGGCCAGATAACCGAGGTGGGTCTGGTCATCCTGTTCACGCAGCAGACCGACCAAAGCCATTTGCAGCATCTGGCGTAATTTGCGCAGCACGTTCGGCAACTCTGCCGGCTCAAGCAGCGCCAGTGCTTCGGCGTTCAAGGGCGGTAACTCAGGCAGTTGCGGGCTGAACAGGCTGGTTTCAGACAACAGGCTTTCGCCACGGGCGCTGCGCAGATCGTTGATCAGCGGCAGCACCACCAACGGCAAATCACGCCGGGCGCTTTGCACGCGGTCAAGGTAGATCGGCAATTGCCCAAGGGCTTGCAGCAAAAGATGCAGGGCTTCGTCGCGATGGCTGACGCGCTCATGCTGCAAGGCTTCGACCAGATGCTCCATTTCTTCGGCGAGCAACGCTGCGCCGTAGAATTCGACCATCTGCAAGCTGCCGTGAACCTGATGGATGTAATCCAGGCACTCGTCCAGCCCGGGAAAGGCCTGCGGATCATCGAGCACGGCTTCAATCGCCTGATGCGCCAGCCTCAGCGTTTCGGCAATTTCGCCTTTGACCCATTCGAGGGCCACGTAGTCGTGCCGATCACCCATAACCACTCCACTCACGCTTTATCTGTCGCCGCCGGCAAGGTGAAGCCGGACACCGAACGCCGCAACTGACTGGCCATTTTCGCCAGGTTACCGATGCTTTCCGCAGTGGCCGTGGAGCCGGACGAGGTCTGCGAAGTGATCTGCTGGATCACGTTCATCGTCAGCGAGATCTGCCCGGCCGAAGACGTCTGCTGCTGCGCCGCGTTGGAGATGCTTTGAATCAACGCCGCGAGGGTCTTCGACACGCCTTCGATTTCTTCCAGGGCCACACCCGCATCCTGCGCCAGTCGCGCGCCGCGCACCACTTCGGTGGTGGTCTGCTCCATCGAAATGACCGCTTCGTTGGTGTCGGTCTGAATCGCCCGCACCAGGGTTTCGATCTGCCGGGTAGCAGCGGACGAACGTTCGGCCAGCCGCTGCACTTCATCGGCGACCACGGCAAAACCGCGCCCGGCATCCCCGGCCATCGACGCCTGAATCGCTGCGTTGAGGGCGAGGATGTTGGTCTGGTCGGCGATGTCGTCGATCAGGCTGACGATGTCGCCGATTTCCTGCGACGACTCGCCCAGACGCTTGATGCGTTTGGCGGTGTCCTGAATCTGTTCGCGAATGTTGTCCATGCCGTGGATGGTGTTGTGCACCACCTCGTTGCCCTTGTTGGCGATCTCCACGGAGCGCTCGGCTACCGCTGAAGACTCGGCGGCGTTGGCTGAAACCTGATCGATGGATTCGGCCATGTCGCTGATCGCCGTCGAGGCTTCGGAAATCTGCTGGGCCTGATGCTCCGAGGCCTGCGCCAGGTGCATGGCGGTGGCCTGGGTTTCCTGCACCGCAGCGGCGACCTGGCCGGCGGTGAGGTTGATGGTCGCAACCAGATCGCGCAACTGGTCGACGGAATAGTTGATCGAGTCGGCGATGGTGCCGGTGAAGTCTTCGGTCACCGAGGCGGTCACGGTAAGGTCACCATCGGCGAGGTCTTCGATTTCATCGAGCAGGCGCATGATCGCGTTCTGATTGCGCTCGTTCTTCTCGGCGGTTTCACGCAACTGGCGGTTGGTTTCCCGGACCATCACCAGACCGATAAGGATGATCGAGGCCAGCGCCAGCAAACCGAGGACGTAGCCACCGATGGTGTCGGTATTGCGCCCGCCGGCAAGGTTTTCGAAGCGAGTGGCCAGGTGCGAGGCTTCGTCGAGCAGGGTTTGCGAGAGGCTGAAGATATTGCTCGCTGATTCACGGACCTTGAACAGCTCGGGCGAGGTTTCGAGGATTTCATCAACGGAGCCGGAGACGAACTGGAACAGCTCGGAGATTTCGCTCAAACGCGCACGGGCGTCGCGGTCTTCGACCTGGCTGATTTTCAGCGCCGGGTTGCCTTGCAGCATGCCGTTGAGCACTTGGCCGAAACGGGTGGCGTCGCGGCCAAAGGCATCGGCGGCCTGCTGGGAGTTTTCGTCGCCGGCGAGCACGGTATTGACCGCGCCGAGGATGCGTTCCGCTAGCAGAGACTGACGCTGGGCCATCGCCACCTGCGCCGCCGGGGCACCACGCTGGAGGAGGATTTCGACAACTTTTTCGTATTCGATCTGCAACTGCGGCACGGTTTCGGCCAGAGTCGCGGCGACCTGATGCAGCGACAGCACGGTCTGTTCGCTGGAGAGAATCGCGTCGGTGTTTTTCAGCAGGCGTTCCCAATCCAGTTGCACGGCGCGCATTTCCGGGCGCACGGTGGCCGGGGCGGGAGGCAGGCCGGTGGCGGGATCGCCCTTCTTCAGGTAACCCCAGCGTTGGGCGAAATCGTTGCGCGCATCGCTGAGCAACTTGAACGCGGCAGCCTTGCCGGCGGCGGCTTCGGTGGCGTTCTTGGCGATGCGTTGCGAGAGCACGCGCAGTTCACCGGCGTGACCGATGTACTGTTTGTCGTAGTTCGCCTGGGTGTTGAGGTAAGCGAAGTTGGCGAACAGCAGCATGATGAACACGATCAGTGCGATAAACAGCACGATGATCTGCGAGCGACTGCGCGAGCCTTCCGCCGGCTTGCCTGTTTTTGCTTTTGTCATCGGTCCTCGCCCTTAACCCACACCTTTGAGGCCTGCTGCAATCCCTGTGGGAGCGAGCTTGCTCGCGAAAGCGCTGGGTCAGCCAATATTTGTTTCGCCTGACACGCCCTCTTCGCGAGCAAGCTCGCTGCCACAGGGGACGGTGTTGAATCTGTTATACCGCGACGCTCATGAACACCGGGGATTTCGCCAAGGCAAACAGGCTGAACACCCGCCAGTTATGCTCGCGCCGAAAATAGCCTTTGACGAACTCGGCCTTGGAGCCCTGGCGCTTACTGATCGAGATCGGTTCGAAGCTGTCCTGCTCGAAATGCTGCAGACCAATCACCTCATCGACCATCAACCCGGCGAACACATCGCCATGCTCGACCACCAATACCCGCCGCTGTTTACGCAACGGCGACAGTTCATGGCCGAAAAATCCGCACAAATCCATGATCGGCAACAGCCGCCCGCGCAGGTTAGCCACGCCTTTGACCCACGGCTTGACCCCGGGCAACTGAGTGAAACGCGGTTCGTGCAGCACTTCGCTGACTTCGCCCATCGGCGCCACATACCAATGCTCGCCGAGGCGAAAGCCGATGCCGCTCCAGCGATCCTGGCGCGCCGGTTGCGACGGCAGGTCCGCCGCCAGCAAGCGGCAGCGCTGGTCGATTTGCCAGAGCAGTTCGAACGCGGTCAGCGATTCGCTCATGGTCGCGCGATCAGCCTTTGAGCACGTTGTTCAGGGTCTTGATCAGGGTGTCTTCGTCGACCGGTTTGGTCAGGTAATCCTTGGCGCCCTGACGGGTGCCCCAGACCTTGTCGGTTTCCTGATCCTTGGTGGTGATGATGATCACCGGGATATGTCCGGTTTCCGGGTCTTTGGTCAGCTGACGGGTTGCCTGAAAACCATTGAGGCCGGGCATGACGATGTCCATCAGCACGGCGTCGGGTTTTTCCTGACGGGCCAGGGCCACGCCGTCGGCGCCGTTTTCGGCCTTCAAGACTTCATGGCCGTGCTTTTCGAGCATGCCGGTGAGTTTGTACATTTCAGTCGGCGAATCATCGACGATCAGGATACGTGCCATGGTTTTCCCCATTTTTCTTGTCGACGCGCGGCCCGCTGGCCGCGTGTCTCTGTACGTGTCTTACTGCGGCAAAACGGCGGCGAAGCCCGGAACATGGGCCTGAATCGCGTTGAGCAGTTCTTCCTTGCTGAAAGGCTTGGTCAAAAATTGATCAGAACCGACAATCCGTCCCTTGGCCTTGTCGAACAGCCCGTCACGGGATGACAGCATGATCACCGGCGTGGCCTTGAATGCACTGTTGTTCTTGATTAAAGCGCAGGTCTGATAACCATCCAGACGCGGCATCATGATGTCGACAAAAATGATCCCGGGATGGTTGTCGGCGATCTTCGCCAGGGCGTCGAAACCGTCGATCGCCGTGATCACTTCGCACCCGACATTCTTCAACAAGGTTTCGGCGGTGCGACGAATCGTTTTCGAGTCGTCGATGACCATGACCTTCAAGGCGCTGGACTGCTGTTCCATAAGAGGGCTCTACCGTCGCCTTTGCGAATCAAATTGTCCGTTTTGCGATGAGTAATGGCTGGAAACCCTTGATGTTCAAGGGCCAGCACCGCTTGGCAGCCTTTTTAGCACAGTCTCCAGATGCAATCTATCGACGGGTTTTTCCTTGACCGAAAACCCGCCCGGCGCCACTCTGGCGGCACTTTTTCAATACCGATCCGGTAGCCAATTTTCGAGGAAAACCCAATGAGCGTTCGCGTCGGGATTGTCATGGACCCTATCGCCAGCATCTCCTATAAAAAGGATAGCTCGCTGGCCATGCTGCTGGCCGCGCAGAAGCGTGGCTGGGAACTGTTCTATATGGAACAGCGCGACTTGTATCAGGGTGAAGGTCAGGCCCGGGCGCGCATGAAGCCGTTGAAAGTCTTCGCCAACCCGGAAAAATGGTTCGAACTGGACGCCGAGCAGGACAACCTGCTGAGCGATCTGGACGTGATCCTGATGCGCAAGGATCCGCCGTTCGACATGGAGTTCGTTTACTCCACCTACCTGCTCGAACAGGCTGAAACCGCTGGCGTGCTGGTGGTGAACAAGCCGCAAAGCCTACGCGACTGCAACGAAAAGCTGTTCGCCACGCTGTTCCCGCAGTGCACGCCGCCAACCATCGTCAGCCGCCGCGCCGACGTACTGCGTGAATTCGCCGCCAAACACGGCGACGTGATCCTCAAGCCGCTGGACGGCATGGGCGGCACGTCGATCTTTCGTCACCGCGCGGGCGACCCGAACCTGTCGGTGATTCTCGAAACCCTGACCGCCCTCGGTGGCCAGCAGATCATGGGCCAGGCTTACCTGCCGGCGATCAAGGACGGCGACAAACGCATCCTGATGATCGACGGCGAGCCGGTGGATTACTGCCTGGCGCGGATTCCGGCACAGGGCGAGACCCGTGGCAACCTCGCCGCCGGTGGTCGTGGTGAAGCGCGTCCGCTGACCGACAAGGATCGCTGGATCGCTGCTCAGGTCGGCCCGACCCTGCGTGAGAAAGGCCTGCTGTTCGTTGGCCTCGATGTGATCGGCGAAAGCCTGACCGAAATCAACGTCACCAGCCCGACCTGCATCCGTGAAATCGACAACGCCTTCGGCACTGACATTGGCGGCCTGCTGATGGATGCCATCGCCAAGAAGCTGCAAGCCGCCGGCAAATTACCACAAGCTTGATGCACGTCACATGCAGTCTGTCGCTTGAAGCGTGAAGCCCAAGGCGTGAAACCAACATTGCGTTATCATGCGCAGCCTCTGAAAAACGCGATGTTGGTTTTCTTGTCATGACCCTCCCGTCCGATCTGCCCGCAGAACTCGCCCACCGTGGCGTGCGCCCGGCCGATCGCCTCGGTTTTACCCTGTTTCTCGCGGCGTTGATCCATTTGGCGCTGCTGCTCGGCGTCGGCTTCACGATGGTCGAGCCCAAGCAAATCAGCAAAACACTGGAAATCACCCTCGCCACCTTCAAGAGCGAAAAGAAGCCAGAGAAGGCTGACTTTCTCGCCCAAGAGCATCAGGAAGGCAGCGGCACGCTGGACAAGAAGGCGATCCCCAAAACCACTGAAGTGGCGCCATTCCAGGACAATCAGGTCAAAAAAGTTACCCCGCCCCCGGCCGCCAAACCGGAAGTGCAGGAGGCTGCGCCCAAGGCTGCGGTGACCACCGTTGCGCCAAAGCCGAAAAAGGCGCCGACCAAGAAAGAAGAAAGCAAAACCGAGGTCAAACCGACGGTCGATGCGCCGGAATTCGACAGCTCGCAGCTGTCCAGCGACATCGCCAGCCTCGAAGCCGAACTGGCCAAGGAACAACAGCTGTACGCTAAGCGCCCGCGCATTCACCGCTTGAGCGCGGCGTCGACCATGCGTGACAAGGGTGCCTGGTACAAGGACGACTGGCGCAAGAAGGTTGAGCGCATCGGTAACCTCAATTACCCCGAGGAAGCACGGCGCAAGCAGATCTACGGCAATCTGCGCCTGATGGTTTCGATCAACCGCGACGGCTCGCTGTATGAAGTGCTGGTGCTGGAATCGTCCGGCCAACCGCTGCTGGATCAGGCGGCGCAGCGCATTGTTCGACTGGCGGCACCGTTTGCGCCGTTTACCGGCGACTTGTCGGACATCGACCGTCTGGAAATCATTCGTACCTGGAAATTTGCCCGGGGCGACAAGCTCTCCAGCAATTAAAGACACTGCAAATCTCCCTGCTCGCGAATGCGGTGTGTCATCCAACATTGATGTGACTGATCCACCGCATTCGCGAGCAGGCTCGCTCCCACATTTGATCTACGTGGTTCTCTGATCCTCAGCTTGTCAGTTTGCCCCTTCGACGCCACACTAGCGCACATGAAAAACGTCAGCCCCAGCTACCTCAAGCATCAATTCCTGATCGCCATGCCACACATGGCCGACCCGAACTTTGCCCACACCTTGACCTACATCGTCGAGCACACGGCCAATGGCGCTATGGGGATTGTGGTCAACCGGCCGCAAGAGCTGAATCTGGCCGACATTCTTGAGCAACTGCGCCCGGACATCGACCCGCCAGCACTGTGCCAGCACGTACCGATCTTTATCGGCGGCCCGGTGCAGACCGATCGCGGTTTCGTGCTGCACCCGGCAGGCAAGACCTTCCAGGCCACCGCGCAACTGGACGGTGATCTGGCCCTGTCGACCTCGCAGGACGTGCTGTTCGCCATCGCGGACGGCGTCGGCCCGGCGAAAAGCCTGATTGCCCTCGGTTACGCCGGTTGGGAAGCCGGGCAGCTGGAAGCGGAACTTGCCGACAACGCCTGGCTGAACTGCCCGTACGACGCCGACATCCTGTTCAACACCAGCAGCGAATTGCGTCTGGAAGCGGCGGCCCGGCACTTGGGGATCAACCTCAGCCTGCTGACCAGCCAGGCAGGTCACGCCTGATGGCCCTGCGCCTGATTCTCGGCTTCGACTACGGCACCAAACAGATCGGCGTCGCGGTCGGCCAGGTGATTACCGGCCAGGCCCGTGAGCTGTGCACCTTGAAGGCACAGAACGGCGTTCCCGACTGGAACCAGGTCGAAGCCCTTATAAAAGAATGGAAACCCGATGCCGTTGTTGTCGGACTGCCGCTGAACATGGACGGCACCCCGAGCGACATGTGCGTACGCGCGGAAAAGTTTGCCCGCCGCCTCAACGGCCGCTTCAATCTGCCCTTCTATACCCACGACGAACGCCTGACCACGTTTGAAGCCAAAGGCGAGCGCCTTGCCCGTGGCGGTCAGAAAGGCAGTTACCGCGACAACCCGGTGGACGCCATCGCCGCCGCTCTGCTGTTGCAGGGCTGGCTCGATGAAAACACTGCATTGTTTGAATCCTGACAAGCGCTTCGGCGCTTTTCTTTTGAGTGAAAAACCGAGTCGTGTCCAAGGACCCGACTCGCCCCCAACAAGGAGCAACCATGAGCCTGCCAAATCCCGCCGATCTGATCAGCCAGATGGCAACCCGCCTCAAGGCGCACCTTGCCCAGCGTGAAATCAGTGAACCGCGTTACATCGGCATTCGCACCGGCGGCATCTGGGTCGCGCAGGCCTTGCTCAAAGAACTGGGCAGCGACGCGCCACTGGGCACGCTGGACGTGTCCTTCTACCGTGACGACTTCAGCCAGAACGGCCTGCACCCGCAAGTGCGCCCGTCTGCCCTGCCCTTCGAGATCGAAGGCCAGCATCTGGTGCTGATCGACGACGTACTGATGAGCGGCCGCACCATCCGCGCCGCCATGAACGAATTGTTCGACTACGGCCGCCCGGCCAGCGTGACCCTGGTCTGCCTGCTGGACCTGGATGCCGGCGAACTGCCGATCCGCCCCAACGTAGTCGGCGCGACGCTGTCGCTGGCCGCTCACGAACGGGTGAAGCTGTCCGGCCCCGAGCCACTGACGCTCGAACTGCAAGACTTCAACCTTTAATCCGCCCTATTGAGAGTCCCCTTCGCGATGACGCCTCTAGATACCAAGCGCCCGCTGCAGCTCAATGATCAGGGCCAGCTGCGCCACTTCCTCTCGCTCGACGGCCTGCGCCGCGAGTTGCTGACGGAAATCCTCGACACTGCCGACTCGTTCCTCGAAGTCGGTGCCCGGGCGGTGAAGAAAGTCCCGTTGCTGCGCGGCAAGACCGTGTGCAACGTGTTCTTCGAAAACTCCACGCGCACCCGCACCACCTTCGAACTGGCGGCCCAGCGGCTGTCGGCGGACGTGATCACCCTGAACGTGTCGACCTCGTCGGCGAGCAAGGGTGAAACGCTGCTCGACACCCTGCGCAACCTCGAAGCCATGGCCGCCGACATGTTCGTCGTGCGCCACGGTGACTCCGGTGCTGCGCACTTCATCGCCGAACATGTTTGCCCGCAAGTGGCGATCATCAACGGCGGCGACGGCCGTCATGCCCACCCGACGCAGGGCATGCTCGACATGCTCACCATCCGTCGGCACAAGGGCGGTTTCGAAAACCTCTCGGTGGCCATCGTCGGCGACATCCTGCACTCGCGGGTGGCGCGCTCGAACATGCTCGCACTGAAAACCCTCGGTTGCCCGGACATCCGTGTGATCGCGCCGAAAACCCTGTTGCCGATCGGCATCGAGCAATACGGCGTGAAGGTCTACACCGACATGACCGAAGGCCTCAAGGACGTCGACGTGGTGATCATGCTGCGCCTGCAGCGTGAACGCATGACCGGCGGCCTGCTGCCGAGCGAAGGCGAGTTCTACCGCCTGTTCGGTCTGACTACCGCACGCCTGGCCGGGGCCAAACCCGATTGCATCGTCATGCACCCGGGGCCGATCAACCGTGGCGTGGAAATAGAGTCCGCAGTGGCCGACGGCCCGCACTCGGTGATCCTCAATCAGGTCACCTACGGCATCGCCATTCGTATGGCTGTGCTGTCCATGGCCATGAGCGGGCAAACCGCGCAGCGTCAATTCGAGCAGGAGAACGCCCAGTGAAGCTCAGCATTCTCGGCGCACGCGTCATCGATCCAAGCAGCGGCCTGGATCAAATCACCGACATTCACGTTGAAGCCTGCAAGATCGTCGCCCTCGGCGCCGCCCCAGCGGGTTTCACGGCAGTGGAAACCATCGATGCCCAAGGCCTCGTCGCCGCTCCGGGCCTCGTCGATCTGAACGTGGCCCTGCGTGAGCCGGGCTACAGCCGCAAAGGTTCGATCATCAGCGAAACCCGCGCAGCGGCGGCCGGCGGCGTGACCAGCCTGTGCTGCCCACCGAAGACCAAACCGGTGCTCGACACCTCCGCCGTGGCCGAACTGATCCTCGACCGCGCACGCGAAGCCGGCAACACCAAAGTCTTCCCGATTGGCGCGCTGAGCAAGGGCCTGGACGGCGAGCAACTGGCTGAACTGGTGGCGTTGCGCGACGCTGGTTGTGTGGCGTTCGGCAACGGCCTGGAGAGCTTCCGCAACACCCGCACTCTGTGCCGGGCGCTGGAATATGCGGCGACGTTTGATCTGACGGTGATTTTCAACTCGCAGGATCATGATCTGGCCGAGGGTGGTCTGGCCCATGAAGGCGCAGTTGCCAGCTTCCTCGGTCTGCCGGGCATTCCGGAAACGGCTGAAACCGTGGCATTGGCCCGCGACCTGCTACTGGTTGAGCAGACCGGCGTGCGTGCGCACTTCAGCCAGTTGACCAGCGCTCGCGGCGTGGCGTTGATTGCTCAGGCGCAGGCCCGTGGCCTGAAGGTGACGGCGGATGTGGCGTTGTATCAGCTGATTCTGACCGACGAAGCGCTGATCGATTTCAGCAGCCTGTATCACGTGCAACCGCCGCTGCGCACTCGTGCGGACCGCGATGGCCTGCGTGCAGCGGTGAAGTCCGGGGTTGTGTCGGCGATCTCCAGCCATCACCAACCGCACGAACGTGACGCCAAACTGGCACCGTTCGGCGCGACCGAGCCGGGTATCAGCAGTGTTGAGTTGCTGCTGCCGCTGGCGATGACGCTGGTTGAGGATGGCTTGCTCGATCTGCCGACGCTGCTGGCGCGTTTGAGCGCAGGCCCGGCTGAAGCGCTGCGTCTGCCGGCCGGCAAACTGGCGGTGGGTGGTGCGGCGGATATCGTGCTGTTCGATCCGCAGGCTTCGACGGTGGCCGGTGAGAATTGGCTGTCGAAGGGTGAGAACTGCCCGTTCATTGGGCACACATTGCCGGGTGTGGTTCGCTACACGCTGGTGGATGGGCGGATCACCCACCAGGCTTGATACCGGGTTGCCCCCAATCGCTGGCAAGCCAGCTCCCACAAGGTCTTGCGCTATCTTTGGGTTAGCGCAAAAACCTGTGGGAGCTGGCTTGCCAGCGATGGCCTACTGGAAGGCGCCTCTGCCTTCAGCGTTACGCACCGACACCTGATCATTCAGCGTCCAGAAGTCATACAGCACCCCCAGAAAGAACAACCCGCCTGTCAGCAGATAGATCAGTCCACTGATCCACTTGCCCTGATACATCCGGTGCACACCCAGTGCTCCAAGGAACGTCAGCAGAATCCACGCCACGTTGTACTCGATCGGCCCTGCGGTAAAGCGCAGATCCGCTTCCCGGTCCATCGCCGGGATCAGGAACAGGTCGATCAGCCAGCCAATGCCGAGCAAACCGAAGGTAAAAAACCAGATCGTCCCGGTCACCGGCTTGCCGTAGTAGAAGCGGTGAGCGCCGGTGAAACCGAAAATCCACAGCAGATAACCGATGATTTTGCTGTGTGTATCTTGCGGCTGAACAATTTGTTGATAGCGGTTCATGAAGACCTCGATTCACACGATAGATAAATATTCTTGAATTCTTTGTGACTTTTTTACAGGTTGCCGACGTACGGCAAATGTTACCGTTGCCACCGTCAAAGCCTTATAGCACCTGACTTCTGTCCGACAATTGCGTCCATTTGCCGCTTATTTGGTTCCGTTGGCTGCCAAGTGAATCGACCAACGGACTCGGAATGAAAAAAAACTCTGTTATAAAGTTGCGCGCTATCACTGAAGAGCCACGCCTAATGCGACCATTTTTCAAGACATGGCTAACCATCTGCCTATTAATGCCACTGGCCGCCCACGCCACCAATCGTGAGCAACGTCTTCCTAACGTTAACGGCTTTACCCCTAAATCCCATGCTTCGGCTCCCTCGAGCAAAAGCAGCAAAAGCAAAACCACCACGCTGAGCAGCAAGAGCCACAGCAAGCTGGTGCCACCGATGGCGAGCAAGGAAAGCAGCAATGTGCTGAGCCGTGCGGTCAACGTCCTCGGTACACCTTATCGTTGGGGCGGCAGCAGCCCAAGTAAAGGCTTCGATTGCAGCGGTCTGGTGAAATACGCGTTCAACGACGCTACGTTCGACCTGCCACGCACCTCGAACGCCATGGCCAGCGGCCACGGCGAGAAAGTCGAACGCAAGGATCTCAAGCCGGGCGACCTGATTTTCTTCAACATCAAGAGCCGTCGGGTCAACCACGTGGCCATCTATCTGGGCAACGACCGCTTCATCCACGCGCCTCGTCGTGGCAAAGCGGTGAGCATCGATACGCTGAACAAGCCGTACTGGCAGCAGCATTACGTAGTGGCCAAGCGTGTGTTGCCGAAAGAACAGAGCCAGATGCGCGTGGTTCAGCGCTAACACCATATCGATCGTTCCCACGCTCCGCGTGGGAACGCCTCAATGGACGCTCCGCGTCCGCCTCGGCAAGGACGCAGAGCGTCCGGGGCTGCATTCCCACGCAGAGCGTGGGAACGATCACTCCCTCAGAAATTATCCGGCGTGCGCGCCTTTTCCCGCGCATGTTCGCGACTGATCAAACCCTTTGTCAGCAGATCCTTCAGGCACATGTCCAGTGTCTGCATCCCCAACGACCCGCCGGTCTGAATCGCCGAATACATCTGCGCCACCTTGTCCTCACGGATCAGGTTACGGATCGCCGACGTGCCCAGCATGATCTCGTGCGCCGCCACCCGCCCGCCGCCGATCTTCTTGATCAGCGTCTGCGAGACCACCGCCAGCAACGACTCCGACAGCATCGAACGCACCATCGACTTCTCGTCACCGGGGAACACGTCGACCACGCGGTCGATGGTTTTCGCCGCCGACGTGGTGTGCAAGGTGCCGAACACCAAGTGCCCGGTCTCGGCAGCGGTCAGCGCCAGGCGAATGGTTTCCAGGTCACGCATCTCGCCAACCAGAATCACATCCGGGTCTTCGCGCAACGCTGAACGCAACGCAGTGGCGAAACTGCGGGTATCACGGTGGACTTCACGCTGATTGATCAGGCATTTGCGCGATTCGTGGACAAATTCGATCGGATCTTCAATGGTCAGGATGTGGTGATGGCGATGGGCGTTGAGGTAATCGATCATCGCCGCCAGCGTGGTCGACTTGCCGGAACCAGTTGGCCCGGTGACCAACACCAACCCGCGCGGGGCATCGGTGATCTTGCGGAAGACGTCGCCCATGGCCAGGTCTTCCATGCTCAGCACTTTCGACGGGATGGTACGGAATACGGCGCCGGCGCCACGGTTCTGGTTAAAGGCGTTAACCCGGAACCGCGCGACACCCGGCACTTCAAAGGAAAAGTCGGTTTCCAGATGTTTCTCGAAGTCGACCCGCTGGGTGTCGTTCATGATGTCGTAGATCAATTCGTGCACTTGCTTGTGATCCAGCGCCGGCAGATTGATCCGCCGCACATCGCCGTCGACACGGATCATCGGCGGCAGACCGGCCGACAGGTGCAGGTCGGAAGCTCCCTGTTTGGCGCTGAAGGCCAGCAGTTCAGTGATATCCATAGCGCTCCTCAATTCCAGTAGAATGCCGCGAACCTTCAGACCGCCGGCGCCAATCCTGCCTGAAAAGTCGCCGAGCGATGATCAGGCAAGGCAAAAGTCAGCGAAGAAGCGGAGTTGACGTCAGTCAATGAGCATTCTGAGGTGACTTTTAACGCTGCATGATCGAGTGCAGGCACTTTTCAGGCAGGATTTGATGTCCACGATAGCAGACAGCATCCTTCAGGTTGGTTCGCGCATCCAGGCAGCGGCCAAAGCTGCGAACCGCGACGAAAACAGCGTCCAGTTGCTCGCCGTGAGCAAGACCAAACCCGCCCAGGCGCTGCGCGAAGCGTATGCCGCCGGCCTGCGTGACTTTGGCGAGAACTACCTGCAGGAAGCCTTGGGCAAACAGCTCGAACTGGCTGACCTGCCCTTGATCTGGCACTTCATCGGCCCCATTCAATCGAACAAGACTCGCGCCATCGCCGAGCATTTCGACTGGGTGCATTCCGTGGATCGCCTGAAAATCGCTCAACGCTTGTCCGAACAGCGCCCGGCCGAGCTACCGCCGCTGAACATCTGCATTCAGGTCAACGTCAGCGGTGAGGCGAGTAAATCCGGCTGCACGCCTGACGATCTGCCGGCATTGGCCGCTGCGATCAGCACTTTGCCGCGTTTGAAACTGCGCGGCTTGATGGCAATTCCCGAGCCGACCGACGATCGCGCCGAGCAAGATGCGGCCTTCGCTGCCGTGCAGAAGCTGCAGGCGAGCCTCGATCTGCCGCTCGACACATTGTCCATGGGCATGAGCCACGACCTCGAGTCGGCCATCGCCCAAGGCGCCACTTGGGTGCGGATTGGTACCGCCCTGTTTGGTGCCAGAGATTATTCCCAGTCTTGAACCATTCCAGATAAGGACCACACATGAGCAACACACGTATTGCGTTTATCGGTGCGGGCAACATGGCGGCCAGTCTGATTGGCGGCCTGCGCGCCAAGGGGCTGGAAGCGGCGCAGATCCGCGCCAGTGATCCGGGCGAAGAAACCCGCGCCAAGGTCAGCGCCGAACACGGCATCGAAACTTTCGCCGACAACGCCATGGCCATCGACGGCGTCGATGTGATCGTGCTGGCGGTCAAGCCGCAGGCCATGAAAACCGTGTGCGAGACGATTCGCCCGAGCCTGAAGCCGAATCAACTGGTGGTCTCCATTGCCGCCGGCATCACCTGCGCGAGCATGACCGCGTGGCTTGGCGAACAGCCGATCGTGCGCTGCATGCCAAACACCCCGGCGCTGCTGCGTCAGGGCGTCAGCGGCCTTTACGCGACCAGCGAAGTGACCGCCGAACAGCGTCAGCAAGCCGAAGAGCTGCTGTCCGCCGTCGGCATCGCCCTATGGCTGAACGAAGAACAGCAACTGGATGCCGTGACCGCTGTGTCCGGCTCCGGCCCGGCGTACTTCTTCCTGTTGATCGAAGCCATGACCGCCGCCGGCGTCAAACTCGGCCTGCCGAAAGACATCGCAGAACAACTGACCCTGCAGACCGCACTGGGCGCCGCGCACATGGCGGTTTCCAGCGACGTTGACGCCGCCGAACTGCGCCGCCGCGTGACCTCGCCAAACGGCACCACGGAAGCTGCAATCAAATCATTCCAGGCCAATGGCTTTGAAGCCCTGGTCGAAACCGCACTCGGCGCCGCCGCGCACCGCTCGGCCGAAATGGCCGAACAACTGGGCAAATAAGGAGCCTTACATGATTGGATTGAACACCGCAGCGGTTTACGTGCTGCAAACCCTCGGCAGCCTGTACCTGCTGATCGTGCTGCTGCGCTTCGTACTGCAACTGGTAAGGGCGAACTTCTACAACCCGCTGTGCCAGTTCGTGGTCAAGGCTACACAGCCGCTGCTCAAGCCACTGCGCCGGATCATCCCGAGCATGTTTGGTCTGGACATGTCGTCGCTGGTGCTGGCGATTCTGGTGCAACTGGCGCTGATGGCGCTGACCCTGCTGCTGACTTACGGCACCACCGGCAACCCGCTGCAACTGTTTATCTGGTCGCTGATCGGCGTGACCGCGCTGTTCCTGAAGATCTTCTTCTTTGCCCTGATCATCAGCGTGATTCTGTCGTGGGTTGCGCCGGGCAGCCACAATCCGGGGGCTGAACTGGTCAACCAGATCTGCGAGCCGGCGCTGGCACCGTTCCGCCGCTTTCTGCCGAATCTCGGCGGCCTGGACCTGTCGCCGATCTTCGCCTTCCTCGCGCTGAAACTGATCGACATGCTGGTGATCAACAATCTGGCGGCAATGACGATGATGCCGGAAATCCTCCGTCTGCTGATGTGAGCTGGTTTCGATGGGACGGTGACGACTTGATCCTCGAGTGTCACCTGCAACCAGCAGCCCGCAGCGATGACTTCGCCGGGCTGCACGGCGATCGTTTGAAGATTCGCCTGACCGCGCCGCCGGTCGAGGGCAAGGCCAATGCTTATCTGATGGGCTTTCTGGCCAAGGCGTTTGGGGTTTCCAAGAGCCAGGTCAGTTTGCTCAGTGGTGAGTTGAACCGGCAGAAGCGGGTGAGGATCTGCTCGCCGAAGAAGTTGCCGGATTTGCCTGGGTTGGTTGGGCGCTTGTCTTGAGTTTTGCGGCTTCTGTGCCCCTCACCCCAGCCCTCTCCCCCTGGAGAGGGAGCCGATCTATGGTATTTTCAAAACTTGAGTTCGACTCGATAGCTCAGGTCGATGTATCTCGAACATCCTCCCCAATCAGCCCCCTCTCCCACCGAGAGAGGAACCTGATTTGGGTAATTTTCAAGACCTGAATTCAACTCGATAGATCAGGTCGGCGTAGCTCAAAAGAACACCTCGGTCGGTCCCCTCTACCTCTGGGAGAGGGCTAGGGTGAGGGCTGCTTGCCGCTAACCCCCCCGGTCTTTAGACTTACGCCTCATTTCAACGAGAGCAGGGTCGATGCCAACTGCCTTTCCCCCCGATTCTGTTGGTCTGGTGACGCCGCAAACCGCGCACTTCAGCGAACCGCTGGCCCTGGCCTGTGGCCGTTCGCTGGCCGCCTATGACCTGATCTACGAAACCTACGGCACGCTGAACGCGCAGGCGAGCAACGCCGTACTGATTTGCCACGCCTTGTCCGGCCATCATCATGCTGCCGGTTATCACAGCGTCGACGACCGCAAACCCGGTTGGTGGGACAGCTGCATCGGCCCGGGCAAACCGATCGACACCAACAAATTCTTCGTGGTCAGCCTGAACAATCTCGGCGGCTGCAATGGCTCCACCGGCCCGAGCAGCATCAATCCGGAGACCGGCAAACCGTTCGGTGCCGACTTCCCGGTGCTCACCGTGGAAGACTGGGTACACAGCCAGGCGCGTCTCGCTGATCTGCTCGGCATCGGCCAGTGGGCGGCGGTGATCGGCGGCAGCCTGGGTGGCATGCAGGCACTGCAATGGACCATCACCTATCCGGATCGCGTGCGTCACTGCCTGGCGATCGCCTCGGCACCGAAGCTGTCGGCGCAGAACATCGCCTTCAACGAGGTGGCGCGTCAGGCGATTCTCACCGACCCGGAATTCCACGGCGGTTCGTTCCAGGAAGCCGGCGTGATTCCAAAGCGCGGGCTGATGCTGGCGCGGATGGTCGGGCACATCACCTACCTGTCCGACGATTCGATGGGCGAGAAATTCGGCCGTGGCCTGAAGAGCGAAAAGCTCAACTACGACTTCCACAGTGTCGAGTTCCAGGTCGAAAGCTACCTGCGTTATCAGGGCGAAGAGTTTTCCGGACGCTTCGACGCCAACACCTATCTGTTGATGACCAAGGCATTGGATTACTTCGATCCGGCGGCGAACTTCGACGATAACCTGGCGAAAACCTTTGAAAACGCCACGGCCAAGTTTTGCGTGATGTCGTTCACCACCGACTGGCGTTTCTCCCCGGCCCGTTCGCGGGAACTGGTGGATGCGCTGATGGCGGCGCGCAAAGACGTCAGCTATCTGGAAATCGACGCACCGCAGGGCCACGACGCCTTCCTGATTCCGATCCCGCGCTACTTGCAGGCGTTCGGCAATTACATGAACCGCATCACGCTGTGAGAAAGCCATGAGAGCTGATCTGGAAATCATCCAGGAATGGATCCCCGCCGGCAGCCGCGTCCTCGACCTCGGTTGCGGTGACGGCGAATTGCTGACCTGGCTGCGCGACAACAAGAACGTCACCGGTTATGGCCTGGAAAACGACGCCGAGAACATCGCCGAGTGCGTGGCCAAGGGCATCAACGTCATCGAGCAGGACCTGGACAAAGGGCTGGGCAACTTCGCCAGCAACAGTTTCGACATCGTCGTCATGACCCAGGCCCTGCAAGCCGTGCACTACCCGGACAAGATCCTCGACGAAATGCTTCGCGTCGGCCGTCAGTGCATCATCACCTTCCCGAATTTCGGTCACTGGCGCTGCCGCTGGTACCTGGCGAGCAAGGGCCGCATGCCGGTCTCCGAGTTTCTGCCGTACACCTGGTACAACACGCCGAACATTCACTTCTGCACCTTCGAAGACTTTGAAGAACTTTGCCGCGAACGTGATGCAAAGGTCATTGATCGGCTTGCCGTGGATCAACAGCACCGTCACGGGTGGGCCAGTAAGCTATGGCCTAATCTGTTAGGTGAGATCGGTATCTACCGCGTCAGCAGCCCGCAGCTTGCAGACCACAAAGTCGCGGTCTGAATCCCGTCATTTCGAGGAGCACGATCATGGGTCGTTTAGCGTTGTTGTTATTGACTGCCTGCCTGAGCGCCAGCGCTCTGGCGGCCGACGTCATCAAGGGTGAGCGTCAGGAAACCTTTGGCGACGTGACGGTGCACTACAACACTTTCAACTCGACGTACCTGCAACCGGACATCGCCAAGGCTGCCGAGCTGATCCGCAGCAAGAATCAGGGCGTGATCAATGTTTCGGTGATCAAGGACGGCAAACCGTTGATCGCCAGCGTCACCGGCACGGTCAAAGACCTGACCAGCCAGAGCGTGCCGCTGAATTTCCGCCAGATCACCGAACAGGGTGCGATTTACTACATCGCCCAGTACCCGGTGGAACAGCAGGAAACCCGCACCTTTGAAATCAAGGTGCAGAACGGCGACAAGGTCAACACCATCAATTTCAACCAAGAACTCTTTCCCGGCGAATGATGAACATCAAGCAGCTCGTACTGGCCAGCCATAACGCCGGCAAACTCAAAGAACTCCAGGCCATGCTCGGCGAATCGGTGCAACTGCGTTCGATTGGCGAGTGGAGCAAGGTCGAGCCGGAAGAAACCGGCCTGTCGTTCGTCGAGAACGCGATCCTCAAGGCGCGCAATGCCGCACGGATTTCCGGGCTGCCGGCGCTGGCCGACGATTCCGGTCTGGCGGTGGATTTCCTTGGCGGTGCGCCGGGCATCTATTCGGCGCGTTATGCCGACGGCAAGGGCGATGCGGCGAACAACGCCAAACTGCTCGACGCCCTGAAAGATGTGCCGCAAGCCGAGCGCGGTGCGCAGTTCGTTTGCGTATTGGCGCTGGTGCGTCACGCTGACGATCCGTTGCCGATCCTCTGCGAAGGCTTGTGGCATGGGCGTATCCTCACCGCTGCCAGTGGCGAGCACGGTTTCGGTTATGACCCGCTGTTCTGGGTGCCGGAGCGTGACGTCTCCAGCGCCGAGTTGAGCCCGGCGGACAAGAACCAGATCAGCCACCGCGCCCGTGCAATGGATCTGCTGCGCCAGCGTCTGGGCTTGAAATGACCCGTGACTCTTCCGCGTCGTCGCTGATTGTCGGCGGCGCCGCCTCTTCGCCTCGGGCGCCGTTGCCGACGCTGCCGCCCCTGGCGCTGTACATCCACATCCCGTGGTGTGTGCGCAAATGCCCGTATTGCGACTTCAACTCGCACACCGCCAGCCCGGTGTTGCCGGAGCAGGAATACGTCGACGCCTTGCTGGCCGATCTCGATCAGGATCTTCACGCTGTTTATGGGCGTGAAATCAGCTCGATCTTCTTTGGTGGCGGTACGCCGAGCCTGTTCAGCGCCAAAGCGCTTGGGCGTTTGCTCGAAGGCGTCGAGCAGCGCATTCCGTTTGCCGACGACATCGAAATCACTCTGGAAGCGAACCCCGGAACGTTCGAGCAAGAGAAGTTCGTCGCCTATCGCAAGTTGGGGATCAATCGGCTGTCGATCGGTATCCAGAGCTTTCAGCAGGAAAAGCTCAAGGCGCTTGGCCGGATTCACAATGGCGACGAAGCGGTGCGTGCGGCGGGCATGGCGCGTCAGGCCGGGTTCGATAACTTCAACCTCGACTTGATGCACGGTTTGCCCGACCAGTCGCTGGACGATGCCTTGAGCGATCTGCGCCAGGCCATCGCATTGAATCCGACGCACATCTCCTGGTATCAGCTGACACTGGAACCGAACACCGTGTTCTGGAACCAGCCGCCGGTGCTGCCGGAAGACGACACGCTGTGGGACATTCAAGAAGCCGGGCAGGCGCTGTTGGCCGAGCACGGGTACGCGCAATACGAAGTCTCGGCGTATGCACAGGCCGGGCGTCCGGCGCGGCATAACCTCAATTACTGGAGTTTTGGCGACTTCATCGGCATCGGCGCGGGTGCCCACGGCAAGTTGAGTCATCCGGACGGGCGCATCGTTCGCACCTGGAAGACCCGACTACCAAAGGACTATCTCAACCCGGCAAAAAGCTTTCAGGCCGGCGAGAAAGCGCTGACCAATGACGAGATGCCGTTCGAGTTTCTGATGAACGCTTTGCGCCTCACCTCTGGCGTCGAATCGCGCCTGTATCCGGAGCGCACCGGGCTGTCGCTGGAAAGCCTCGCCGAAGGCCGGGCAGCGGCAGAACAAAGCGGTCTGTTGCAGGTCGAACCGTCACGTCTGGCGGCCACCGAGCGCGGACAGCTGTTTCTCAACGACTTGCTGCAACAATTTCTGAACTGATTTCAGTGCTAAGGGAAAACGCATGGATTTGATACTCGACCTGCTCGCCACCGTCTCCCGCTGGAGCCGCAGCAACCTCTCGGAAATCGCTCTGGCCCTGGTGGGCTGCCTGCTGGTGCTGTTCGGCGCCGACTTCAAAGGCTGGGTCGAGCAACGCCTGGGCAGCATCGCCGGCGCCCTGCGCATACCGCTGATGTCGCTGCTGTGCGTGATCGGCAGCGGCGCCGCGCTGATTTACGCCACGCCGTGGGTGATCAAGGGTTTGAGCCAGTTCAACAACTACAGCCTGGCGCCGGTGTTGTTGGTAGTCCTCGTCCTCATCGGCGTAGTCGCCGACCGCCGCTGATTCCGCAAACACCCCAAAACAACTGTGGGAGCGAGCTTGCTCGCGAATACGGTGTGTCAGTCAACATCAGTGTTGAATGAACATCCGCTTTCGCGAGCAAGCTCGCTCCCACAGTTTGTATTGCGTGATGCTTAAGCGTGTTTTTCGAACTTCAGGTCCCACACGCCATGGCCGAGACGTTCGCCGCGGCGTTCGAACTTGGTGATCGGGCGTTCGGCCGGGCGTGGCACGCACTTGCCGTCTTCGGCGAGGTTGCGATAGCCCGGGGCGACGTTCATCACTTCCAGCATGTATTCGGCGTACGGTTCCCAGTCGGTGGCCATGTGCAGAATGCCGCCAACCTTCAACTTGCTGCGCACCAGTTCAGCGAACGACGCCTGAACGATGCGACGCTTGTGGTGACGGCTCTTGTGCCACGGATCCGGGAAAAACAGCATCAGGCGATCGAGGCTGTTGTCGGCGATGCAACGGTTAAGCACTTCGATCGCGTCGCAATCGTAGACCCGCAGGTTGGTCAGGCCCTGAGTCAGCACGCCATTGAGCAGCGCGCCAACCCCCGGACGGTGCACTTCAACGCCGATGAAATCCTGCTCCGGCGCCGCCGCAGCCATTTCCAGCAGCGAGTGGCCCATGCCGAAACCGATCTCCAGCGAGCGCGGTGCCGAACGGCCGAACACTTGATCGTAATCCACCGGCGCGTCGGCCAGCGGCAGCACGTACAGCGGCGCGCCTTGATCCAGACCGCGTTGCTGGCCTTCGGTCATGCGCCCGGCGCGCATCACGAAACTCTTGATGCGGCGGTGTTGGCGCTCGTCGCCTTCTTCCGTCTGGATAGGCGTGTCGTTCGATTCAGTCATCAATGGCTCTTACTTGATCAGACCATCCAGCGGCGAAGAGGCGCTGGCATAGAGTTTTTTCGGCATACGGCCAGCAAGGTAGGCCAGACGGCCTGCCACGATGGCGTGTTTCATGGCTTCAGCCATCATCACCGGCTGCTGGGCGTGGGCGATGGCCGAGTTCATCAGCACCGCATCGCAACCCAGTTCCATGGCGATGGTCGCGTCGGAGGCAGTACCAACACCGGCATCGACCAACACAGGAATCTTGGCTTCTTCGAGGATGATCTGCAGGTTGTACGGGTTGCAGATCCCCAGACCGGAACCGATCAGACCGGCCAGCGGCATGACCGCGATGCAGCCGATTTCTGCCAGTTGACGGGCGATGATCGGGTCATCGCTGGTGTAAACCATCACGTCGAAACCTTCCTTGACCAGCGTTTCCGCGGCCTTGAGGGTTTCGATGACGTTAGGGAACAGGGTTTTCTGGTCGGCCAGTACTTCCAGCTTCACCAGGTTGTGGCCGTCGAGCAGCTCACGGGCCAGGCGGCAGGTGCGCACGGCTTCGATGGCGTCGTAGCAACCGGCGGTGTTTGGCAGGAAGGTGTAGCGCTGCGGCGACAGCACATCGAGCAGGTTCGGCTCGCCTTCGATCTGGCCCAGGTTGGTGCGGCGCACGGCGAAGGTGACGATCTCGGCACCCGAGGCTTCGATGGCCTGACGGGTTTCTTCCATGTCACGGTACTTGCCGGTACCAACCAGCAAACGCGACTGGTAAGTACGACCGGCCAGCACAAAAGGCTTGTCGCTACGAACGATGCTCATGGGGAATCCTCTTTAAGGGTGAGGGTCTTGCAGAATTCTGTGCCCTCGCGGGGCGGGCGATCAGCCGCCGCCGATGGCGTGCACCACTTCAACGTTGTCGCCGTCGTTGAGGGTGGTGTCGGCATGCTGGCTGCGCGGGACGATATCCAGATTGAGTTCGACTGCCACTCGACGCCCGGTCAGTTCCAGACGAGTGATCAGGGCCGCAACGGTTTCACCGTCGGGCAGTTCAAGGGATTCACCGTTCAACTGAATGCGCATGCGCAACGCCGCCATCATTTTTAGGGGCTGGCATTCTAGCCCGATCATGACCTAAAGGTCAGCACCAAGCGTCAAGCGGTTGGTTGCAGGCGCCAGGCGGCGAGCCCCAGGCAAACCCATCCGGCCAGAAATGCCAGGCCACCGAACGGGGTGATGATGCCAAGCTTGCTGATGCCGGTGGTGGTGAGCACGTACAGGCTACCGGAGAACAGCAGGATACCGACGGTGAACGATACGCCCGCCCAAGCGACCAGCCGCCCCTGAATCTGCGTGGCCAACAGCGCCACACCGAACAGTGCCAGGGTGTGGACCAATTGATAGGTGACGCCGGTATGGAAAATCGCCAGATACTCGGGTGTCAGGCGGTTTTTCAGGCCATGGGCGGCGAACGCACCCAAAGCGACCCCGGTGAAACCGAAAAAAGCGGACAGCATCAAAAAGCCACGCAGCATTGGGAACTCCAGTCAGACGCGATCGGCAGGGTCTGTATAATGGCCCGCTCCACCGGTTCGGCCAAGCCATCTCTATGCTGCGTACTATTTTCCGTCGTCTCACGAAGGCCCTGCTCTGGTTCGCGGGCGGCAGCATCTTGCTGGTGCTGGTGTTTCGCTTCGTGCCGCCGCCGGGCACGGCGTTGATGGTCGAGCGCAAGATCGAATCGTGGGTCGATGGCGAGCCGATCGACCTGCAGCGCACGTGGAAGCCATGGGACGAAATCTCGGACGATCTCAAAGTCGCGGTCATGGCCGGCGAGGATCAGAAATTCCCGGAGCACTGGGGTTTTGACTTCAGTGCGATCCAGGCAGCGCTGGCGCACAACGAGCTCGGCGGCTCGATTCGTGGTGCCAGCACCTTGAGTCAACAGGTGTCGAAGAACCTGTTTCTTTGGGCCGGGCGCAGCTATCTGCGTAAAGGCCTGGAAGCCTGGTTTACTGCGCTGATCGAGGTGCTCTGGCCCAAGCAACGGATTCTTGAGGTGTATCTGAACAGCGTCGAGTGGGATGACGGGGTGTTCGGTGCCGAGGCCGCCGCCCGCCATCACTTTGGTGTCAGCGCGAAGTCGCTGTCACGGCAGCAGGCGAGTTATCTGGCTGCTGTTTTACCGAATCCGCGGGTGTGGAGTGCCAGCCATCCGACCGCTTATGTGTCGCGCCGGGCCGGGTGGATTCGGCAGCAGATGAGTCAGCTGGGTGGGGATAGCTATTTGCTGGGGCTCAATGATTCGCGGCGGGCGCCTTGGTCTCGATAGCCAGTCACTGTTTTTGTAGACACTGAAAATTCCTGTGGGAGCGGGCTTGCCCGCGATAGCGGTGATTCAGACAACATCTGCGTGACTGACCCGACGCCATCGCTGGCAAGCCAGCTCCCACAGGGATTAATGCTGCCCTGACATATGCGCATAAAAAACGCCCCGATCATCGCTGATCGGGGCGTTTTTTTATTGCCGAGGCGCCGGTTATGCGGCGATCGACAATTTGAGCTTGTTCATCGCGCTCTTCTCGAGCTGACGGATCCGCTCGGCCGACACGTTGTACTTCTGCGCCAGGTCGTGCAGCGTGGCTTTCTCTTCTGCCAGCCAACGCTGATAGAGGATGTCGCGGCTACGTTCGTCCAGCACTTCCAGCGCTTCGTGCAGGTTGTGGTTGGAGTTGTCGCTCCAGTCGGCATCTTCCAGTTGACGCGCCGGGTCGTACCGGTGGTCTTCCAGGTAGTTGGCCGGCGACTGGAAAGCGCTGTCGTCGTCGGCTTCAGCAGCCGGGTCGAAGGCCATGTCATGGCCGGTCAGGCGACTTTCCATCTCGCGCACTTCACGCGGTTCAACGCCGAGGCTTTCCGCCACACGGTGGACTTCCTCGTTGTTCAGCCATGCCAGACGTTTCTTCTGGCTGCGCAGGTTGAAGAACAGCTTGCGCTGGGCCTTGGTGGTCGCGACTTTCACAATGCGCCAGTTGCGCAGAATGAACTCGTGAATTTCCGCCTTGATCCAGTGCACGGCGAACGACACCAGACGCACACCCATTTCCGGGTTGAAACGCTTCACGGCCTTCATCAGGCCGACGTTACCTTCCTGGATCAGGTCAGCCTGAGCCAGACCGTAGCCGGAATAGCTACGGGCGATATGTACGACAAAACGCAGGTGGGCGAGCACCATCTGCCGAGCCGCCCCCAAATCCTGCTCATAGTAGAGACTCTCGGCCAGTTCACGCTCCTGCTCCGGCGTCAGCAATGGAATGCTGTTGACGGTGTGCACGTAGGCTTCCAGGTTCGCACCCGGAACCAACGCATACGCAGGCTGCAAAGAATTGGTCATACGAAAAAACCTCCCACTTACATACTCGTGCCTCTCGGCACTGCGAAAAATTGACCGGGAATTCAAGTACAAGTTCCCAAAAAAACCGCAAGGTCAATCACGCGCAAAAAAAGATTCTACTTCGGCGCCAGCTCCCTGAGATGGCGTGCGACTGCAATCCATGCACCGATATAACCCAACAGCACCGCGCCAAGCAAGAGCGACAGACCGTCGGCAACTGGCACTCCGGCCAGCGCGAAATCACTGCCGTACAAGCCGGCCAGTCCAACCACCGCATCGTTCAGCCAGTTCAGGCCGAACGCCAATACGCCCCAGGACAACAGTCCCGCACCGAAGCCATACAACGCGCCCATATAAAGGAAGGGACGACGCACATAGCTGTCAGTGCCGCCGACGAGTTTAATCACTTCTATCTCTGTGCGGCGGTTTTCAATATGAAGACGAATGGTATTGCCTATCACCAAAAGTAATGCAGAAACCAGCAGCACCGTCAGACCGAAGACAAAACGATCGCCAAGCTTGAGGATGGCGGCCAGACGCTCGACCCAGACTAGATCAAGTTGCGCCTGTTGTACCTTGGGCAGCTCGGAAAGTTTTTGTCTTAATGCTTCCAGGGTCGGCTTGTCGACTTCGTTCGGGGTGACCAGCACCACGCCCGGCAACGGGTTCTCCGGCAGCTCGCGCAGGGCTTCGCCGAGTCCGGACTGTTGCTGGAACTCTTCCAGCGCCTGATCACGGCCGACATATTCAGCATCAGCTACGCCGGGCATGCCTTTGATCTGCTCGCGCAACGATTCGCCTTGTTCCGGGCTCGCGTCGAGTTGCAGATACAGCGAGATCTGCGCCGCCCGCTGCCACGAACCGCCAAGACGCTCTACATTGTTGAGCAACAGCGACAAGCCCATTGGCAGACTCAGCGCAACCGCCATCACCATACAGGTGAAAAAACTGCCGATCGGCTGCTTGCCGAGACGGCGCAGGCTGTCGAGCAGGCTGGCGCGATGGCTTTCGACCCAGGCACGGAACAACGTGGCGAAGTCCGGGCCGTCATCATCGTCGTGCTTTTTCTTCTTTGGCGGCTGCGGATCGGCGGCTTTCGGGGCCACACGCTCGGAAACCTTCGGACTGCGTGTCGCACTCATTCGCCGGCCTCCCCGTCGCCGATCAATCGGCCGCGTTGCAGGGTCAACATGCGGTGGCGCATGCGCGCAATCAGGGCCAGGTCGTGACTGGCGATCAGTACGCTGGTGCCCAGACGGTTGATGTCTTCGAACACGCCCATGATTTCCGCCGCCAGACGCGGGTCGAGGTTACCGGTTGGTTCGTCCGCCAGCAGCAAGGCCGGGCGGTGCACGATGGCGCGGGCGATGCCGACGCGCTGTTGCTGACCGGTGGACAGGTCGCCCGGATACAGATCGGTTTTATCCGACAGCGCCACGCGCTCCAGCGCCGAGTCGACACGCTTGGCGATTTCGGCCTTGGACAGCCCGAGAATCTGCAGCGGCAAGGCGACGTTGTTGAACACCGTGCGATCGAAAAGCAACTGGTGATTCTGGAACACCACGCCAATCTGCCGGCGCAAAAACGGAATCTGCGCGTTGCTGATGGTGCTCAGGTCTTGCCCGGCCAGCAGCAGTTTGCCGCTGGTCGGACGCTCCATCGCCAGCAACAGGCGCAACAAGGTGGATTTACCGGCACCGGAGTGGCCGGTGACAAACAAGAACTCGCCACGACGGACTCGAAAGCTCAGCTCATGCAAGCCGACGTGACCGTTCGGGTAGCGTTTACCGACCTGTTCGAAACGAATCATGAACGCTCCCGCTCGGCAAACAGTGCCTGGACAAAGGGTTCGGCTTCAAAGGTACGCAAGTCGTCGATGCCTTCACCGACGCCGATGTAGCGGATCGGCAGGCCGAACTGCTTGGCCAGGGCGAAAATCACCCCGCCCTTGGCGGTGCCGTCGAGCTTGGTCAGCGCCAGGCCGGTCAGTTCGACGGTCTGGTTGAATTGCTTGGCCTGGTTGATCGCGTTCTGGCCGGTACCGGCATCGAGCACCAGCAGCACTTCGTGCGGCGCGTCGGCGTCGAGCTTGCCGATCACTCGACGAACCTTTTTCAGCTCTTCCATCAGGTTGTCTTTGGTGTGCAGACGACCAGCGGTGTCGGCGATCAACACGTCGATGCCACGGGCCTTGGCGGCCTGCACGGCGTCGAAGATCACCGAAGCCGAGTCGGCACCGGTGTGCTGAGCGATGACCGGGATCTTGTTGCGCTCGCCCCAGACCTGCAATTGCTCCACGGCAGCAGCGCGGAAGGTGTCACCGGCGGCGAGCATGACTTTCTTGCCTTCCAGTTGCAGCTTCTTCGCCAGTTTGCCAATGGTGGTGGTTTTGCCAGCGCCGTTGACGCCAACCACCAGAATCACGAATGGCTTGTTCTGCGAGGCGATTTTCAGCGGTTGTTCGACCGGTTTGAGCATCGCGGCCAGTTCGGCCTGCAGGGATTTGTACAGCGCGTCGGCATCGGCCAGCTCTTTGCGGGCGACCTTCTGAGTCAGACGCTGGATGATTTGCGTGGTGGCTTCGACGCCGACGTCGGCGGTGAGCAGACGGGTTTCGAGGTCATCGAGCAGATCGTCGTCGATGGTTTTGCGGCCGAGAAACAGGCTGGCCATGCCCTCGCCGATGCTGGCGCTGGTTTTCGACAGGCCTTGCTTGAGGCGGGCGAAGAAACCGGCTTTGGTTTCTTCGGTGCGCGGCGCTTCGACTGGGGCCTCGGCAATCACTTCAACTGGAGTAACAGGAGCAGCGACAACCGGTGCAGGTGCAGGTGCAGGTGCAGGTGCAGGTGCAGGTGCAGGTGCAGGCTCGGGCGCCTGAACGACCGGAGGAACCGAAGCAACAAACGCCGGCGCAACAGGCTCAGCAACAACCGGCGCAGGCTCAACAACCGGCTCAACCACAGGCGCCGGAGCCACCTCTGGCACAAACGCAGCAGGTGCAGGAATTTCCGGGGTGATATGTGGCGCAGCTTCTTCAACCAATGCCACCGGCTCTTCCGCCACCGGCAAAGTCAGCCACGGCTCGGCCGCCGGGGTCAGCGGCAGCTCAGCCGCCACAGGCGCTTCAGGCTCTGGCTCTGGCTCAACCGGTTGCAACACCGGCTCGGCAATCGGCAACACAATCGGTGCCGGCTCTTCTTCTATAACCGGAGCAGGTTCCGGCGCAGGCTCAGGAATCGCGGGCGGCTGTTCGACGACGGGTTCCTGCGGTTTCTTACGCAGCCATCCGAACAGGCTTTTCTTCTCGCCAGCCGCAGCTGGGGTCTTCTTGTCGTCGTTGGAACCAAACATGGAGGACGGCTATCTCACGGTAGCGACGCGCCATAAGGGCGCCCCGGCAAATAAATATTCGATGCAGAACAGACTGTGTTTCATCCAGCTTGTTCACGCGCAACATTTTGTCGAGGCGCCACAGGCACCTCAAAGGTCGATTAATACGAAGGACTGGAACGGCATCGTCGGCGAAAACGCAGAGTTTAGCTGACAAACTCAAAGCTTCTGCCGGGAACCCATACAACCTATCGACCGATAAGTGGCTTGATAGGCGTGGCCGCCAGTAAAACGGATCAGTATCCTAGCACCTCCTCGCCCGCCTAGGCTAAGACCAAGCGGGCAGCCCAACAGGTTAAAAAACGAATGAATGCTCTAGCCCGCCGCGCTGCAGGCCTGCTGCTCAGCACAGTCTGCCTGCCCCTTTCGGCCCTGGCGGCCGACCCGCAACCGACTCACGAATTCACCCTCGACAATGGCCTCAAGGTCGTCGTGCGCGAAGACCATCGCGCGCCAGTGGTGGTCTCGCAGGTCTGGTACAAGGTCGGCTCCAGCTACGAAACCCCGGGCCAGACCGGTCTGTCCCACGCGCTCGAGCACATGATGTTCAAGGGCAGCGAAAAAGTCGGCCCCGGCGAAGCGTCGCTGATCCTGCGTGATCTGGGCGCCGAAGAGAACGCCTTCACCAGCGATGACTTCACCGCGTATTACCAGGTGCTGGCCCGCGACCGCCTGGGCGTAGCCTTTGAGCTGGAAGCCGACCGCATGGCCAATCTGCGCCTGCCGGCCGACGAGTTCGCCAAGGAGATCGAAGTCATCAAGGAAGAGCGCCGCTTGCGCACCGATGACAAGCCGATGTCCAAAGCCTACGAGCGTTACAAAGCCATGGCCTACCCGGCCAGCGGTTACCACACACCGACCATCGGCTGGATGGCCGACCTCGACCGCATGAAGGTCGAAGAGCTGCGCCACTGGTACCAATCCTGGTACGTGCCGAACAACGCCACGCTGGTGGTCGTCGGCGACGTCACTCCAGATGAAGTGAAAACCCTCGCCCAACGCTATTTCGGCCCGATCGCCAAGCGCGACGTGCCGCCGGCGAAAAAGCCGCTGGAACTGGCTGAGCCGGGCGAACGCCAGATCACCCTGCGTGTGCAGACTCAGCTGCCTAGCCTGATGCTCGGTTTCAACGTGCCAAGCATCGCCACCGCTGAAGACAAGCGCTCGGTCAACGCCTTGCGCCTGATCTCGGCGCTGCTCGACGGTGGTTACAGCGGTCGTATCCCGACGCAACTGGAGCGCGGCGAAGAGCTGGTCTCCGGCGGTTCGTCGAGCTACGACGCCTACACCCGTGGCGACAGCCTGTTCACCCTGTCGGCAACCCCGAACACCCAGAAGAAAAAGACCATGGCGCAAGCCGAGGCTGGTCTGTGGAAGTTGCTGGAACAGCTGAAAACCACCGCGCCGTCCGCTGAAGAACTGGAGCGCGTGCGTGCGCAAGTGATTGCCGGCCTGGTCTTCGAACGTGATTCGATCACAAGCCAGGCCACGGCGATTGGCCAACTGGAAACCGTCGGCCTGTCATGGAAGCTGATGGACACCGAACTCGCCGATCTGGAAAGCGTGACCCCGCAAGACATCCAGAACGCCGCCAAGCTGTATTTCACCCGCGAACGTCTCAGCGTCGCCCACGTCCTGCCACTGGAGACGACTCATGAGTGAGCGCAAAACCCCACGTTTGATGCTGCTCGGCCTGATCGCCATTGCGGTGATCGGCTCGACAGCTTTCTATCTGTCGCCAAGCGCTGACAGCAAGGCCAGCGAAGCCCTCGACAACGCCAAGACCAGCCAGAAGCTGCAATCGCTGGCCGAACTCGACGGCAAGGCCCCGGCCAGCCGCAAGCTCGACGTGCAAACCTGGAACACCGCCGAGGGCGCCAAGGTTCTGTTCGTCGAAGCCCACGAACTGCCAATGTTCGACATGCGCCTGATCTTCGCCGCCGGCAGCAGCCAGGACGGCAATGCGTCGGGACTGGCGGTGTTGACTAACGCAATGCTCAACGAAGGTGTCGCCGGCAAAGACGTTGGTGCCATCGCTCAAGGCTTCGAAGGCCTGGGTGCGGATTTCGGCAACGGTGCTTTCAAGGACATGGCGCTGGCCTCGCTGCGCAGCCTGAGTGCTGCCGACAAGCGTGAGCCTGCTTTGAAGCTGTTCGCGGAAGTCATCGGCAAACCGACCTTCCCGGCCGACTCGTTCGCGCGCATCAAGAACCAGATGCTCGCCGGTTTCGAATACCAGAAACAGAACCCCGGCAAACTCGCCAGCCTTGAGCTGATGAAGCGTCTGTATGGTGATCACCCGTACGCGCATTCGAGCGACGGCAATCCGCAAAGCGTGCCGAAGATCACCCTCGCGCAATTGCGTGAATTCCACGCCAAGGCTTACGCCGCTGGCAACGTGGTGATCGCGCTGGTCGGCGACTTGTCTCGCGCAGAAGCCGAGGCGATTGCCAATCAGGTCTCTTCTGCCCTGCCGAAAGGCCCGGCGCTGGCGAAGATCGCTCAGCCGCAGGAACCGAAGGCCAGCATCAACCACATCGAGTTCCCGTCGAAGCAGACCAATCTGATGCTCGCGCAACTGGGCATCGACCGTGACGACCCGGATTACGCTGCGCTGTCGATGGGTAACCAGATCCTCGGTGGCGGCGGCTTCGGCACGCGCCTGATGAGCGAAGTGCGCGAGAAGCGCGGCCTGACCTATGGCGTGTACTCGGCGTTCAGCCCGATGCAAGCGCGCGGCCCGTTCATGATCAACCTGCAGACCCGCGCGGAAATGAGCGAAGGCACCCTGAAACTGGTGCAGGACGTGCTCGCCGACTACCTGAAAACGGGGCCGACGCAGAAAGAACTCGACGATGCCAAACGCGAACTGGCCGGCAGCTTCCCGCTGTCCACCGCGAGTAATGCCGATATCGTCGGCCAACTCGGCGCGATGGGCTTCTATAATCTGCCGCTGAGCTATCTGGACGATTTCATGCGTCAGTCGCAAAGCCTGACCGTGGAGCAAGTCCGCGACGCCCTGAACAAACATTTGAGCACGGACAAAATGGTCATCGTCACCGCTGGCCCGACCGTGCCGCAAAAGCCGTTACCGGCCCCATCTGATAAACCTGCCGAGCAACCGCTCGGGGTTCCGGAGCATTAATGGCAACTCGTTCCCCAAAAAAACCTGCGCAAAACGTTCACAACGGTGTGAATCAGTTGCGCATCATTGGCGGCCAATGGCGCAGCCGCAAGCTGAGCTTCCCCGATGCACCGGGCCTGCGCCCGACGCCGGACCGCGTGCGTGAAACCCTGTTCAACTGGCTCGCGCCGTACGTTGAAGGGGCCAAGGTGCTGGACCCGTTCGCCGGCAGTGGCGCGCTGTTTCTCGAAGCACTGTCCCGTGGCGCGGGCATGGGTCAGGCGCTGGATGCCAGCAACATTGCCGTCTCCAGCCTGAAGGAGCACCTCGGCACCCTGCGCTGCACCAACGGCCAGGTGCAGACCGCCGATGCGCTGCGTTATCTGGAAACCCAGACTGCCAGCGCGTTCGACCTGGTGTTCCTCGACCCGCCGTTCAATCAAAACCTGCTGCCGGCCGTTTGCACCCTGCTGGAAGAACGCCAGTGGCTGGCGGATGACGCGTGGGTGTACACCGAAAGCGAAACAGCGCCTTCGACCCTCGGTCTGCCGGCCAACTGGCGCCTGCACCGCGAACAAAAGTCTGGCCGCGTGTATTACGCGTTATGGCAGCGCAGCGTCTGAAACCTCCGCATCCCGTGCGGTAAATAGTTACCGCACCTCGCCCGCCGAAGATTGCCACAGTGGTTGCCGCAACCTGCGTTAACCACTGAGGACAATTTACGTATGGACACATTTTTCAGCCGGATGCTGCTATTTCTCTGCCTGGCGCCCTTGATGTCGCTGGCCGCCGTTCCTGCACCGACGCATCAATTCACTCTGGACAACGGTCTGCAGGTACTCGTGCGCGAAGATCACCGCGCACCGCTGGTCACCTCACATTTGTTGATCAAGGTCGGCTCCAGCGATGAAGCTCCCGGGCAGACCGGGCTGTCGCATATTCTCGAACACATGCTCTACAAAGGCAGTAGCAAAACCTGTAATGGAGAGGCCTCGCGGATCCTGGAATCACTAGGGGCCCGTGAAAATGCCTTTACCGACGAAGATGTCACCAGCTTTCACCAGACCCTGGCCCCCCAATACCTGGGGGTGGCTTTCGAGTTGATGGCCGACCTGATGTCTACCGCTCATCTGCGGGCCGAAGACCTGAAAGCGGAAATGGCGGTGATTCGCGAAGAGCGCCACCTGCGTGTCGATGACAATGCCGACGCCGCCGAACTGGAACACTTCAGCGGTCTGGCCCACTTTTCCAACAGCCATCGCACACCCACTATCGGCTGGATGCGTGACCTGCAACGCGTGGACGTGAATGAACTTCGCCACTGGTACCAGACCCGTTATGTTCCGGGTAATGCGGTGCTGGTGATCGTCGGCGATATCACGCTGGAGCAAGTCAAACCGTTGGCCGAGCGCTACTTCGGCGCACTCGTCCGGCGTCCTGTTCCGCGCCTGCTCAGACCTGTGGAACTGGAACATCCGGGAGAGCGCCGGTTGACATTGCACAGCCCGGTCCACACGCCGCGTCTGTTGATGGCGTTCAATGTCCCGGGGCTGGCAACGGCGAAAGACCCGCGCACCGTGCAGGCGTTGCGCCTGATCAACGTTCTGCTTGCCGGCGCCAGCAGTGGGCGCCTGCCAAAGCATCTGCAATTCACCGAGCAAATGTTCAGCCGGATCGACACTTCCTACAACGAACGAACCCGCGGCGACAGCTTGTTGCTGTTGACTGCCGAACTGGCCGATCCGCCCCTCGCCGATCTCGACACTGCGCAAGCACGGGTGTGGCAGTTGATTGCGGAGCTACACAGCACTGCGCCATCCCCCGAAGAACTCGAACGTGCGCGCACTCGATTGATCGCACAGCAGGTGTATGCCCAGGACTCGATCGATCAGCAAGCCAGAATGCTCGGCAATCTGCAGGCCATCGACCTGCCCTGGCGCTTGCTCGATGAAGATGCCGATGCGCTTGCCAAAGTGACACCGCAAGACATTCGCGAGACTGCCGCGACCTGGCTGACACGCCGACGGCTGAGCGTCGCACACGTACAGACGGTGGCTGCCAATGAATGATCTTGTACGCCTTGCATGGCTGGTGTTGCAGAGCCTCGGGCTGGCTTTCTGCCTGACTGCGATGACAGTGCGAGCCGATACCCCGCGCCTGCAATCGCTTGATGACATCAAAGAAGTCGTGATCAAGCCGCGCCCTTTGAAGATAAACGGGTGGAAGACCCTGAGCGGCACCAAGGTACTGTTCGTGCGCGTGCCTGACCTGCCCATGTTCGATATCAATGTCAGCTTCGCTGCTGGCAGTGCTCGCGATGGAGCTCTGCCCGGACTTGCTGCCACGACGTTTTCACTGCTCAACGAAGGTGTGCCCGGCAAGGACCTGTCAGCGATCTTCGAAACCTTCGATGGCCTGGGTGCCCAATTGGCGATGGACATCAATCATGATCGCGCCAGTTTCTCCTTGCGCAGTCTGAGCGCTCCCGACAAACGCAAACCGGCACTGGAACTGCTGGCGCAGATCTTTGGCGAGCCACTGCTCAGCGAAGAACGGCTCACGCATGTGAAAAACGAAATGCGCGCAGCCCTCGCGGAGGAGGAAGACGATGCCGCTCTACTGGCCGAGCAGCAGATCAAGGCATTGCTCGCTCCAGACAGCCCTTTCAGCCTCTCGGCTTATGGAACCAGACAGGGCCTGAGCGCGGTGACCCGGGCAGTCGTGCAGGACTTCCACCGCCGCTACTATGCCGCGCGTCATGCGCAAATCACATTGGTGGGCGATCTTTCTCTGGAGCAGGCGCAGACGATCAGCCTGCAAATCAGCAATGCCTTGCCCAAGCCCCTCGGTTCCGACACCGCTTCAGCGACAGCTACACCCGGTAGGGTCATGACCCGTCATGTCGAAATCGCCAAAAACCAGACCCATGTGATATTCGCCCAGCCCAGCGTACCGCCCCGACACGCCGATCGGGCCGCGCTATATGCCGCCAGCCTGATCCTCGGCGGCACACACAACAGTCGACTGATAACAGAGCTGCGGCACAAGCGCGGCCTGGTGTACGGTGTCCACAGTGAAAACATCAACTGGGCAGGGGGTTCGGGGTTACTGACCATCACTCTGCAAACCGGCAGCCAGTTCAGCGCAGGTACCGTCTCTCTGGTACGAACCCTGCTGGATGACTTTCTGCGCGATGGACCGACCCAGCACGAACTCGATCAACTCAAGCGCAGGCTGGCCAACATGAATGTGATGCGCAGCGCCAGCAACCGACAGATACTGGCCAGGCTGGTCGAAATCAATCGTTATGACTTGCCGCTCGACCTGGACTACGCCGCACAACAAGTGCAGCGACTGACCGTTACAGACATCAAACAGGCAATGAACCGACACCTGTCGCCACAGCGGTGGCTGACAGTGACCGCAGGGGCCACTGTCGAACAGCAGCCATTGCCGACACCTGAGACCACGCCTTCCGGTCAGACAGACGAGGGCACGTGTCGCGTCAATCCGGGCTTTGTGGCAAGTTAAGCGCTTTCAATGAAAGCGGTCGGTTCCATGCCTGCCGCTTAGCGCAAGACCTGTTGAGAGTTACCGTGCAGTCATTGTCCTCAGTACCATCCAGCCTTCGCTTCACACCGGCCTTCGGCCTCGGCAATCCGCACCTGCAAACCTTGTGGGGGCCGCTGTGGCGCAAAACCGTGCATATCGAACGCGAGCGCGAGCGCCTGTGGCTTGAGGATGGCGACTTCCTCGATCTCGACTGGCACGGCCCGCACACAGCGGATGCACCACTGGTATTGGTGTTGCACGGCCTGACCGGTTCCTCCAACTCGCCTTATGTGGCCGGTATCCAGAAAGCGCTGGCCGAGCGAGGCTGGGCCAGCGTTGCGCTGAACTGGCGCGGCTGCTCGGGCGAGCCGAATCTGCTGCCGCGCAGCTACCACTCCGGCGCCAGCGAAGACCTCGCCGAAACCATCAGACACCTGCGCGCCAAACGACCATTGGCACCGTTGTATGCCGTCGGCTACTCCCTCGGCGGTAACGTGCTGCTCAAGCATCTCGGGGAAACCGGCAGTGCCAGCGGCGTGCTCGGCGCGGTGGCGGTGTCCGTGCCGTTTCGCCTCGATCAATGTGCCGACCGCATCGGCCAGGGATTTTCCAAGGTCTATCAGGCGCACTTCATGCGCGAGATGGTTGCGTACATCAAGAACAAGCAGCGGCAGTTTCAGCACGACGGGCGTGAAGACGGACTCGCCGCGCTGGCAGCCCTCGGTTCGCTGGAAAACATGCGTACGTTCTGGGATTTCGATGGCCGGGTGACCGCGCCGTTGCACGGTTTCAATGATGCCGAGGATTACTATCGTCGCGCCTCGAGCCGCTATTTCCTCGGCGAAATCCGCACGCCGACCCTGATCATTCAGGCGGCGGACGATCCGTTTGTGTTCCCGCACAGCTTGCCGCAGGCCAGTGAGCTGTCGGCCTCGACTGCCTTCGAACTGCAGGCACGCGGCGGACATGTCGGATTCGTCGACGGCTCGATTCGTCAGCCCGGTTATTACCTGGAACGACGCATCCCGCAGTGGCTGGCTCGCCTACCCGCATGAGCGATCAGGGCGAGTCGATCCGCTTCTGGCAAACCGCGCCGCTGGCCGGGGTCGAGCTGTTGTCGGCACGCTACATCGAGCATCGTTTCGCCCCGCATGTGCACGACGGATTCGTGATCGGCATGATCATGGCCGGCGCTCAGCGTTATCGCTATCGCGGCGCCGAACATCTGGCCGGCAGCGGCACACTGGTGTTGATCAATCCGGACGAACTGCACACCGGGCACAAAGGCACCGAGGATGGCTGGCTGTACCGGGCGTTTTATCCCGATACCGCGCAAATCGTTTCGCTGCTGGATGAGCTGGAGCTGTCCACCACCCACCTGCCGGCGTTCGGCGCCACGCTGTATCGCGATGCGGATCTGGTCAACGGCTTTGCCCAGTTGCACCGTTTGCTCGAAAGCCCGGCCACCGCGCTGCAACAGCAAACGCTGTGGCGCGAGATGATGTTGCTGCTGTTGCAGCGCCATGCGGCAGTGCCGGTGCCCGGACGAGCCGGCAAGGAACACCGCGCGGTGCTGTTGGGCAAAGAACTGCTGCACGCACAAGTGGCGGCGCCACCGTCACTGGAAGAACTGGCGGCGGCGGTCAATCTGTCGCCGTTCCATTTCGCCCGAGTATTCCGCCGCGCTACTGGTATGCCGCCGCACACCTGGCTGATCCAGCAACGCATCGCCCAGGCCCGTGCACTCCTGCAGCACGGCTGCTTGCCGGTGGAGGTTGCCACGCAACTAGGGTTTGCCGACCAGAGCCATTTGAGCCGGCAGTTCAAGCAGGCTTATGGCGTCGGACCCGCCGCGTACCGCAGCGCCCGACAATTTCCTTCAGACAACGAATAACCAAAGTGGGAGCGAGCCTGCTCGCGAAAGCGGTGTGTCAGTCCAAGAAATAGTGGCTGACAGGACGCATTCGCGAGCAGGCTCGCTCCCACAGGGTGGATTTGTGCGAATTATTCGCCGGTGGCGATACCGCGCGAAGGCTCGTTGATCCACTCGCTCCACGACCCGGCATACAACGATCCCAACGGATAACCCGCCAGACACAAGGCAAACAGGTTGTGACACGCCGTCACGCCGGAACCGCAATACGCCACCAGATCGGCTGGCGAACGCTCACCGAGCTTCGCGGCAAAACGCTGCTTGAGTTGATCCGCCGACAGGAATCGTCCATCACTGCCGAGGTTGTCGGTGAACGCCGCGCATTGCGCACCGGGAATATGCCCGGCAACCGGATCAATCGGCTCGACCTCGCCTTTGAAACGCGGCAAAGCCCGGGCATCGATCAACGTCAGCGCCGGTTGACCAAGCCGCTGTTGCAGTTGCTCGGCGCTGAGCAGGAGACTCATGTCCGGTTGACCACTGAAAGTACCGCGACTGACCGCCGGCGCATCCAGACTCAACGGCAACCCCGCCGCATGCCACGCCTTGAGCCCGCCATCGAGAATGAACACGCCATCGCGCTTGCCCAGCCACGCCAGCAACCACCACGCCCGCGCCGCGTAGGCACCGGGACCGTCGTCGTACAAAACCACGTCGCTGTCGTTGTTGATACCCCACGCCTGCAGACGCTCAATCAACGCCGCTGTCTCGGGCAACGGATGCCGACCGGTCACACCCTTGACCACGGTGCCGCTGAGGTCACGTTCAAGATCGGCGAAGCTCGCCCCGGCAATGTGCCCTTCGGCATAGCTGCGCTGACCGTAGTCCGGGTCTTCGAGGGCAAAACGACAATCGAGAATCACCAGCCCCGGCTGCGCCTTGCGGGCATCCAGTGCTTCGGGGCTGATCAGTTGCGCAATCGGCATAACGGGGCTCCTGAGGGATTTCAACAGAACAGTTTATTTCACGTCTTCGAGGGCCTGGGCCAGCGGCACGTAGAACTCCTCGAACAACGCATTGACCTCGTCTCGCGCCTGTTCGGTGACAAACCCGGCTTCCAGCACCAGCACCTGGTACACGCCACGTTTAATGGCTTGCTCACTGAGGTGGTTGGAGTTTTCGCGGGTGGTGCACAGGAAGCGCACCCACGACGTCAGGATGATCCAGGCATTGAGGGTCAGGGATTCGATCTGCACGCGATCCATATCAAGGATCCCGGCGGCAACAAAACCTTCGTAGATCGCCGCGCCCTGAATCACGCAGCGCTGGGAAAAGCGCCGATAACGGGCGGCCAACTCCGGATCGCTGTCGAGCAGATGCTCGAGATCGCGGTGCAGAAAGCGGTAGCGCCACATCGCCGAGAGCAATTCCTTGAGATAGAAACGCTTGTCCTCGACCGTCGCCGCGCGCCCCTGCGGCGGGCGCAGAAAGCTGTCCACAAGGCTTTCGTACTCACTGAACAACACGGCGATGATCGCCTGCTTGTTGGGGAAGTGGTAGTACAGGTTGCCCGGAGAAATCTCCATATGGGCGGCAATGTGATTGGTGCTGATGCTGCGCTCGCCCTGCTGATTGAACAGCTCAAGGCTGTTCAGCACGATACGCTCGCTGGTTTTTATTCGTGGGGCCATGGCTTGAGCTTTAATTCAGAGTGCGTTGGGGGGCATCTTACGACCTAACCGGAAATGGATAAAACAATGCTGTGCAAGGAAGTCATTTGACTTTCTAGAGCATAGACTCTAAAAAGTTCATCACTACAATAAATCCGGAGCAGACCATGACTGCCGACATTGCTTACCTGCAAACGCTGCAACAACCGCTGGCCGAGCTGGACCGGTTGTTCGAGGCGCAGCGGGCCGCGTATGCCGCCAATCCGATGCCACCCGCCGCCCAGCGCCAGCAATGGCTCAAGGCACTGAGTGATTTGCTGAGCAACGAGCGTCAGGCATTGATCGAGGCGATCAGCTCCGATTTCAGTCATCGCAGTGCCGATGAAACTCTGCTCGCCGAGCTGATGCCAAGCCTGCACGGCATTCATTACGCCAGCCGCCACCTCAAGAGCTGGATGAAGGCCTCGCGGCGCAAGGTTGGCATGGCGTTCCAGCCGGCGTCGGCGAAAGTGGTGTATCAACCTCTTGGCGTGGTCGGCGTCATCGTGCCGTGGAATTACCCGCTGTATCTGGCCGTCGGCCCACTGGTCGGCGCCTTGGCGGCGGGTAACCGGGTGATGCTCAAACTGAGCGAGTCGACCCCGGCCACCGGTTTGTTGATGAAACAGTTGCTGGCGCGGATCTTCCCCGAAGACCTGGTCTGCGTGGTGCTCGGCGAGGCTGACATCGGCGTGGCATTCTCCCGCCTGCGCTTCGATCACTTGCTGTTCACCGGCGCCACCAGCATCGGCAAACACGTGATGCGCGCCGCCGCCGAAAACCTGACGCCGGTGACCCTGGAACTGGGCGGCAAGTCGCCGGCCATCGTCTCCCGCGATGTGCCGCTCAAGGATGCTGCCGAACGCATCGCCTTCGGTAAAACCCTCAACGCCGGCCAGACCTGCGTTGCTCCGGATTACGTGCTGGTACCGGAAGACCGGGTCGGCGCTTTCGTCGAAGCCTATCGCCAGGCCGTGCAGGGTTTTTACCCGACACTCACCGACAATCCGGACTACACCGCGATCATCAACGAACGCCAATTGGCGCGGCTCAACGGCTACGTCAGCGACGCGACCAGCAAGGGCGCGCTGTTGATTCCGCTGTTCGAACAGGGCCAGGGCCGACGCATGCCGCACAGTGTGCTGCTGAATGTCAGCGACGAGATGACGGTGATGCAGGACGAAATCTTCGGCCCGCTGCTGCCGATCGTGCCGTATCAGGATCTGGAGCAGGCATTTGCTTACATCAATCAGCGGCCACGTCCTCTGGCTCTTTACTACTTTGGCTACGACAAACGCGAACAGAACCGGGTGCTGCACGAAACCCATTCGGGCGGCGTGTGCCTGAACGACACGTTGCTGCATGTGGCTCAGGACGATATGCCGTTTGGCGGTATCGGCGCTTCGGGCATGGGCCACTACCATGGTCACGAAGGCTTCCTGACCTTCAGCAAAGCCAAAGGCGTGCTGATCAAACAGCGGTTCAACGCAGCCAGACTGATTTACCCGCCCTACGGCAAATCGATTCAGAAGCTGATTCAGAAGCTGTTCATTCGCTAAACATTCGTCACCGCCGGGTAATAAAAATAATGCACCCAAGCCTGACCGAAACACCTGCACTGTCACGCCGTGGCCTGCTGAAATTCAGCCTCGGCGCCACCGCGTTCCTTGCCACGGCCGGGCTCGGTGCCAGCCTCAGCGGCTGCTCGTCGAGCGTCGCGGCCAACGGTTTCGTGGCGTTGCGCGACGGCGATCTGCTGTTTCTGCGCGCACTGATTCCGGTGATGCTCGACGGCGCCGTGGCAGCCGAGAAGATGCCGGGCGCTGTTGAAGGCACGCTCAAGTCGCTGGACTACAGCCTCGATCACCTGTCGCCGGAAATGTTCAAGCTCACCCGGCAACTGCTCGACGTCCTCGGCATGGCCGTGACGCGCGGTCCACTCACCGGGATCTGGGGCAGTTGGGAAAATGCCAGCCCCGAGGCCATGCGCCATTTCCTCGAGCGCTGGGAGAACAGCTCGTTAAGCCTGCTGCGCATGGGGCATAGCTCGTTGCAGCAGATGGTAATGATGGCCTGGTACACCCGCGCAGAATCGTGGGCGCATTGCGGTTATCCCGGCCCGCCTACCGTTTGAGATCGCCGTCGCGACCTTCGCGAGCAGGCTCGCTCCCACAGGGGCCAGTCGCCATACCTTGCATCCAAAATAATAAAGAGAACCTGATCGATGCCCGTACCCGACCCGTTCCGCGAAGGACTTGCCCGAGGCTGGAAAACCTACAACGGCGCACGACTGAGCGACGACCTCACCCTTGAAGCCGACGTGGCCATTATCGGCAGCGGCGCCGGTGGCGGCACCACCGCCGAAATCCTCAGCGCCGCCGGCTACAAAGTCCTGCTGATCGAAGAAGGCCCACTGAAAACCAGCTCCGATTTCAAAATGCTTGAAGACCAGGCCTACAGCAGCCTCTATCAGGAAGGCATCGGCCGCATGAGCAAGGACGGCGCGATCACCATCCTCCAGGGTCGCGCGGTCGGCGGCACCACGCTGATCAATTGGACATCAAGCTTTCGCACCCCGGAACCGACCCTCGAACACTGGGCCAAGGAACACAACGTCAAAGGCCATAGCCCCGCCGAGATGGCGCCGTGGTTCGAGAAAATGGAACAGCGACTCGGCGTCGCGCCGTGGATGGTGCCGCCCAACGCCAACAACGATGTGATCCGCAAAGGCTGCGAACAGCTCGGTTATAGCTGGCACGTGATCCCGCGTAACGTGCGCGGCTGCTGGAATCTCGGCTATTGCGGCATGGGCTGCCCGACCAACGCCAAGCAATCAATGATGGTCACGACCATTCCGGCGACGCTGGAAAAGGGCGGCGAACTGCTTTATCTGGCCCGTGCGGAGAAACTGCTGATCAGCGGCGACAAGGTCACCGGCCTGCAATGCGTGGCGATGGATGAGCGCTGCGTTGCACCGACCGGGCGCACAATCACCGTCAAAGCGCGGCATTACGTATTGGCTGGCGGAGGCATCAACAGCCCGGCGTTATTGCTGCGTTCGGACGCCCCGGATCCGCATGAAAACCTCGGAAAACGCACCTTCCTGCACCCGGTGAACATGTCAGCCGCGCGCTTCGACGAAGTCATCAACCCGTTCTACGGGGCGCCGCAGTCGATCTATTCCGACCATTTCCAGTGGAAGGACGGCACCACCGGGCCGATGGCCTTCAAACTTGAAGTACCACCGCTGCATCCGGCACTGGCGGCCACCCTGCTCGGCGGCTTTGGTGAGGAAAGTGCGCAACACATGGCTGACCTGCCGCACACCCACGCCATGCTGGCCTTGCTGCGTGACGGTTTTCACCCGGACAGCACGGGCGGTGCAGTCGAGTTGCGGGGCGATGGTTCGCCAGTACTCGACTATCAGGTTTCGCCATATGCATGGGAAGGCCTGCGCCGGGCCTTTCAGGTCATGGCCGAAATCCAGTTCGCCGGCGGCGCGAAATCGGTGATGCCGATGCACGCCGACGCCCGTTACGTGAAAACCCTGACCGAAGCACGCACGCTGATCGATGGTTTGAGCCTCGAGTTGTATCGCACGCGACTCGGCAGCGCTCACGTCATGGGCGGTTGCGCGATGGGCGAAGACCCGAAAAGCGCGGTCACCGACAGTCTCGGCCGGCATCATCAACTGGCTAATCTGTCGATCCACGACGGCTCGCTGTTCCCCACCAGCATCGGCGCCAACCCGCAGCTGTCGGTGTATGGCCTGACCGCGCAACTGGCGACATCCCTCGTCGATCGGCTGAGAAACCCGTGAAAAAACCGATTATTGCCATCGTCTATAGTGCTTTCTTACCCAACAGGCGACTTGGCCGACCGGGACGGCTGCGATACCATCCGATTCCCCAACGGACTCCCGCCAGGACGACGCGATGAACCGAGTGTTGTACCCAGGTACCTTCGACCCTATTACCAAGGGCCATGGCGATCTGGTCGAACGCGCCTCGCGCCTGTTCGACCACGTGATCATTGCGGTCGCCGCCAGCCCGAAGAAAAACCCGCTGTTCCCGCTGGAACAACGGGTCGAACTGGCTCGCGAGGTGACCAAACATCTGCCGAACGTGGAAGTGGTCGGTTTCTCGACGCTGCTCGCGCATTTCGCCAAAGAGCAGAATGCCAACGTGTTCCTGCGCGGACTGCGCGCGGTGTCGGACTTCGAGTACGAATTCCAGCTGGCCAACATGAACCGCCAGTTGGCCCCGGATGTGGAGAGTCTGTTTCTCACCCCGTCCGAACGTTATTCGTTCATTTCCTCGACGCTGGTGCGGGAAATTGCCGCGCTGGGCGGCGATATCAGCAAGTTCGTCCACCCGGCTGTGGCTGACGCGCTGACCCTGCGCTTCAAGAAGTAACGACCGTTCAAACGGCGCCCGCGTGCACTGCGGGCGCCAATGCGGCACAATTGCGCGCATTGATTTATTGCGCCCGGGCCCGCCGCCCCGGCTGGAGTTAGCATGTCCCTGATCATCACCGACGATTGCATCAACTGCGACGTTTGCGAACCCGAGTGCCCGAACGCCGCCATTTCCCAGGGCGAAGAGATCTACGTGATCGACCCGAACCTGTGCACCCAGTGCGTCGGCCACTACGACGAACCGCAATGCCAGCAGGTTTGCCCGGTGGATTGCATTCCGCTGGACGAGGCGCATCCGGAGACTGAAGAACAGTTGATGGAGAAGTACCGCAAGATTACCGGCAAGGCCTGATCCGCTGGATTTGTAGCGCTCTCTCGGGCCTCTTCGCGAGCAAGCTCGCTCCCACATTTGAAATGCATTCCAATGTGGGAGCGAGCCTGCTCGCGAAAGGGCCGTCAGCCACACAGCAAAATCCTGATCAGCTCACTCACGCTGCTCAAACCCCTCCCCCGTACACCCCAGACACCGCACAAACGCCGCTTTCGCCGGTTCAACCACCAGCGCCTGTCCCGCATCGCCGATCCCGCCACCCAGCGCGGTAAACGGCAACGACACGACAAATGCCCCCGCACCGATCACCGTCGCCACCACCAATAAAGGTCGGGCAATCAGCAAATCGCCAAGCATGGCGTAGGCCGGTGGATTCTGGATGGTGTAGCGTGGATCACCGCTGCCGTTTTCCGTGGCTTGAACAGCCAGACTGGAACACAGCAGCAGCGCAACAACGAGGACTTGCAAGAACTTCATGGCACGATCCTTCGGGCTGAACAGTGAGACAACTCACTATAGACCGTAGGACTTTTTCAGCTTTTTGCCTCAGGTCTGGCAGCGCGGGCAGAACACACTGGCCCGCTGGCCCAGCTTCACTTCACGCAAGCCTGTGCCACAGACCTTGCAGTGTTCACCACCACGGCCATAGACAAACAGTTCCTGCTGGAAATACCCCGGCTGGCCGTCACCGCCAATGAAATCACGCAACGTCGTACCGCCACGCTCAATGGCGGCGGCCAGAATGCGTTTGATCTCGATCGCCAGTTTCAGGTATCGCCCCCGGGAAATCCCACCGGCCTCGCGGCGCGGGTCGATCCCGGCAGCAAACAGCGCTTCGGTCGCATAGATATTGCCGACGCCCACGACCACAGCGTTGTCCATGATGAACGGTTTTACCGCCATCGAACGCCCGCGCGACAGCTGAAACAAGCGCTCGCCATCGAACAGATCAGTCAGCGGCTCCGGGCCGAGGCGAATCAGCAATTCATGGTTGAGCGGATCGTTGCTCCACAACATCGCGCCGAACCGGCGCGGATCGGTGTAGCGCAGCGCCAGCCCAGACTCCAGCTCGATGTCGACGTGTTCATGTTTGAGCGCCGGCAACCCGGCCTCGACCAGACGCAAATTGCCCGACATGCCCAAATGGCTGATCAACGTACCGACCTCGGCGTTGATCAGCAGATACTTGGCGCGGCGCTCGACCAGCACGATGCGCTGCCCCGACAGGCGCACATCGAGGTCTTCGGGAATCGGCCAGCGCAATCGCCGGTCACGCACGATCACCCGACTGACACGCTGGCCTTCCAGGTGCGGGGCAATCCCGCGACGGGTGGTTTCGACTTCCGGCAGTTCAGGCATGGTGTCCTCGAATCAATGCGCGCCGAGGTCGCGGATCGTTTGTTTGAGGGTTTCGAAGTCGTAATCCGACAGCCCTACATAGTCGAGTACCAGCGGCCCGACAGCGTTCCATTCGAAATCTTCGGTCTGGTTGCCCAGCACGCGATACGAAGCGCAAATGTGTTCGGCCATTTTCAGGATCGCCAGCAGGTTTTTCATCTGGCTGTTGCGCGAAGACTCATCGCTGAAAATTGCCAGGGCGTTGTGGTGATTGGCGATGGCTGCGCTGACATGCTCCGGCAGGCGCCAGGACTTGGCGGTGTAGTAACCGACCACGGCGTGGTTGGTGTTGAACTCGCTGTTTTCGGTATCGACGACCCGACATTCGGCGCCGGCATTGGCGTAGGCCTTTTCCAGCACCGACATATAGTTGGGGAAGCGCTGCAGCATCAGTGGCACGCCGCAATCGTGGAACAGACCCAAGGCGTAAGCCTCGTCGCCGGCTTGAGTACCGATACGCTTGGCCAGCGTCAGGCAGGTCATCGCCACGTCCTGGGCGGTATCCCAGAAACGGTTGAGGGTGACGATGGTGTCATCGTTCATCTCGCCCTTGATCGACTGCGCGTTGATCAGATTGATGATCGAACGGCTGCCGAGCAGGTTCACCGCACGCTGAATCGAGGTGATCTTGTTGCTCAGGCCGTAATACGGCGAGTTGACAATTTTCAGCAGCGAGCCAGACAAGCCTGGATCCTGGGCGATCAGTTTGGCGATCACCTCCAGGTCGGGGTCGGGCATGTACTGCTCCATTTGCAGATCCACCATGATCTGCGGTTGCGCAGGCACACTGATGCCTTGCAGCGATTGTTGAATCTGTTCGGTGGTCAGCTCTTGGGACATAAGTACACACTCTGGGACAGGCGGCGATTCTAACCTCTAAAAACCGCGAGACGACACACCAGTGGGCAATTGTCAGGAACTTTCATTCAGGCCACGGCTTCGGAATCTGTAATGCCCAACGGATCACTCCGATCCCTTGCGGCGGCAAACTCCCACAGACTCAGGAGCTTATCGATGGCCACTTCCCTCAACGGCAAACGCGTCGCCTTTTTGGTAACAGACGGTTTCGAGCAGGTCGAACTGACCGGTCCCAAGCAGGCGCTGGAGCAGGCCGGCGCCCAGGTCGACATCCTTTCCGCCGAGGCCGGCAAGGTCAAAGGCTGGAACCACGACAAACCGGCGGATGACTTCGAGGTTGACCAGACCTTCCAGAGCGCCAGCAGCGAGCAGTACGACGCGATCGTCCTGCCGGGCGGCGTGCAGAACTCCGACACCATCCGCATCGATCAGGATGCCCAGCACCTGGTCAAGACCGGCGCCTCGGCCGGCAAACCGATTGCGGTGATCTGCCATGGCGGCTGGCTGCTGATCTCGGCGGGGCTGGTCAACGGCAAGACCATGACCAGTTACAAGACACTCAAGGATGACCTGGTCAATGCCGGGGCCAACTGGGTCGATAAAGAAGTGGTCAAGGACGGTCACCTGATCAGCAGCCGTCAGCCGGATGATATTCCAGCGTTCAACAAAGAGCTGATCGACGCACTGTCTGCATAGAAGTCAAAACCGCCTTCGCTGGCAAGTCGAATCGTCGCTCCCACAGTTGATTTGGCATCGACACAAATCCCCTGTGGGAGCGACGGTGCGACGATTCGACTTGCTCGCGAAAGGGCCATCAGCGTTTCATCGCACGCCAAACCCGGCACATGTCGCAACACGTTATACTCCCGCTCTTTTTTCCGGAGCGACGTCATGTCCCTGCCTAGCCTGCGCCTCAAAGCCAACGCCGACCGTCGCCTGCGCAACGGCCACTTGTGGGTCTACAGCAACGAAATCGATGTAGCCGCCACCCCGCTGCACGGCTTCAATGCCGGCGACCAGGCCATCCTCGAAGCCGCCGGCGGCAAGCCGCTGGGCATCGTGGCGATGAGCCCGAACAACCTGATCTGCGCCCGCCTGCTGTCGCGCGACATTAAAGTTGCGCTGGACAAATCGCTGCTGGTGCACCGTCTGAACGTGGCCCTGTCGCTGCGCGAGCGCCTGTTCGACAAACCGTTCTACCGTCTGGTCTACGGTGATTCCGACCTGTTGCCAGGCCTGGTCGTTGACCGTTTCGGTGACATCCTTGTGGTCCAGATCGCCTCGGCGACCATGGAAGCACATAAAGATGACGTGATCGCAGCCCTGACCCAAGTGCTCAAGCCAAGCGGCATTCTGTTCAAGAACGACTCTGCCGCCCGTGACGCCGAAGGCCTCAACCGCTACGTCGAAACCGTGTTCGGCCTGGTGCCGGAGTGGGTGGCGCTGGAAGAGAACGGCGTGAAGTTCGAAGCCCCGGTCATTCAGGGTCAGAAAACCGGCTGGTTCTACGACCACCGCATGAACCGCGCACGCCTGGCGCCGTACGCCAAAGGCAAACGCGTCCTCGACCTCTATAGCTACATCGGCGGATGGGGCGTGCAGGCTGCGGCGTTTGGCGCCAGCGAAGTGTTCTGCGTCGACGCCTCGGCTTTCGCCCTCGACGGTGTTGAGCGAAACGCTGCACTGAACGGTTTCGCCGATAAGATGACCTGCATCGAAGGCGACGTTTTCGAAGCCCTGAAAGAACTGAAAGCCAGCGAAGAACGCTTCGACGTGATCGTTGCCGATCCGCCAGCGTTCATCAAACGCAAGAAAGACATGAAAAACGGCGAAGGCGCCTACCGCCGCCTGAACGAGCAAGCCATGCGCCTGCTCAACAAGGACGGCATCCTGGTCAGCGCATCCTGCTCGATGCACCTACCGGAAGATGATCTGCAGAACATCCTGCTGACCAGCGCCCGTCACCTGGATCGCAATATCCAGTTGCTCGAGCGTGGCGGTCAGGGCCCGGATCACCCGGTGCACCCTGCCATCGCCGAAACGCGCTACATCAAGAGCATTACCTGCCGCCTGCTGCCCAACAGCTGATTTCTTGCGGATAACGGGGAGCCAGCAGGCTCCCCGTTTTGGTTTCAGGCATAGCCCTTCCCTTCGCAATTCCCTTGGACTTCCTACAATTATTTTCCCGCAGACATGCAGGACATTTCCTTACGCCTTTTAATTATTGAAAGTTTCCCTACAAGTTCATCTCCAGCTAAAGACTACTCCGACAAAATTACTGGAAATTTCCTACTTAATATCCCCTTGCCAATAATCCATTACAAACTATTATGAAGTTGTCACCACAAGGTGACTTCAACTATCAATGAACAAGGAGTTCACATCATGAAAAGTATTTCTCTGGAAAGTAAAAAAATTGCAAATCTGGCTTTTCTGGTTGCCCCTAAAGCCCGTTAAGTAAGTCTGGACGCCGGGGAGTGCCGGCAACCCGGTGTCCTTTTGACTTTACCCAGAGTGAATACCCCCACATGCACATCAATCCTTACCTGTTTATATTGCCACGCCCACCGGGACAAGTAGTATGGAACTATAAAAACCATACTCAGCACGAACTTGATCTCAACTATACCTCTCGCCTTGCGCAACTAATCAACAACCCTGAACTGTTCGACACTCACAACATAATAGACACACAATTACTAAGTGCGGACATTCTAACCGTTTCAAAAATAGACAACCCGCAATGGGGCTGGGACGAACTGTCGAAGATTTACCACATCGGTACGCAAAACATTCCCTGCGAACATGCCCCACAGAATATTCACGAGTGGTCGAGACTCTATCTCGCGCACTGCAATGAAGTATTGGCCTCGCCGGCCCCCGCAACCAACCGCCCGACGCTTGAATCCGGACAGCGGATTGCTCTGCCGGCGCCACGCGTATTGAGTGATGACAGCCTGGGAAATGTGCTGCTCCAGCGCAAAACCTGCCGCTCCTATACGGGTGCAACGATAGCGTTGATTGACGTCGGAACCCTGCTTTACCTTTCCCTCGGTTATTTGCGCGAACGAGACAATGATCGCGACGACAGCATTGCCCAAGGGCTCAGCGCACGGCGCAGCAGTCCTTCCGCGGGAGGCCTGAACGCCTGCGAAGGCTTCCTGCTGGTCCAGAATGTCGAGGACCTGGAGCCGGGCATCTATGCCTACCACCCGGCCGACCACACCCTGAGCCGGATCAATCCATTGCCTGAATCAGCGCTGGGCCAATTGCTCGGCGGTCAGCATTTCATTAACAACCTGCCGTTGGGGTTGTTCATCACCGCCCGTTTTGACCAGCTCTGGTGGAAGTACGAACACTCGCGGGCCTATCGCATGGCCTTCGTTGAAGCGGGGCACTTGTCGCAAACCTTTCAACTGGTCGCCACGGCGCTGGGCCTCAACACCTGGTTGACCGGCGCGTTTGCCGACCAGCAGGTCGAAAGACTCCTCAATATCGAGGGCAGTGCTGAACAACCGCTGTTCTTTGTTGGCTGCGGGCAAAGCGACGGACAAGTGATGTGCCGCGAAATGCGCGATCTGTTGCGCGAGGGGCAAGCATGACCCTGCCAATTGCCGAGCCGGATGAAGCGCCGGTGTCCTGGGCGCTGAAATTCACCCTGGGAGACTGGGAAACACGCGCCTCGGTGCGCAGCAGCACCCATGATTATCAATTGCCCGACGATGTACCGCTGCAACTGCAAACCCGCCACTGGTTTCCACCGGCGTTTCTGCCCTATCTGGCACATCCTGCCATCCAGGCGGCGGGGCGTGACGTGATGCACCGATTGACAGCCAACCACCTGGTGCACTTTCTCGACTACACCACTCTGCTCGAACACCGCATCGTCAATCGTGCCGTGGAAGTCATCGTGCACCGGGAACTGCCCATTTATGTGCCTCTGCCGATGAAACACGCGGCGCTGCAGCTCTACACCGACGAGGGTTATCACGCGCTGTTCTCCAATCGCCTCGCTGAACAGATCGCCGCATTCTACGGGTTCACCGGACGCCCGGTGGTTCCGAAGCGCATTACCCGCCTCAATGCACTGATCGCCCGCACCCCGGAAAAAAACCGCGCACTGGCATGGTTTCTGCTCGGCTTCGTCTCGGAAACCATCATTGCCCGGGAGCTGCTGGACGTCTGCCGCGACATCCTTGTTTCCAGCGTGAACGACATGCTGCGCGACCATCTGACTGACGAAGCCCGCCACAGTCGCTACTTCAGCGAGGTCTTCCATTATCTCTGGCTGTCGATGAACAGCCGCCAGCGTGCGTTTGCGAGCAGGACACTGCTGGAGATCATCGGCATTTTTTTCGAGGCCGACGAAGTCTGGCTGCAACAGAGCCTGCGAGGAGCCGGCATCGCCGACAGCGACGTGATGAACATCGTCGGCGGCATGGCAACGGTGCAGGCCAATCGTGCGCGTGCACGATCAGGCGCCATCGCGACACTGGATGCACTGCGCAAGGCCGGTTTTTTCGCTCTTCCCCACAACCAGAAACTTTTCGCCAAGGCAGGACTGATCGATGGATAAAGGAAAATCCGTGGTAACCACAGGGCAGCGCCGCGCCGCTGTCAGCCTGTTGCTGGCGATGGTGTTGCTTGGCGTGTTTCCACTGGATGTTCTGCTTCCTTCCTTTCCAGCATTGGCGACGCACTTTCGCAGCACCCAGGCGGATATCGCGCTGTCCATCAGCCTGTTCGCCGTGGGGATCGCATTTGCCCAGGTCTTGATCGGTCCGCTCTCGGACGTGATCGGGCGCAAGGGCCTGTTACTCGCCGGCATGAGTGCCTCGATGCTTGGCGCGCTCGGTTGCGTGATGACCTCCGATTACACGCTGTTCCTGGTATTCCGGGTGATGCAGGCCTTGGGCTGTGGATGTTTCGTGCTGTCCCAGGCGCTGGTGCAGGATCTGTTCGAAGGCGAGGAGCGCGACCGTTTGCGTATCCTGATGGTCACGGCTACGGGCATTTTCATCTCGGTGTCGCCGCTGGCCGGCACCTTTCTCCAGGCCACACTCGGCTGGCGCGGCAGCTTCTGGGTGTTTACCGCACTGTCCGCCACGGTGCTGATCAAGGCCTGGCTGTTTTTACCAAACAGTCGTCCGGCCTACAGCGGCACACGGCTCGGATTCATTCAGTCCTACCGTCGCGTGCTGGGGGACTTCGAATTTGTCGGCTACTGGCTGATTTCAGCGTTCGCTTTCGCCTGCCACTTCTCGTTCATCGTGATTTCGCCGCTGATCTTCATGGACCAACTGCAACTCGCGCCTTATGACTTTTCGCTGATCCTGCTGGTTTACGGCGCGGCCTATGTCGTCGGTGGGATCCTCGCTGCCGTGCTGAATCGACGCATCACGCCAGTTCAGCAGATTTTCACCGGGCTCAGCCTGATCCTGCTGTCGGGGCTGGCGATGCTGTATCTGGCAGCCGATCATGCGTTGGCTCCGGCAACCGTATTGATCCCGATGCTGATCTGCACCGCAGGTACCACCATTGCCCGCCCCGCCGCCACTTCCCGGGCCATGGGCCTGTTTCCTGAGAATGCCGGTACTTCGGCATCGGCGGGCAGCACGATCATCTTTATCTGTGGTGGGCTTATCAGCGCGTTGATCAGCCTCAGCCCGGCCAATCTGCAATCGACACTGGGCTACAGCTTTGTGCTGCTGAGCACGACAGCGCTGGTGCTGAACAACAGGCTCAGCCGCCGCGCAAGAAACGTTGAAGCCAACGTCGTTGCGCAGACCGGCGGTGATTAAACCCGCCGGTCGTCATTCCATACACGCCGTCTGCACTGGAACAACGCTTTGCGCCATTCCCTCCAGACGCCAGCGGTGTAGAATCGGCTGATTCATCGCCATTCATCCCCCGGCGGGTTTATGAGCTCAGGCTGAGACCAGCGGCGATCCCGCAACGTCATCGGCAACTTCACGGACACACGGCCATTTCTGAGTGTTCCAGACGTCAATAGAAGCTCACTCCCCTTTTGCACCTGATTAGTAAGTGATTAGCCGCCCGGAGTGTTCCATGCCAGATTACCGTTCGAAAACATCCACCCACGGCCGCAACATGGCCGGCGCCCGCGCACTGTGGCGCGCCACCGGCATGAAAGATGACGACTTCAAAAAGCCGATCATCGCCATTGCCAACTCGTTCACCCAGTTCGTACCGGGCCACGTGCACCTGAAGGATCTGGGCCAACTGGTCGCCCGTGAAATCGAACGCGCCGGCGGTGTAGCGAAAGAATTCAACACCATTGCCGTGGATGACGGCATCGCCATGGGCCACGACGGCATGCTGTATTCGCTGCCGAGCCGCGAGATCATCGCCGACTCCGTTGAGTACATGGTCAATGCCCACTGTGCCGACGCCATCGTCTGCATCTCCAACTGCGACAAGATCACCCCGGGCATGCTGATGGCTGCCTTGCGCCTGAACATTCCGGTGATCTTCGTTTCCGGCGGTCCGATGGAAGCCGGCAAGACCAAACTCGCGTCCCACGGCCTCGACCTCGTCGACGCCATGGTAATTGCCGCCGACTCCAGCGCTTCTGACGAGAAAGTCGCTGAGTACGAGCGCAGCGCCTGCCCGACCTGCGGTTCGTGCTCCGGCATGTTTACCGCCAACTCGATGAACTGCCTGACCGAAGCACTGGGCCTGGCATTGCCGGGCAACGGTTCGACACTCGCCACCCACAGTGATCGCGAACAGCTGTTCCTGCAGGCTGGCCGCACCATCGTCGAGCTGTGCAAGCGCTACTACGGCGAGAACGACGAATCGGTGCTGCCACGCAACATCGCCAACTTCAAGGCGTTCGAGAACGCGATGATGCTAGACATCGCCATGGGCGGTTCGACCAACACCATCCTGCACTTGCTCGCTGCCGCCCAAGAGGCGGAGATCGATTTCGACCTGCGCGACATCGACCGCCTCTCGCGCAGCGTTCCACAGCTGTGCAAAGTGGCGCCGAACATTCAGAAGTACCACATGGAAGACGTGCACCGCGCCGGCGGCATCTTCAGCATCCTCGGCTCACTGGCCCGTGGCGGTCTGCTGCACACCGACCTGCCGACCGTGCACAGCCGCAGCATGGAAGAAGCCATCGCCAAGTGGGATATCACCCAGACCACCGATGAAGCCGTGCATCATTTCTTCAAGGCAGGCCCTGCCGGTATTCCAACGCAGACGGCGTTCAGCCAGTCGACCCGTTGGGAAACCCTGGATGACGACCGTGAAAACGGCTGCATCCGCAGTTTCGAACACGCCTATTCGCAAGAAGGTGGCCTGGCCGTTCTGTACGGCAACATCGCGCTCGATGGCTGCGTGGTGAAAACCGCCGGTGTCGACGAATCGATCCACGTCTTCGAAGGCAACGCGAAGATCTTTGAAAGCCAGGACAGCGCCGTACGCGGCATCCTCGCCGACGAAGTGAAGGCTGGTGACATCGTCATCATTCGCTACGAAGGTCCGAAAGGCGGCCCGGGCATGCAGGAAATGCTCTACCCGACTTCGTACCTGAAATCCAAAGGCCTGGGCAAAGCCTGCGCGCTGCTCACCGACGGTCGTTTCTCCGGCGGTACTTCCGGTCTGTCCATCGGTCACGCTTCGCCAGAAGCTGCCGCCGGCGGTGCGATCGGTCTGGTGCAGGATGGCGACAAAGTGCTGATCGACATCCCGAACCGCTCGATCAACCTGTTGGTCAGCGACGAGGAACTGGCGGCACGCCGCGCCGAGCAAGACAAGAAAGGCTGGAAACCGGTGGAGATTCGTCCGCGCAAGGTGACCACCGCCCTCAAGGCTTACGCTCTGCTGGCGACCAGTGCCGATAAAGGTGCGGTGCGTAACAAAGCGATGCTCGACGGGCTGTAAGCGTCAAATCGCCGAAACAAAATGCCTCGCCAAGTGCGGGGCTGATCGTTCCCACGCTCTGCGTGGGAATGTCTCAAGGGACGCTCCGCGTCCAGTGACGCGGAGCGTCACGGGCTGCATTCCCACGCAGAGCGTGGGAACGATCAACCCGATCCCTCCCGGGGGTTATTGGATTTCTTCAGGCTTTACGATCACCCAGTTCTTGTCCGCCGTCACCGGCAACCCTTCCTTGGCCTGCGCCGCCGCGTGCTTGGCCATCATGCCGTTCAACTGCGTCATGTACTTGTCCTTGCGGTTGATCCACAAGTGAATCCCGCCCTTGGCCACGTCAACATCGTGGAACAGCATGTAACCATCGCTGGTCGGGGTATCGCCGCCAACCAGTACCGGTTTTTTCCATTCATCAATGTAGGTAAGAATCGCTGCATGTTTGCCGGCCATCCAGGTGGCCGGGGTCCACAGGTACGGGGTCAGTTCGAGGCCAAGGTTGGCCTTCTCATCATATTTGCCGGCGGTGATCTGTTTGCGTGCAGTGGTCAGTTCGTTGGTTTCGCGATTCTTCAGCAGAGTAGTCACGCCGATGACGTTCTGCGGTTTGACGTTGTAGCCGTACTTCGGATCCGCCGCGACCATGCGCACCAACTCTTCCGAGGCGGCGGTCATCACGTAGACCTCGATGCCGTTCTCCATCAGCTTGTTGTAGAGCTCTTGCTGGCCGGTGAAGATCTTCGGCGGGTTGACGTCGAGTTTCTTCACCACATCGCCTTCGTAATAGGTCGCCGGCACCGGTTTGCCCGAAGCCATCAGCTCATCGACATAGCCCTTCAGCTCTTTGAGGGTGAAGCCGGAGAACACTTGCGCCACCCACGGGTAGCAGACCATGTCGTCGACTTCGCAGAGGCGATAGTAGTAACTGAACAGGCTTTCCTTGTGGTCGGCGGTGTCCTTGAACGGCATCAGTTTGAGCGAGGGGTCGAGTTTGTCGCGGGTGATCAGGCCCTTGTTTTCCATGAACGGCAGCAACGACTCTTCGAGGTCGTAGCGGTAACTGGTGTTGTCCATGTCGAACACCGCGTAGTTACCCTTGTTGGCGTTGGCCGCGATCATCGCGTCCAGCGCCTTGGCCTGATCGGCCGGCCAGTGTTTCAGGTCGGTGGCGAAGGCCTGAGTGGCCAGACCCATGCCCACAGCCAGTGCGACAGCCAGAAATTTCGGTGCGAACTTCATAAGCCTCTTCTCCCTGATTCAAAGAGATCGACGCTAACAAATAAGTGTGACAGTCCTCGCCTGTCAGCGACCGCCCACGTCCCTATTGCGCCAGATGCATTGCCGAGAGCGACACAGCCTTATTCCAAAAACGACGGACAACCTGTCATTTCGGTATTAAATCATTGCAAATCAAACTGTTAGGCTTGCCGGTTCGCAGTTGCCCAAGAATGCGACTGGCACAAGTCTTATCGGAGTTTTCATGAATCTGCCGCTGATCCTCAACCTGCTGGTGTTCCTCGCCCTGCTCTTCGGTCTGGCGCAAACCCGCCACACCACGTGGAGCCTGGCGAAAAAAGTCCTGCTCGCGCTGGCGATGGGTGTCGCGTTCGGCGTGGCCCTGCACACTCTTTACGGTGCCGGCAACCCGGTGCTGAAAGCCTCGATCGGCTGGTTCGATCTGGTCGGCAACGGCTACGTGCAGTTGCTGCAAATGATCGTCATCCCGCTGGTGTTCGCCTCGATCCTCAGCGCCGTGGCACGGCTGCACAACGCTTCGTCGTTGGGCAAGATCAGCTTTCTGACCATCGGCACCCTGCTGTTCACCACCGCGATTGCCGCGCTGATCGGCATCGGCCTGACCAACCTGTTCGGCCTCACCGCTGAAGGTCTGGTCGCCGGCACCCAGGAAATGGCCCGTCTGCAAACCATTCAGACTGACTACGCCGGTAAGGTTGCCGACCTGAATGTGCCGCAACTGCTGCTGTCATTCATCCCGCAGAACCCGTTTGCCGATCTGGCACGAGCCAAGCCGACGTCGATCATCAGCGTGGTGATTTTCGCCGCATTCCTCGGGGTTGCCGCGCTGCAACTGCTCAAGGATGACGTCGAGAAAGGTCAGAAAGTGATCAACGCCATCGACACCCTGCAAGCCTGGGTGATGCGTCTGGTGCGTCTGGTGATGAAACTGACCCCGTACGGCGTGCTGGCGCTGATGACCAAAGTGGTCGCCGGTTCCAACCTGCAGGACATCATCAAACTCGGCAGTTTCGTCGTCGTGTCGTACCTCGCTCTGGGCCTGATGTTTGTCGTGCACGGCTTGTTGGTGTCGGCGGCCGGGATCAACCCGCTGCGTTTCTTCCGCAAGATCTGGCCGGTGCTGACGTTCGCGTTCACCAGCCGTTCCAGCGCCGCGAGCATTCCGCTGAGCATTGAAGCGCAAACCCGTCGTCTGGGCATTCCACAATCGGTGGCGAGTTTTGCTGCTTCGTTCGGCGCGACCATCGGCCAGAACGGTTGCGCCGGTTTGTACCCGGCGATGCTGGCAGTGATGGTTGCGCCGACGGTGGGCATCAATCCGCTGGATCCGCTGTGGATCGCGACGCTGGTGGCGATTGTGACGTTGAGTTCGGCGGGTGTGGCTGGTGTCGGTGGCGGCGCGACGTTTGCGGCGCTGATCGTGCTGCCGGCGATGGGTTTGCCGGTGTCACTGGTGGCGTTGCTGATTTCGGTTGAGCCGCTGATCGATATGGGGCGCACGGCGTTGAACGTGAGTGGTTCGATTACGGCTGGCGCGATTACCAGTCAGGTGATGCAGCAGACCGATAAAGAACTGCTGGATGCTGATGAGCATGCGGAGTTGGCTCAGGCTTAAGTAGCGCCTGACAGACCGCTATCGCTGGCAAGCCAGCTCCCACAGTGTTCTGTGGTGAACACAGATTTTGTGAACACCTCTAGACCTGTGGGAGCTGGCTTGCCAGCGATGCTTTTAAGCTTTTTCCCAGATTTCGAAGTTGTACGCGGGCTTATCTTCAATCGCCGGATTCGGCACATTCGACACCAGCTTCCACTGGTGCAAATCAAACTCCGGAAACCACGCATCCCCTTCCGGGCTCAGCGCCACGCGAGTCAGATATAGACGATCCGCCTGCGCCAGCCCTTGCGCGTACAACTGCGCGCCGCCAATCAGCATTAGCTCATCGACGCCCTGCTCCTTCGCCCATTCCTCGGCGCGAACCACGGCAGCTTCCAGCGACGGATAAACCTCGGCACCTTCCAGCACCAGATCGGCCTGACGGCTGACCACGATGTTCAGGCGCCCCGGCAATGGTCGACCGAGCGAATCCCAGGTCTTGCGACCCATGATGATCGGCTTGCCCAAGGTGGTGGCCTTGAAGTATTTGAAGTCCCCCGGCAGGTGCCAGGGCATGCTGTTGTCGACGCCGATCACGCGGTTTTCACCGAGAGCTGCGATCAGGCTGAGAGGGAGTGATTTAGTCATGCCGGCGAGGATACCAGAGCCGTGCTTACCCCGATAAGCGCCACAGCGGTTATGCTCAGCGCTCATTTAAGCGACGGGATGCCGCGTGACTGAACTGACTCCACTGCAAAACCTCTGGCTCACCGAAACCGTGCGCCTGCGCGAAGAACACGCAGGCCCATTGGATGATCTGGAAGCCAACCGACTGGCGCGAACGGCCGGCGGCGATCTGCCGAGCCGCATTCAACGCCGGGCGTTATGGCTGGCCGAACGTGACGGACTGACGGCTGCCCTCAAACACTGGCTGCAAGGCGCGCGCCTGGCACTGCTATTGATGGTGGTGCTGGCCTGCGTCACTGGCGCCGGCATGGCATTTTCTGCGCTCGGCGACGGCACGCGAGCAGTGAACATTTTCTGGGCGCTGGGCACGTTGCTCGGGGTCAATCTGATCCTGCTGCTGAGCTGGGCATTCGGCCTACTGTTCGCCGGCGAACACGCTGCTGCGCTTGGCCGCCTGTGGCTGTGGCTCAGCGAAAAATTTGCCCGGGACGCCAAAGCCGCGCAATTACCCCCCGCATTACTGGTCTTGCTGCAACGCCACAAACTCAATCGCTGGGCGATTGGCTCGCTGGTCAACGGCCTGTGGCTACTGATCATGCTCAGCGCGTTGAGCATGCTGATATTGATGATGGCCACTCGGCAATATGACTTCATTTGGGAAAGCACGCTGTTGGGCGCAGACTTTTTCGCGGCACTGACTGATGCGTTGACGGTCATTCCCCATGCGCTGGGCTGGAGTGCGCCGAGCGTGGACATGATTCGCGTGACGCTGGACACCGATTACAACCGCGTCCTGGTTCGCCAGATGTGGGCGATATGGCTGGTCGGCGCGGTGCTGATCTATGGCGTGCTACCCCGTCTGCTGCTGATGCTGTTCTGCCGTTGGCGCTGGAAACGTGGGCGTGATCGCTTGCGTCTGGAGCTGAACCTGCCCGGCTACGCGCAATTGCGTGAGCGCCTGATGCCGACCAGCGAACGCCTCGGCGTCAACGATCCGGAGCCGGCGCAACTGCACCGGGTCGAAAGCAGCGTCGGCGAACTCGCCAGTGAAGGCGCATTGCTGGTGGCCATCGAACTCGACGAACAACGCCCATGGCCGCCCGCGCTGCCGAAAAACGTCAGCAACGCCGGCATCCTCGACAGCCGAGAATCGCGGCACAAACTGCTCGAACAACTGAGCCGCTTTCCGCCGGCACGCTTGGCGATTGCCTGCGATCCTCGGCGCTCACCGGATCGCGGCAGCCTCGCCTTGATCGCCGAACTGGCGCGCAACGCCGGAGAAACCCGCGTCTGGCTGCTGCAAGCGCCGCCCGGTGAAGCACTGGATGCCGAACGCCTAGGCGACTGGCACATCGCGCTGCAACAGCTGGAGTTGTCCTTCGCCGATTGCGCGCCGTTGAACTGGCTGGAGAGCGGTCATGACTGATGCCTGGAAAGCGCCGCTGAAACTCGCGGTGGTCGGCCACACCAACGTCGGCAAGACTTCGCTGTTGCGCACGCTGACCCGCGACGTGGGCTTTGGCGAGGTGTCCCATCGCCCGAGCACCACGCGGCATGTCGAAGGCGCGCGGTTGTCAGTGGATGGCGAGCCATTGCTCGACCTCTACGACACGCCAGGACTGGAAGATGCCATCGCGCTGCTCGACTTTCTCGAACGTCTGGAGCGCCCCGGCGAACGTCTCGATGGCCCGGCACGGCTGGCGCGTTTTCTCGACGGCAGCGAGGCGCGCCAGCGTTTCGAGCAGGAAGCCAAAGTGCTGCGGCAATTGCTCGCCTCCGACGCCGGTTTGTATGTGATCGATGCGCGCGAACCGGTGTTGGCCAAGTACCGCGACGAACTGGAAGTGCTCGCCAGTTGTGGCAAACCGCTGCTGCCGGTGCTGAATTTTGTCAGCAGTGCCAACCATCGCGAGCCGGATTGGCGCGAGGCGCTAGCGCGGCTTGGGCTGCATGCATTGGTGCGTTTCGACAGCGTAGCGCCGCCGGAAGATGGCGAGCGGCGGCTGTATGAAAGTCTGGCGCTGCTGCTGGAAAATGCTCGTCCGCAATTGGAGCGATTGATTGCCGATCAACAGGCCCAGCGCCTCGCCCGTCAGCAAAGTGCGGCGCGTTTGATTGCTGAATTATTGATCGATTGCGCCGCGTGCCGACGCAGTGTGGTCAGCGAAGCTGCGCAGGAACAGCAAGCCATCAGCGAACTGCGCAAGGCTGTGCGTCAGCGCGAGCAGAAGTGTGTTGAGGCGCTGCTCAAGCTCTACGCGTTCCGGCCACAGGATGCGGCGGCGAGTGATTTGCCGTTGCTGGATGGGCGTTGGGGCGATGACCTGTTCAACCCGGAAACCTTGAAGCAACTCGGTGTGCGCGTGGGCGGTGGCATTGCTGCCGGTGCGGCGGCGGGGGCTGGGGTGGATTTGCTGGTTGGCGGGATTACCCTCGGCGCGGCGGCGCTGGCAGGTGCGATTGCCGGTGGTGCGCTGCAAACGGCGCGCAGTTATGGCAGCCGTCTGCTCGGCAAGATCAAAGGCCAGCGTGAACTGACGGTGAATGACAGTGTGTTGCGACTGTTGGCATTACGCCAGCGGCAGCTGGTGTTGGCGCTGGATCAGCGCGGGCATGCGGCGATGGACGCGGTTCAGGTGGCGACCCCGCAGGATAAAACCTGGCGTGAGGGCAAGTTGCCGGAGGCGCTGGGCAAGGCACGGGCGCATCCACAGTGGTCGTCGCTCAACCCGCATCCAAAGCTGAATCAGGCTGAGCGGCAGGAGCAGATCGAAAGGCTGTCGCTGCAGCTCTGATTCGATCGATCATCAGCGCCAGTTGAATTTCACGTAAGCGGTGCTCATCTGCGAGACAAGTTTCTGGTCCACCGCATCCTGATCGCCGTCGTTATCCACATCGAAGTTGATAACCCAATCCAGCTTGCCGTCGTTGTCGGTGTCGTAGTTGGAAGCGGTGTAGACGATGCTTTGATCATTCGGTTTACCGGTGCCCTCATGAAAATGCAGGCGGACCGTGTCCGGTGAGCCGTCCTTGAAAGAATCCTCGGCAAATATCTTCAGGTAGCGCGTCCAGGTGTTACCGCTATTGAACCAGTTGAGTTTCAAATAGACGTCTGCAAAAGACTTCAGCAGACGCTCGTCCTTGAGGTCTTGCTTGCCATCATTGTTGGCATCACCCGCTTGGAAATCGATTTTGCCATCGGCGGTGATATCCAGCGCATAAGCCCGATGAATGAGGGTGTCCTCGGCTTCGTTGCTTTCCTCGAAAAAATGCAGCAGCACGGTGTCGGGTCTGTTGTTCAAACTTCTGTCTTGAGCGGTGACTTTCAAATAGCGCATGCGGATCGATCTCGTGGATAGAAGGAGCAACCAAACTAGCCCAGACCTCCCGCCTTCTCTGTAAGACTGGTCCTTTTGTCTTGTATGACCGTTCCGGAAAGCCATACCCGAAGTCGTCAAGACCTTAAGTCCATCACCACCACCGCCCTCCTCTCCGCATGCGTAACCTGACAGCTCACATCACAAGCCGTGGCTGATCACTTCCATTTAAACTTGAGGAAAATTTCAGCAAGAGCCGCTACCAATCGATCATCCACCGCATCGATGACACCATCCTGGTTGATATCGTGGTGAATGTTCCATTCGAGCTTGCTGTCATTGTCGAAGTCATACGCGGCGTGCCATGAAGCCAGCGTACGCTGCGCCATCGGCGTGCCTTCGTAGAGGTGCAGCCGAACGGTGTCCGGCGTACCGTCAGCGTAAAAGTCTTCGGCGTAAATCTTCATGTAACGCTTGCCTGTCGCGCCACAATTGAACCAGTTGAGCTTGATAAAGGTGTTGGCAAACGCTTGCAGCAGGCGTTGATCTACCGCGTTTTCCTTACCGTCGCCGGTCACATCGCCAAATTTGAAGTCGACCTTGCCGTCAGCATTGATGTCCAGGGCAAGCGCGCTGTTGATCAATGTATCCTCGCAGGCATCGACCTTATCGCGAAATTCGAGCAGCACAGAATCGGCTTTACCGTTGCCGCAGCGATCCTGGGCGATGACTTTCAAATAGCGCATGAGCATTCCTTGCATGAATAAGAGGCTCGAACCCTACCCCGCAAAGTCACCGCCCTCTGTCGCCGTAAACCGCCGCGATGTGTAGGGGGTATCGCTATCGCGTGTGTGTAAACTCCGATTAACGCGAAGGAGTTCCAGTGTCAGCCAACAGGGCAGCTGCTTTTCTCTTCAATAACCAGAGATCAATCACCGGCACCGCCCTCTCCTTGGCCAGCTCATCCCACTGCCGCATCCGCAGGCTGACGGCACACAGCGGATCCCGATCAAACACCTGCGCTTCAGCCTCGGTCATCACCCCGCCCTGATACTCCAGCGTCCGCCGACTCGCCTCACTCAGCCGATCAAAATACCCCGGCTCACGCAACGTCAGATACCGCTTGGCCTGCACGTGATATTCCACCAACCGCGCCATGCGCTCGCTGAAACCGGCTTCACGCAAATAATCCGCGCCCAGCCGTTCATGACTGACCACACCATAACCGCCCATATTTTCCGCGCCCTCGGCACACAGATGGCCGATGTCATGAAAGAACGCCGCCAGCACCACTTCATCATCGAAGCCCTCGACGATGGCGAGTTCGGCAGCCTGGGACATGTGCTCGATCTGCGAACACCGGTTCGCCGATGTAATCGCTGGTGCCGAAGCGTTCGTACAGCCCGAATACCCGGGCAATGACTTGCTCGCGACCTGTCATTCAATCTCCTCCAGCAACTGCGCAATGTTGCGTTCGGCCATGGCCGGGCCGACGCTCATGCCAACACCGGTGTGCATCAGCGCGACACTCAAGCCCGCTGCCGGGCGCAGAAACGAAAACGGCCCCGGGCCTCGAGAACCATAGACGCCCTGCCAGCGCTCGACCACTTGCACCTTGCAGCCCAGCGTCTGCTCGGCCAGTTCGAGCATCCAGTTATCCACTTGCTCGGCGTTGAATGGTGAAGGGTCGCTGCCGTAGTGGTGCGAGTCGCCGATGATCAGTTCGCCGTAGGGCGTCGGGCTGATCAGCAGGTGGATACCGTTGTCGTGCAGGTGCGGTTGTTCGCGCAGGATCTGCGCCTGCACCGCCGCCGCTTCCGGCAGATCGGAGAAGGCGCCGTAGTGCACGCAGCTCAGGCCGGTGAGCAAGGCGTGTTGCAGATTCAGATCAATCTGCGGCTTGGCACGGAGCATTTGCAGGCGGCAGATTTGCGGGTCGAGCGAGGCGATCGGTTCGGCCAGCAAGGTCTGATAATCGTGGCCGGAGCAGACAATGATCTGCTTGGCGGTAAAACTGCCGGCGGTGCTGTGCAGACGCCCCGGTTCGACGTCGCGCACCAGCGTCGAAAAATGAAATTCGACGCCGAGGTCGCGGCGCAAGTAATCGATCAGCATCGGGATCGCTTCGCGCGAGTACAACTGTTGATCGTCGATGCCATGGAGGGCGGCGCGGTGGTGGCTGAACTGGCCGTTGTACAAGTCACGCAGTGCGGCGCCACGCAGCAAGTCGACGTGGTAACCGTGCTCCACCGCGCGGCCGGCGCAGAAGGTTTCGAGCAGGTGTTCTTCGGCTTCGGTTCTGGCGAAGAGGTAAGAACCGTTGCGCCTGATTTGCAGCCCGGCGAGTTGCGCCCAGTCGCCCCATATCTCGCGGCTGGCCTTGGCCAGTTCAAGCATCGGGCCGGGTGGCTGGCCGGTGACCAAGGCCTGGCCGAAGTTGCGCACCGAGGCGCCGAGAGGGGTGGCGGTGCGTTCGAAAACAGAGACTTTGAGACCGCGTTTGGCGGCGGCGTAGGCGTGTGACAGGCCGAGAATACCGGCGCCTACGATGAGCAGGTCTTTGGGTTGCGTCATTGAGAAGTGTCCTGCATGAGAGACCGTCATCGCTGGCAAGCCAGCTCCCACAGGGTTTAGAGGTGTTCACAAAATCTGCGTCCACCACGAATCACTGTGGGAGCTGGCTTGCCAGCGATGAGGCCCTGTCAGTCGATAAAAATCTTACTTGGCAGCGACTTTCTCGGACTTGCCGTCATAACGCTTGCGCCACTCGGTGAGGATCTCGTCGCGATTCTTCGAGGCCCAGGCAAAGTCGTTCTTGATCAGACGCTGCTCATAATCCGCCGGCAGTTCGGTCTGCGGCTTGGCAATCCCCGGCTGTGCAAGAACAGCGAAGTTCTCCTTGTACAGATCCATCGCCTCGGCACTCGCCGAGAAGTCAGCCAGTTTCTTCGCCGCCTCTTCATGCGGCGTGCCTTTGATCACGGCAGTCGCTTCGATCTCCCAGCCCAGGCCTTCCTTCGGCAGAATGATGTCCAACGGCGCGCCCTGACGCTTCAGCTGTACGGCCGGGTATTCAAAGGAAATCCCGATCGGGAACTCGCCCGCCGCCGCTAACTTGCACGGTTTTGAACCGGAGTGAACGTACTGGCCGATGTTCTGGTGCAGACCGTCCATGTACGCCCAGCCCTGCTTCTCGCCGAAGGTTTGCAGCCAAGCGCTGACGTCAAGGAAACCGGTGCCGGACGAGGCCGGGTTGGGCATGACGATCTTGCCTTTGTACTCAGGCTTGGTCAGATCCTGCCAGCTCACCGGTTTGCTCAAACCCTGCTTCTCGGCCTCGACAGTATTGAAGCAAATGGTCGCGGCCCACACATCCATGCCGACCCACGCTGGCGGGTTGGCAGCGTCGCGGTAGTTCGCGCCGATCTTGCCGAGGTCCTTCGGCGCGTAGCTTTGCAGCATGCCTTGCTGATCGAGGATCGCCAGGCTAGAAGCCGCCAGGCCCCACACCGCGTCAGCCTGTGGACGGGCCTTTTCGGCGAGCAGTTTGGCAGTGATGATCCCGGTGGAATCGCGCACCCATTTGATCTCGACGTCCGGGTTGGCCTTTTCGAAGGCTTCTTTGTAGGACTTCAATTGCTCGGCTTCGAGGGCGGTGTACACCGTCAACTCGGTTTTTGCCGCGAAGGCATTCAGGCTGAAAGTAGCGAGCACAGCAGCGGCCAGGGCCATAGGCTTGAACATGATCGTTTTCCTGTAAGTGAGTTGAATCAGTGACCGGGCGCGGTTTGCCGCCAGGCTTGAGAACGGCGCAGCAAGCCGCGCGAAGCCCACGCCAGCAGCAAGGACACGCCCGCCGAAGTGAACAGAATCAGGGTCGACATCGCCGCCGCGCCGCCGACGTTGCCGGCGTCGTCCATGTTCAGCACGGCGACCGCCGCGAGGATGGTGTCGGGGCTGTAGAGGAAGATCGCCGCCGACACCGTGGTCATCGCCGAGACGAACAGGTAGCGCACGATGTCGAGCAGTGCCGGCAGACAGATCGGCACAGTGACGCGCAGGTAGTGCCGATACAGTGGTGCTTTGAGCGACAGCGCGGCGGCTTCGAACTCGGCGTCGAGCTGGCGCAGCGCGGTGGTCGCGGTCATTTGCGCGGTGGTCAGGTAGTGCGCAATGGTGCAGACGATCAGCAGCGTCATCGTCCCGTAGAGCACATGCAGCGGGTTGCCGGTCAAGTTGAAGAAGAAGACGTAACCGAGACCGAGCACCAGCCCCGGCACCGCCATCGGCACGAAACTGAGCATGCGCAAGGTCAGATTCAGCCCGGGCTGGCTGCGGGTCTTCTCCATCAGGTAGGCGCCAGTGAAGATCAGCACGCTGCCGATCAGCGCTGTGCCCAAGGCCATTTTCAAACTGTTGCTGTAGGCCAGCCAGCCACCGCCGGCGGTTTCGTTGAACTGATAGTGATTGAGCGACAGCGACAGGTTGTACGGCCAGAACTTCACCAGCGACGAAAACACCGCCATGCCGAACACCAGAATCAACGCCGCGCTGATCAACAAGACAATCGCCAGATAGCAGCCGTCGCGCAGTTTCGACGGTGCCGGTTTGAACACCTGCGCCCGCCCGCTCATGGAGTCGCCGTGACGCCGACGCAACCAGGCATCGACACCGAAGCTGAACAGCGCCGGCAGCAACAGCACCATGCCGATCAACGCGCCACGACCGAATTGCTGCTGGCCGACCACGGCTTTGTAGGCCTCCAGCGCCAGCACTTGGTAGTCGCCACCGACCACCACCGGCACACCGAAATCGGTGATGGTCAGGGTGAACACCAGACAGAACGCGGCGAACACAGCCTGTCGCGTTGCCGGCCAAGTGATGCTGCGAAACGCCTTGGCCGGACTGGCGCCCATGCTCGACGCGGCATCGAACAAGCGCGCATCGGCCAGCGACAATGCCGAGAGCAGAATCATCAGCGCATGGGGAAAGGTGTAAATCGCCTCACCCAGCACAATTCCCCAGAAGCCATAGATGTTGTCCGAGAGCAGCCCGCGCAACATGCCCTGGTTGCCGAACAGATAAACCAGCGCAATCCCCGGCAGCATCGACGGCGCCATCAGCGGCAGCAGGGAAATTCCGCGCCAGATGCCCTTCGCCGGAATCATTGTGCGTTGCAGCGCGTAGGCAAACAGGTAAGCCAGCGGTACGACGATGGCCGCAACGCTGAGGGAAACCTTCAGGCTGTTGCCGAGCAGCCAGTGGAAATTCTCGCTGGTCACCAACTCCTTCGCCGCGAGCCAGCCACCGCCCTGCCCGGCTTCACTGCTGAAACCGCGCCAGAAGATCGCCAACAACGGCAGCAACACCGCGATACCGAGCAACAGCAGCAAGAGGATTTTGCCGCCGACGACAAAAATGCGGTCGCCAATCTCGGCTTTCGAAGACTGTCGCACCTGCTTGTGCGGTAGCGGCAGCGCGAGGTTGCTGTTCATCAGGCAAACACCTGCAGGCTGCGCGGCGGCAAGGCGACCATGATCTGCTGGGCGCCGAGACGCGGCATGGCTTCCGGGGCGAGTTCGGCAAGCAGTGCGTGGCCCGGCAATTGATCGAGTTCGAAGCTCATGCGGCAGCGGTTGCCGAGGAAGGTGATCTCGCGGACTTTGGCCGGGAACAGGTTTTCTTCGTGCACTGGTGGATTAACGTTGATCGCTTCCGGGCGGCAGAACAGTCGGCCCGAGGCACTGTGCACACTGCCGTCGGCCAGGCGCAGGTTCATCCCGCCGACCTGCGCGTGAGTGTCGCTGCTGCGCTGGAACGGCAACCAGTTGCCCTGGCCGACAAACTCGGCCACGAACGGCGTGGCCGGGCGGTTGTAGATTTCTTGCGGGGTGGCGTACTGCTCGACGCGGCCGTTATTCATCACCGCGATACGGTCGGCCATCAGCATGGCTTCGTCCTGATTGTGCGTGACCATCAGGGTGGTGATGCCGAGGTTGCGTTGCAGCTGGCGCAGCTCGGTGCACAGATGCTCGCGGACGCGAGCATCGAGGGCGGACATCGGTTCGTCGAGCAACAGCAGCGACGGTGCCGGCGCCAAGGCCCGAGCTAGAGCAACGCGCTGCTGCTGGCCGCCGGACAATTGGCCGGGGTACTTTTTCTCGCTGCCAGTGAGGCCGACCAGTTCGAGCATCTGGCCGACGCGCCGGCGTACTTCGTCGCGACCGCTGCCGGCGAGTCCGTAGGCAATGTTCGCTTCGACGGTCAGATTGGGGAACAGCGCGTAGGACTGGAACAGAATCCCGTAGTCGCGGGCTTGCGGAGCGAGGTGCGAGACATCGCGCTCGCCGAGGTACAGCTCGCCGCGGTCCTGTTTCTCCAGACCGGCGATGCAGCGCAGCAACGTGGTCTTGCCGCAGCCCGACGGGCCGAGCAGGCACACCAGTTCACCGGCGGCGACGTCGAGGGAGACGTTATCCAGCGCAGTGAACGCGCCGAAGCGTTTCTGCACGCCGCGCACTTTCATCGGCGCGCCGGGGTTGGTCAGGGCAGTTGCGATGGCAGGATTCATGGACAGACCTCATCAAGCAGATGGGGCCAATCCTAGAGTTGTAATGCGTCCGTCATGTGGCAACGAGGCAAAAACGGCCGATAGTGGTATTCGGGGATTTTGGTTCACTACCGATCGTTCCCACGCTCTGCGTGGGAATGCCTCATCGGACGCTCCGCGTTCGGCTCTTGGGACGCAGAGCGTCCCGGGCTGCATTCCCACGCGGAGCGTGGGAACGATCATTACGCAGGGGACATTTCCTGGGCCAAGCCGAGGAACGCCGCCGGCAACCGCGCGCCCTTCCTCTCCTTGAGGCAATACAGATATTCGGGAATCTGCGGAGCATTCTCGATCGTCAGCACGCGTAACTGCGGATCATGCGGCACTTCCTGCCGCGCAATGATGCTGATGCCGATATTGCGCAGCACCGCCTCACGGATCGACTCGCGGCTGCCAATCTCCAGCAACGGGCCGTAACTCACCCCGGCAGTCGCCAACAACTCTTCGGTCAGCCGCCGTGTAGTCGAACCCGACTCGCGCATCAACAGCGTATGCCCGGCCAATGCGCTCAACGCGACATGCTCCTGCGCCGCCAGCGGATGATTGCGATGCACCGCCAGCACCAGCGGATCAGTACCGAGCACCCGACGAATCAACCGCGCGTCATCGAGCAATTGCGACGACGCGGCGATATCCACCCGATAGTCCTCCAGCGCTTCCAGCACCTGCTGCGAATTACCGATTTCCACCGACACTTCCACCTGCGGCAGACGCTCGCGAAAGGTTTTTACCAGATCGAGAATGTAATACGGCGCCGTCGCGGCAATGCGCAAAGTGCCCTGCACCTGACCGCTGTTGCGCAGGAAAAACTCGATGTCAGCCTCTTGCTGCAACAGCGTCTTGACCATCGGCAGCAGCCGCGCGCCTTCGTCACTGACGCTGAGGCGTCGACCGCCGCGATAAAACAGCTCCACCGAATACTGACTTTCCAGATTGCGGATCTGCGTGGTCACGGTCGGTTGGCTGAGGCCGAGTTTTTTCGCCGCCAGCGTGATGCTGCCCAAGCGGGCGACCATGTAAAACGCTTTCAGCTCGGCACTCAGCACAACCATCCCTCATCGTCTATTTGCGCAGTAGACGCAAACCATTGAACACCACCAACAGGCTCACGCCCATGTCGGCAAACACCGCCATCCACATGGTGGCGAGCCCGGCGAAGGTTACCGCAAGAAAGATAGCCTTGATCACCAGGGCCAACGCGATGTTCTGTTTCAGGATGCTGGCGGTATTGCGCGACAGGCTGATGAACGCCGGGATCTTGCGCAGATCGTCGTCCATCAAGGCGACATCGGCGGTTTCAATCGCGGTGTCAGTGCCAGCGGCGGCCATGGCGAAACCGATCTCGGCGCGGGCCAGTGCCGGCGCATCGTTGATGCCGTCGCCGACCATACCGACTCGCCGGCCCTGTGCATAAAGGTCTTCGATGGCTTGCAGCTTGTCCGTCGGCAGCAAGTCGCCACGGGCCTCGTCGATGCCGACCTGCGCGGCAATCGCTTGCGCAGTGTGGACGTTGTCGCCAGTCAGCATCAGGGTTTTCACCCCGAGTTCATGCAACTGGCGGATCGCTTCGCGGCTGGTTTCCTTGACGGTATCGGCCACAGCAAACAGTGCCAGCGGGCCGGAGCCGTCGAGCAGCAGCACCACGGATTTACCCTGCTTTTCCAGCGCGAAGAGTTTTTCTTCCAGCGCGGGCGAGCACAGGCCCAACTCTTCGACCAGACGATGGTTGCCCAAGTGATAAGTCTGGCCGTTTATTTCGCCTTTGACGCCCCGCCCACCCAGCGCTTCGAAGTTATCCACAATCAGCGCGGCGAAGTTTTTATCCACAGCTGCGTTGGCGATGGCCAGCGACACCGGGTGATCGGAACGACCGGCCAACGCAGCGGCGATGGCCGGCGCCGTGGCATCGGCGGTTGAGTCGAGGGACAGATAATCGGTCTGCACCGGTTTACCATGGGTGATCGTCCCGGTTTTATCCAGTGCCAGATAATCCAGTTTGAAACCGCCCTCCAGATACACGCCGCCCTTGACCAGAATGCCTTTGCGCGCCGCTGCCGCGAGGCCGCTGACGATGGTCACCGGCGTCGAAATCACCAATGCACATGGGCACGCGACCACCAGCAGTACCAATGCGCGGTAGATCCAGTCGAACCACACGGCGTCCATGAACAGCGGCGGAATGATCGCCACGGCCAAGGCAAACAGAAACACCACTGGCGTGTAGATTTTCGAGAATTGATCAACGAAGCGCTGGGTCGGGGCGCGTGCGCCTTGGGCTTGTTCGACGGCGTGGATGATCCGCGCCAGGGTCGAGTTGTTCGCTGCTGCAGTGACTGCGTATTCCAGCGAACCGGCCTGGTTGATGGTGCCGGCGAAGACTTTGTCGCCGACGGTTTTTTCTACCGGCAGGCTTTCCCCGGTGATCGGCGCCTGGTCGATGGTCGAACTGCCGCTGAGCACTTCGCCGTCCAGCGCAATGCGCTCGCCGGGCTTCACTCGCACGCGGGCGCCGAGTTCGACGCTTTTCACGTCCTGCTCAATCCAGCTGCCGTCAGCCTGCAACACCGTGGCTTGCTCCGGCGTCATCTGCATCAAACCGCTGATCGCGTTGCGTGCACGGTCGAGCGAGCGCGCTTCGATCAGCTCGGCGACGGTGAACAGGAACATCACCATCGCTGCTTCCGGCCACTGGCCGATGAGGATGGCGCCGGTGACGGCGATGCTCATCAGCGCGTTGATGTTGAGGTTGCGGTTCTTCAGGGCGATCCAGCCCTTTTTGTAAGTGGTGAGACCACCGCTGAGGATCGAGATCAGCGCGATGATCGCCACCACCCAGGTGGGTGCAGCGTTGGTGAAGTGAATGACTTCGGCAGCGAGGGCGCCGACACCGGACAGCGCCAGCGGCCACCAGTGTTTTTTCACTGGCGCCGGGGCTGGCGCTTCGACGCCCGCCTCCAGTGGCTCGGCGTGCATGCCGAGGGATTTGATCGCTTCGGTGATCGGCTCGGTACCCGGCAAATTGTGGGTCACGCCGAGCACGCGATTGATCAGATTGAATTCCAGTTGTTGCACGCCGGCGAGTTTGCCGAGCTTGTTCTGGATCAGCGTCTGCTCGGTCGGGCAGTCCATCGCCTCGATACGGAAACTGCTCAGCCGCGCGTCGGCGCTGGTTTTCTCGCTCAGTTGCACCAACGCAGGCGCGGCGGCGTTCGACGAGCAGCAAGAATCTTCGTGCGCATGAACCGGTGCCGGTGCTGCGACTTTCGACCCGCAGCAGGAATCGCCGCCCTGTGAATGCTTATGCACAGGCTGCAATTTATGACTGTGGTCGTGTCCGTCGCCGGGTTTGTGGGTGTGCTGGGAATCGCTCATTGGTCGCGTCCATGAAGGTGCCTGTTGCCAAGTAAAGACCCTGTAGCCACTATAGGGTCAAGCACCCTTTTGGAGATTGTCGTCATGAAGATCGGAGAACTGGCCAAACTCACCGACTGCGCCGTGGAAACCATCCGCTATTACGAGCGCGAAAACCTCCTGCCGGAACCGGCCCGCAGCGACGGCAACTACCGCGTCTACACCCAGGCGCACGCCGAACGCCTGACTTTCATCCGCAACTGCCGCACCCTCGACATGACCCTCGAAGAGATTCGCAGCCTGCTGACTTTGCGCGACAGCCCGCAGGATCAATGCGAAAGCGTGAATGCGTTGATCGACGAACATATCCAGCATGTGAAGGCGCGGATTGATGGCTTGTTGGCGTTGCAGACACAACTGCTCGACCTGCGCCAACGTTGTGGCGAAGGGCCGATGGCCGATCAATGCGGGATTTTGCAGCGGCTGGAAGTGAGTGGCGGGGTTGTCGCAACCGAGGTCGAACACTCCCACGTGGGCCGCAGCCACGGCCACTGACGTTGGCGCTCGTTCCCATGCTCCGCGTGGGAATGCCGCCATGGACGCTCCGCGTCCAAAGTGACGCGGAGCGTCACGGGATTCATTCCCACGCAGAGCGTGGGAATGATCCTGCTGACTAGACCGCCATTGGCGCGGTCATTGGCGCGTGGTGCTCGTAGCCTTCCAGCGAAAAATCACTCGGCTCGACCAGCTCCAGCCATTCCGGCTGATACACGCCAGTCTTGGCAAACTCCGGCACACGATCCGAGATCTTCAGCTTCGGCATGGCGAACGGCTCGCGCTTGAGCTGTTCGTTGAGCATGTCCAGGTGGTTCTCGTAGACGTGCGCATCACCGATGAAATAGGTGAACCAACGCGGCGTGTAGCCGGTCAGGCGACCGATCAGGCTCAGCAGCGCGGCGCCTTCGGTGAGGTTGAACGGTGTGCCCAGACCCAGATCGTTAGAACGGATGTAGAGGGTCAGGGAAATTTCCTTGGTCTCGACATTCGGGTGGAACTGGTACAGCAGATGGCACGGCGGCAGGGCCATTTCATCCAGCTGCGCGACGTTCCAGCCGTGGAACAGGATGCGGCGGCTGCCCGGATCGTTGATGATCGTGTCGACGCACTGGCGCACCTGATCGATGGCTTTGTACAGCACCACGTAGGCTTGGCCGTCTTCTTCGCCCTGAGCGATCTGCTTGTAGCCGTTGGCCAGGGTTTGTTCGATGGCGGCGGTGTTGCTCAGCGGGATCTGCTTGTACGCCGGCCATTTGCGCCATTGCACGCCGTAGATTTCGCCGAGGTCGTCGTCGCCCTGACGGAACGGATTGGCCAGCCACTGCGCGTTTTCGTTGGCGTTCTGGTCCCAGACCTTGCAGCCCAGGGCACGGAATTCACCGGCGTTGTTGACGCCACGGAGAAATCCGCACATCTCGCCGATGGCCGATTTGAAGGCCATCTTGCGCGTGGTGATCGCTGGAAAACCTTCCTGCAGATCGAAGCGCAGCATCGCTCCCGGGAAGCTGATGGTGTTGATGCCGGTGCGGTTGGCCTGTTTGGTGCCGTTCTGAATGACGTGCGAGACCAGTTCGAGATATTGCTTCATGAGTTACCTGTGTCCTTTGAGCCCCGGCGTCGCGCGCCGGGGTTCGTAGTTTAAGCCGTCGGCGCGAGCGGTGCTGCCGGTGCGCGACGATAGGCCAGCCAGATCAGGAACAGCCCGCCGACGATCATCGGCACGCAGAGCACCTGGCCCATAGTCAGCCAGTTCCAGGCCAAGTAACCGAGTTGCGCATCCGGCACGCGGACGAATTCGACAATGAAACGGAAGATGCCGTAGAACAGCGCGAACATCCCGGAAACGGCCATGGTCGGACGCGGTTTGCGCGAGAAAATCCACAGGATCAGAAACAGCGCCACGCCTTCCAGCGCGAACTGATACAGCTGCGACGGGTGACGCGGCAGCTGCGCCGGATCGCTGAATGGCGGGAAGACCATGGCCCACGGCACGTCGGTGGCCTTGCCCCACAACTCGGCGTTGATGAAGTTGCCGATGCGCCCGGCGCCCAGACCGATCGGCACCATCGGCGCGACGAAGTCCATCAGCTGGAAGAACGACTTGCCGTTGCGCTTGCCGAACCACAACGCGGCCAGCATTACGCCGATGAAACCGCCGTGGAACGACATGCCGCCCTTCCACACTTCGAAAATCAGCGTCGGGTTGGCCAGGTAGGCACTCAGATCGTAGAACAGCACATAGCCCAGGCGCCCGCCGACGATCACGCCCATCGACATCCAGAAGACCATGTCGGAGAGTTTCTCCTTGGTCCAGGTCGGGTCGAAACGGTTGAGCCGGCGCGACGCCAGCAGCCACGCACCGCCGATGCCGATCAGGTACATCAGACCGTACCAGTGGATTTTCAGCGGACCGATGGCCAGGGCCACCGGGTCGATCTGCGGGTAAGGCAGCATTGCGACTCCTCGTTAGAGTTGAAACCAAAATTCCCGGGCGACGCTGCCACCACAGGATTAAGCCAGGATTGCGACGTGGTTAAAGCAAGAAGCTCAGACCCACGCTGAACAGCAAAGCGGCGAACAGCCGTTTCAGCAAGCGCGGCGACAACCGATGCGCCAAACGCGCGCCGATGCGGGCGAAGACCATGCTGGTCAGGGCGATGCCCAACAACGCCGGCAAATAAACAAAACCGAGACTATGCGGTGGCAACAACGGATCGTGCCACCCCAGAATCATGAAACTTAATGCACTGACCAGGGCGATCGGCAGACCGCAGGCCGACGAGGTCGCCACGGCTTGCTGCATCGGCACGCTGCGCCAGGTCAGGAACGGCACGGTCAACGAGCCGCCACCGACGCCAAAAATCGCCGAGGCCCAACCGATTATGCTGCCGGCCACGGTCAGACCGAGTTTGCCCGGCACCGTTCGGTTGGCCTTGGGTTTGATGTCCAGCGCCAGTTGCACCGAGATGATCAAAGCGAACACGCCGATAATCTTTTGCAGGTGCGGCCCGGAGATCGCTTCAGCGGTCAGCGCACCGAAACCTGCACCGAGCAGAATGCCGACGGCCATCCACATGAAAATCGGCCAGCGCACCGCGCCGCGTCGATGATGCTCTCGCACAGCGTTGACCGAGGTGAAGATGATCGTCGCCAGCGACGTCCCGACCGCCAGATGGGTGAGGATCGATTGATCAAAGCCCTGCAAGGTGAAACTGAACACCAGCACCGGCACGATGATGATCCCGCCGCCGACGCCAAACAGCCCGGCCAGCACGCCCGCACAGGCGCCCAGCGCCAGATAGAGCAGAAATTCCATGACCGTCTCCCCAGACCGCATCCGCAAAACCGGAGCGGCATGGTAACGGATGCACACCCTTTGGCTCCACTGGCGATGGATGCACGGACGCTGGATGCGTAGAGTGAGCAAAAAACACACAAGGACCACCTTATGTGCCTGATTGTTTTCGCCTGGCGCCCGGGCAATGCCCAGCCGCTGATCGTCGCGGCCAACCGTGACGAGTTCTACGCCCGGCCAAGCCTGCCGCTGGCGCAATGGCCGGAAGCGCCACATGTGCATGCCGGGCGTGATCTTGAGGCCGGCGGCACCTGGCTGGGGATTGGTGCCAACGGGCGCTTTGCGGCGCTGACCAATATTCGCGATCCGCAGCAGCCGCCGGCGCGCAAATCGCGGGGTGAGTTGGTGGCGCGGTTTCTGACCAGTGATGCGTCGATTGATGATTATTTGAACGATGTGGTCGGGCGTTCGGCGGAATATGCCGGGTTTAATCTGCTGCTGGGCAATAGCCATGAGCTGTGGCACTTCAATGCGCGGATGTCGGAGCCGGTGATGCTGGAATCGGGCGTCTACGGGTTGTCCAATGCGGGGCTGGATACGCCGTGGCCGAAGTTGCTCAAGGCCAAGGCTGGGTTGAGTGCGGTGCTGGAGGATCCGACACCTGCGCGGTTGCTGGGTTTGTTGAGCGATGCGCAGACTGCGCCGTCTGCCGAATTGCCGGATACCGGGGTCGGCATGGCAACGGAGACGTTGTTATCGAGTGTGTTTATTGCCAGCCAGAGTTACGGCACGCGGGCGAGTACAGCGCTGATCGTGCAGGCGGATGGGACGCGGCGGATGGTCGAGCGCAGTTTCGGGCCGTATGGCGGTCATTTGGGCGAAGTGGAGATAACAGCTTAAGAGCAGACCCTCACCCCAGCCCTCTCCCGGAGGGAGAGGGGGTCGACCGAGGTGTCTTGAGCCATACATCGACCTGAAAGACCGAGTCGATTATGGATTTAGCAAGGCACTACCAGGTCGGTGCAGGTCGACTTTGGATTCAGCAAAGCATTTTCAGGTCGGCGTACCTCTGCAGCATCCCCCAATCAGTCCCCTCTCCCCCCGGGAGAGGGCTAGGGTGAGGGGCTTTTGATCTTCAGAGGGCCTTGACCACCGCCGGCGGATTCATCTTCGACAACCCAAGGTTCTTCAGCGCCAATTGCAGCGAGCTGTGGATAACTTGCGGGTTGTCGATGGTCATCAGCTCCGCCAGCAATTCCTGAGCCTTGCTCAGATTGACCTGACGCAGCATCCACTTCACCTTCGGCAAGTTGGTAGCGTTCATCGACAAACTGTCGAAACCCATCGCCATCAACAGCACCGCCGCCGCCGGATCACCGGCCATCTCGCCGCAAATACTCACCGGTTTACCTTCGGCATGCGCATCGCGCACCACGGTTTGCAGGGCTTGCAGTACCGCCGGGTGCAGGTAGTCGTAAAGATCGGCCACACGCGGGTTGTTACGGTCGACCGCCAGCAAATACTGGGTCAAGTCGTTGGAACCGACGGACAGGAAGTCGACCATCCGCGCCAGTTCCTTGGTCTGGTACACCGCCGCCGGAATCTCGATCATCACGCCAATCGGCGGCATCGGCACGTCGGTGCCTTCGTCGCGCACTTCGCCCCAGGCCCGGTGAATCAGGTGCAAGGCTTCTTCGAGTTCGTGGGTGCCGGAGATCATCGGCAGCAGAATCCGCAGGTTGTTCAGGCCTTCGCTGGCCTTGAGCATCGCGCGGGTCTGCACCAGGAAGATTTCCGGGTGGTCGAGGGTGACGCGAATGCCGCGCCAGCCGAGGAACGGGTTGTCTTCCTTGATCGGGAAGTACGACAGCGACTTGTCACCGCCGATGTCGAGGCTGCGCATGGTCACCGGTTGCGGGTGGAACGCGGCGAGCTGCTCGCGGTAGATCGCCAGTTGCTCCTTCTCGCTCGGGAAGCGCTGGTTGATCATGAACGGCACTTCGGTGCGGTACAGGCCGACACCTTCGGCGCCACGCTTCTGCGCCCGCGCCACATCGGCGAGCAAACCGGTGTTGACCCACAGCGGCATGCGGTGGCCATCAAGGGTCACGCACGGCAGGTCGCGCAGGGTGTCGAGGCCCAGCGCCAGTTGTTTCTCTTCTTCGACGACTTCGGCGAACTGCTTGCGCAGCACTTCGCTCGGGTTGGTGTAGACCTCGCCACGGGTGCCATCGACGATCATCTCGATGCCGTCGACCTTGGCGTACGGCAGGTCGACCAGCCCCATGACCGTCGGGATACCCATGGCCCGGGCGAGGATCGCCACGTGCGAGTTGCCTGAACCGAGTACCGAAACCAGACCGACCAGCGTGCCTTCCGGCACCTCGCCGAGCATTGCCGGCGTCAGTTCTTCGCTGACCAGAATGGTTTTTTCCGGGTAGACCAGGTTCTGCTGGCGCTCTTCCTGCAAATAGGCGAGCAGGCGGCGACCGAGGTCTTTGACGTCCGAGGCACGCTCACGCAGGTAAGCATCGTCCATCAGTTCGAAACGGTTGACGTGCTCAGTGACCACCTGACGCAACGCGCCCTGGGCCCACTGGCCGGTCTTGATCACGGTGGTGATTTCGCTGCCCAGCGAGGCATCATCGAGCATCATCAGGTAGACGTCGAACAGCGCGCGTTCTTCCGGGCGAAGCTGCGTTGCAAGCTTGGCGGACAAGGCGCGCATGTCGGCGCGCACGCCTTCGATGGCGGTCTTGAACAGCGCCAGCTCAGCGTTAATATCGGTGATGGTCTTGTCGGGCACCACGTCGAGATCGGCCGGCGGCAGCATGACCACCGCCGTACCGACCGCCGCACCCGGCGAACCCGGCACGCCGACGAACTTGGCTTCCTGAATGCCTTTGCCCTGACGGCCCAGCCCCCGGATCGAACCGGTGGCCTCGGCGTGGGCGATTACGCCGGCGAGCTGCGCGCTCATGGTTACGAGGAAGGCTTCTTCACCTTCGTCGAACTGGCGGCGTTCTTTTTGCTGGATGACCAACACGCCGACGACGCGGCGGTGGTGAATGATCGGTGCGCCGAGGAACGAGGCATATCGCTCTTCACCGGTTTCGGCGAAGTAGCGATAGCGCGGGTGATCCGCAGCGTTTTCGAGGTTCAGGGGTTCTTCACGCGTGCCGACCAGACCGACCAGACCTTCGTTGGGTGCCATGCTGACCTTGCCGATCGAGCGCTTGTTCAAGCCCTCGGTGGCCATCAGGACGAAGCGGTTGGTCTCGGGATCAAGCAGGTAGACCGAGCAGACCTGGCTGCCCATGGCCTCTTTGACGCGCAACACAATAATCCCCAACGCCGCCTTGAGATCCTTGGCGGAGTTAACTTCCTGGACGATCTTGCGCAGCGTATTGAGCATGGCTCGGGGTCGAACTCCGTCGTCAGTCGCGCGCTAAAAGGCGCGGGGCAAGCTCTTTGAGGGCGCGGCGATACACCTCGCGCTTGAATGTCACCACCTGGCCCAACGGATACCAATAGCTGACCCAGCGCCAGCCATCGAACTCCGGTTTACCGGTCAAATCCATCCGCACCCGCTGCTCGTTGGAGATCAGGCGCAGGAGAAACCATTTCTGTTTCTGGCCGATGCACAGCGGTTGGCTGTGCGTACGCACCAGACGTTGCGGCAAACGATAGCGCAACCAGCCCCGAGTACAGGCCAGTATTTCAACATCTTCACGTTCCAGGCCAACTTCTTCGTTCAGCTCGCGGTACAAGGCGTCTTCCGGCGTCTCTTCAGGGTTGATTCCCCCTTGCGGAAACTGCCAGGCATCTTGATTGATACGGCGAGCCCATAGCACCTGGCCGGCGTCATTCGTCAGAATGATCCCGACATTGGGGCGGAAACCATCGGGGTCGATCACGGCAACAACCTCGCAAACGCATGTCGCCGCATTGTTCCACAAAGGTTGATAAGGCGGCAACGAAGCTTCCTACCTTATGTGCACTCTTGTGAAAAGACCGTATTCTTGTCGCCTTTTTACAGACTTATCAGCGGGTAACTGCAATGCGCCTGGCACTCTTCGATTTGGACAACACCCTTCTGGGCGGCGACAGCGATCACGCCTGGGGCGACTATCTGTGTGAACGCGGCTTCCTCGACCCGATTGCGTACAAAGCGCGCAACGACGAGTTCTATCAGGATTACCTGGCCGGCAAACTGGATAACGCCGCGTACCTGAACTTCTGCCTGGAGATCCTCGGCCGCACCGACATGGCCGTGCTCGATCAATGGCACAGCGATTACATGCGCGACTGCATCGAGCCGATCGTGCTGCCGCAAGCGCTGGAACTGCTGAAAAAGCACCGCGATGCTGGCGACAAACTGGTGATCATCACTGCGACCAACCGCTTCGTTACCGCACCGATTGCCGTGCGCCTGGGCGTTGAAACCCTGATCGCTACCGAGTGCGAAATGGTCGATGGCCGTTACAGCGGGCGCAGCACTGATATTCCGTGCTTCCGCGAAGGCAAGGTGACGCGCCTGAACCGTTGGCTGGAAGAGACCGGGTATTCGCTGGAAGACAGCTATTTCTATAGCGATTCGATGAATGATTTGCCGTTGCTGGAGCAGGTGGCGAACCCCGTTGCGGTCGATCCGGATCCGAATCTGCGGGCTGAAGCCGAGAAGCGTGGCTGGCCGGTGATCAGTCTGCGCGGCTAATTACGCCATCGCTGGCAAGCCAGCTCCCACAGGTTTTTCGGCTGTCCACAATATCCGTGTTCACTGAAGATCCCTGTGGGAGCTGGCTTGCCAGCGATTGGAACAACTCGGTCTCAACCCTTAAACAGGCTTGGCACCCATCAACGCCGCAATGGCGAGAAATCCGATGCCGCTGACAATCGCCAGCGCCAGCGTGAATTTCCAGTTACCAACCCCGCCAGTCCACAGCCGATTAAGCCGCACCAACAACCACACTGCACTCAACGTGGCCACGGCATAGATCACGCTGGAACCCAAAATCCAGAACTGCCCCAGTGGCCAGCCGATCAGGTGTACCAACCACCAGCCGGTGAAAGGCATGCTGAGCATCGCGATCAGCATCAAACACCAGACAAACAACCAGGGGCGCTGCATCGTGCTGGCCGGCCCTTCGCTGCGATTACGCCAGGTCAGAGCGGCGAGCCCCAGCCCGCTCGCGAGTATGACCACGGTCGCCGCGACGTGAAGGACTTTCAGGGTGCTCAGGGTTTCCATGAATTTCTCTTCCTTGGGCCATGCCCATCAGCGTAGCCGCTCAGCCGAGAAACAGCTGATAGGCCGGGTTTTCGCTTTCATCCCAATACGGGTAGCCGATTTCCTCAAGGGCTGCCGGCACCAGATGACGCTCATCGTGCGGCACTTGCAGGCCCGCGACCACGCGACCATCGGCAGCGCCGTGGTTGCGGTAGTGGAACATCGAGATGTTCCAGCGCCCACCCAGCTTATTGAGGAAATTGAACAGTGCGCCCGGACGCTCCGGGAATTCAAAGCGGAACACCACTTCATCAATCACGTGCGCCGCGTGGCCACCGACCATATGACGGATGTGCAGCTTGGCCAGTTCGTTGTCGGTCAGGTCGACGACCGGGAAACCCTGCTCGGTCAGGCTCGCCAGCAGTGCGCTGCGCGGGTCGTTTTCCGGGTGGGTCTGCACGCCAACGAAGATATGTGCTTCGCTGCCGGTGTTATAGCGATAGTTGAATTCGGTGATCTGACGCTTGCCGACGGCCTCGCAAAACGCCTTGAAGCTGCCGGCCTTCTCAGGGATGGTCACGGCGATGATCGCTTCGCGGCCTTCACCCAACTCGGCGCGCTCGGCGACGTGGCGCAGGCGGTCGAAGTTGACGTTGGCGCCGGAATCGATGGCCACAAAGGTCTGGCCGCTGACACCGCGCAACTCGACGTATTTCTTGATCCCGGCCACGCCCAACGCTCCGGCAGGTTCGGTGATCGAGCGGGTATCGTCGTAGATATCCTTGATTGCCGCACATATCTCGTCAGTGCTGACGGTGATCACTTCGTCGACATAGTCTTTGCAGATATCGAAGGTGTGCTGACCGATTTGCGCCACCGCTACGCCGTCGGCAAAGATGCCCACGGTCGGCAACACCACGCGCTCGCCGGCGGCCATTGCCGCTTGCAGGCAGTTGGAGTCGTCCGGCTCGACGCCGATGACTTTGATGTCCGGGCGCAGGTATTTCACGTACGCAGCAATACCGGCGATCAGACCGCCGCCGCCGACCGGGACGAAAATCGCGTCCAGCGGCTGCGGGTGCTGGCGCAGAATCTCCATGGCCACAGTGCCCTGCCCGGCGATGGTGTGCGGATCGTCGTACGGGTGGATGTAGACGTAACCTTTTTCATCGACCAGTTTCAGCGAGTAGGCCAACGCTTCCGGGAACGAATCACCGTGCAGCACCACTTTGCCGCCGCGCGAACGCACGCCCTCGACTTTGATTTCCGGAGTGGTCTTGGGCATGACGATGGTGGCTTTGACGCCCAGCACTTTCGCCGCCAGGGCCAGACCTTGCGCATGGTTGCCCGCCGACGCGGTGACCACGCCACGGGCGCGTTCTTCATCGCTCAGTTGCGTCAGTTTGTTGTAGGCGCCGCGAATCTTGAACGAGAACACTGGCTGCAAGTCTTCGCGCTTGAGCCAAATGTCATTGCCCAGCCGCTCGGAGAGCTGGCGAGCGTTCTGCAGCGGGGTTTCTACGGCAACGTCATAAACGCGCGAGGTGAGGATCTTTTTGACGTACTGTTCGAGCATCGGAAAGCATCACTGAGCGGTTGAGCGGGACCGAGGAGTCTAACCCGGCTTTTGCCCGCACGACCACACGAATCCAGAGGTTTTAGACGCGCTTGCGGCTATAATGCCGGCCTTTCCGTTCTCACCTTGCCCGCTTCCGGAGCCCGCATGACCCAGGATCAACTCAAACAGGCAGTGGCTCAGGCCGCCGTCGACTTCATCCTTCCGAAACTCGACGACAAGAGCATTGTCGGGGTCGGCACCGGCTCCACCGCCAACTGCTTCATCGACGCCCTGGCCCAGCACAAGGGTGCGTTCGACGGCGCCGTCGCCAGTTCCGAAGCCACCGCCGCGCGCCTCAAGGGCCACGGGATTCCGGTGTATGAGCTGAACACCGTCAGCGACCTGGAGTTCTACGTTGATGGCGCCGATGAAAGCGACGCGCACCTGAACCTGATCAAGGGCGGCGGCGCTGCCCTGACCCGCGAGAAGATCGTCGCGGCCGTGGCCAAGACCTTCATCTGCATCGCCGACGCCAGCAAACTGGTGCCGGTGCTGGGCGAGTTCCCGCTGCCGGTCGAAGTGATCCCGATGGCCCGCAGCCACGTTGCCCGCCAACTGGTGAAACTGGGCGGCGACCCGGTGTATCGCGAAGGCGTGCTGACCGACAACGGCAACATCATTCTGGATGTGTTCAACCTGCAGATCACCAACCCGGTGGAGCTCGAAGCGCAGATCAATGCGATCGTCGGCGTCGTGACCAATGGCTTGTTCGCGGCGCGTCCGGCGGATCTGTTGTTGCTGGGGACCAGCGAAGGCGTGAAAACCCTCAAGGCTGAGTAAACCCAGACTGCCCACACTTTATGGGCAGACGAATAAACCTGTGGGAGCGAGCTTGCTCGCGCATGCGTCAGTTCAGCCAACATCTTCATTGGCTGACACGACGCCTTCGCGAGCAAGCTCGCTCCCACAGTGTTTTGTGGTGTGAGTTAGGGCTGTGCAGGTTTTTTGAAGACGTAAAACAGATTCGGCTCACTCACCAGATACAACGTCCCGTCATCATCCATGGCAATGCCTTCCGCCTGCGGCACGGTTTTCTTCAGACCCTGACGCCCGCCACTGATGGACATCGTGCTCAACGGCCGCCCATCGACATCCAGTTCCAGAATCAGCCGCGACTCATCCGACAGCGCCAGCAAATGCCCGCTGCGCTCGTCGTACTGCAAACTCGACAGATCGCGCACAAACATCCCGGCATCACGCTTGGGATCGTTGATCACATGGACGGCGTAGGACTTCTCCGGATTGAAGTGCGGAAAACCGTGCACTTCGTAGATCAGCATCGGGTTACGCTCTTTCGCGACAAACAGACGCTTGCCCACCGAGTCATACGCCAGGCCTTCAAAGCCTTTGTTGCTGGCCATATGCACGCCAAGGGTCATCTGCTCGGCATCCGCTGCGTCGAGGAACGTGGTGGCTGCTTCCAGGTGAATCTTGATCAGCCGCTGCTGACGCTCATCAGTGATCACGTAGGTGTCGGCGCTGATGAACTCGACGGCTTCCGGATCGCCGAAACCAATCAGGGCGATGCGCCGCAGGATCTTGCCTTCGAGCGACAGTTCGACCAGTTCGGAATTCTTGTTGGTCACGGTGAACAGGCTTTTGCGCACCGGATCGAAGGTCAGCGCCGAAACATCATCGTCCAGACCCTCGATGACCCGCGCCTCGATCTCGACGCGATACTGATCCAGGCCGATCGACTCGCTACTCTGCGGTTGCCACAGCGTGTGCAGATTGAACCAGGCGCGCTCGAACAGGCGCATGTATTGGCCGATCGCAATCAATGCGATCAGGGCAATCATCGACAGGAGAATAATCAGAGGCTTGGGGCGGGCAAGTCGACGCATTCGGGTGAGCTCGGGATCAGAACAGGCGGATGAAATATCACGCCTGTCTGAACTGAAGCTTAATGGCCACTTGCCTCAAACCACAAGCCAGCTCCTACATTGGAATCGATAAAGGCTGCTATTTCTGTTTTTCGAAGCGATAGAATAGGTTGGGCTCGCTGACCATGTACAGCGTGCCCGCCTCGTCCATGGTCACGCCTTCGGCGCGGGGGATGGTGTTTTTCAGACCGTTGAAGCCGCCAAGCAGGGTCATGAAGCTGACCTGCTCACCCTTCTCGTCCAGCTCCAGCAACAGGTGCGAATCAGCGGACAGCACCAGAGTATGTTGGGTGCGCGGGTCAATCGCCAAGGCAGAGAGGTTGCGAATATCCAGTTCATCACTGGCAAGTTTCTGCTTGTCGCCCTTGAGAATCTGACTGCCATCGCTCTTCCAGGTGAACAGCGCTGGTGGCCGCTCCTCACCGAGCAGCAGTTGCTGGTTGTGCGAATCCCAGGTAATCGCCTCGAAGGCTTTGTTCTGGTCTTTCGACGGGCCGAGGTCGTATTTCGGGAAGTCGGCGATGTTCAATTCGCGGGTGTCGGCATCGACTTTGACGATCGACAGCATGTGCTGACGCTCATCGACGATGGCCATCAGGCCGTTTTCCATCACCGTCAGGCCCTCCGGATTGCTCCAGCCCACCAGCGGCATCTTGCGCAGCACATCACCTTGCAAGGTCAGTTCGGCGAGAAACGGGTTTTTACCCATCACCGAAAACAGTGTTTTGGTCTGCGGGTTGTACGAGAGGTCTGAGGCCTCGTCCTTCTCCATCCCCGTCAACGGCTTGGCATCGATCACCACCCGATAGTCCGGCAGCCAGATGCTTTCTTTCTGCTCGGCCTGACTTTCGAAGCGTTCCTGCAGCCACAGCACACCGCGATCATCCCAATGCATGGCAAACGCCACGGCATAAGCGGCGGCAATCACCAGCAAAAGCCAGACATACCAACGCAGGGCGAAACGTGAACGGCGGGTGGGTTTGAGCTGAGCTTGAGATGACATCGATGGACGCGTTCCGAAAATTCAGGCTATGGGTAATAGCACAAAGAGGCCGGCTCAGACGCCAGAATGAGAGGAATTATCCGTACAGGATGTGAAAAAAACGGCAAATGGCGGGATTGTCGTGTGCTGCCAGCGATCTGCAGGGCACTACAAAACAATGTGGGAGCGAGCTTGCTCGCGAAGACGGAGTGTCAGGCAACGATGATGTCGACTGACCTGGTGCCTTCGCGAGCAAGCTCGCTCCCACAGGGGATTTGCGGCGTGGCGGTTAGCGCACACTGCTGGTGAAGCTGCTCGCGCCGACCAGTTCGAGGACGATGTCATCGCCCACGTTCAGCGGGCCAACGCCGACTGGTGTGCCGGTGAGGATCACGTCACCGGCCTGCAGCGAGAAGCAGCCGGCCATGTGCTGGATCATCGGCACGATCGGGTTGAGCATCGCGCTGCTGTTGCCGTCCTGACGCACTTCGCCGTTGATGGTCAGGCGAATGCCGATATCAGTCAGGTCAGCAAATGTGCTGCCGACCACGAACGGGGCGATCACCGCTGCGCCGTCGAACGACTTGGCGATTTCCCACGGCAGGCCCTTGGCTTTCAGTTCGGCCTGCTTGTCGCGCAGGGTCAGATCCAGTGCCGGGGCAAAACCAGAGATGGCGTCGAGCACTTCTTCACGGCTCGGCTTGGTCGACAACGGCTTGCCGATCAACACAGCGATTTCCGCTTCGTAATGCACCGAACCGCGCTCGGTCGGAATGGCGAATCCCCCCTCCAGCTCGACCACGCAACTACCCGGCTTGATGAACAGCAACGGCTCGGTAGGTACCGGGTTGTCCAGTTCCTTGGCGTGTTCGGCGTAATTGCGGCCAATGCACACGACTTTCCCGATCGGGAAGTGGATGCGCGTACCGTCGACGTACTGGTGCTGATAGCTCATTTACCGACTCCTGCCTTCATTGATTCATCAAAGATTGCCGATCAAACCGCGAAAATCTTGCCCGGGTTCATGATGCCGTTCGGGTCGAACACCGCTTTCACCGCTTTCATGTACTCGATCTCAACCGGCGAGCGGCTGTAGGTCAAGTAATCGCGTTTGGTCATGCCCACACCGTGCTCGGCGGAGATCGAACCGTTGTACTTCTCGACGGTTTCGAACACCCACTTGTTGACGGTCGCACACTTGGCGAAGAACTCATCCTTGCTCAGGTTATCCGGCTTGAGAATGTTCAAGTGCAGGTTGCCATCGCCGATGTGGCCGAACCAGACGATTTCGAAGTCCGGATAGTATTCGCCGACGATCGCGTCGATTTCCTTCAGGAACGCTGGCACTTTCGATACGGTGACCGAGATGTCGTTCTTGTACGGCGTCCAGTGCGAGATTGTTTCGGAGATGTACTCGCGCAGTTTCCACAGGTTCTGCAGTTGGGTTTCGCTCTGGCTCATCACACCGTCCAGCACCCAGCCCTGCTCGACACAATGCTCGAAGGTTTCCAGTGCGCTGTCGGCCACTTCTTCGGTGGTCGCTTCAAATTCCAGCAACGCGTAGAACGGGCAATCGGTTTCGAACGGCGCCGGCACGTCGCCACGGCCCATGACTTTGGCCAGGGCTTTGTCGGAGAAGAATTCGAACGCGGTCAGGTCGAGCTTGCCCTGGAAGGCATGCAGCACCGGCATGATCGAGTCGAAATCGGCGGTGCCGAGGACCATCGCGGTGAGATTTTTCGGCGCACGATCGAGGCGCATGGTCGCTTCGACGACGAAACCGAGGGTGCCTTCAGCGCCGATGAACAACTGACGCAGGTCGTAACCGGTGGCGTTCTTGATCAGGTCTTTGTTCAGTTCCAGCACGTCACCCTTGCCGGTGACGACTTTCATGCCGGCGACCCAGTTGCGGGTCATGCCGTAGCGAATCACCTTGATACCGCCGGCATTGGTGCCGATATTGCCGCCAATCTGGCTGGAACCTGCCGAGGCGAAGTCGACCGGGTAGTACAGGCCTTTTTCTTCGGCGACGTTCTGCAAATGCTCGGTGACCACGCCCGGCTGACAAACGGCGGTGCGGTCGGTGAGGTTCACGTCGAGAATCTGATTCATGTAGTCGAACGAGACGACCACTTCGCCGTTGGCAGCCACCGCTGCGGCGGAAAGCCCGGTGCGGCCGCCCGATGGCACCAGCGCGACCTTGTGCGTGTTGGCCCAACGGACCACCGCCTGCACCTGTTCAATGGTCTTGGGAAACACGATAGCGCTCGGCGCCGGGGCGAAGTGCTTGGTCCAATCCTTGCCATACGCATTCAGGGAGTCGGCATCGGTCAGGACCTTGCCAGGCTCGACCAGGGTCTTCAGTTCTTCAATCAGGGCAGGATTGGTCATCGACAGAACTCTCGAACAATTCATGGTCATCCTGAGAACGCTTCACGTCGCAGGAATGAGTGTTTAGCGGGGAGGCTATGCTAGCATATCGACCCCGCAGGACAGTGCCCAAGGCCAGATCCGCGGAGACGACTTTCTTGTCGTCCGGGTCAGCGTCTGTTGACCATTTCCTGCCATTTTTCTCCGGGATACAGGTTTACGCAGATGAGCAAGACTTCTCTCGATAAGAGCAAGATCAAGTTCCTTCTTCTCGAAGGCGTCCACCAATCGGCTGTCGACGTCCTCAAGGCGGCGGGCTACACCAGCATCGAATACCTGACAGGTTCCTTGCCGGAAGCCCAGCTCAAGGAAAAGATCGCTGACGCTCACTTCATCGGCATTCGTTCGCGCACCCAACTGACCGAAGAGATCTTCGATCACGCGAAGAAGCTGGTCGCGGTCGGCTGTTTCTGCATCGGCACCAACCAGGTTGACCTGAGTGCTGCCCGTGAGCGCGGCATCGCCGTGTTCAACGCGCCGTACTCCAACACCCGTTCCGTAGCGGAACTGGTACTGGCCGAAGCCATTCTGCTGCTGCGCGGCATCCCGGAGAAAAACGCTTCCTGCCACCGTGGCGGCTGGATCAAATCCGCAGCCAACTCCTTCGAGATCCGTGGCAAGAAACTCGGCATCGTCGGCTACGGCTCGATCGGCACGCAGCTTTCGGTTCTGGCTGAAGGTCTGGGCATGCAGGTGTATTTCTATGACACCGTGACCAAGCTGCCACTGGGCAACGCTACGCAGATCGGCAGCCTGACCGAACTGCTGGGCATGTCCGACATCGTCACCCTGCACGTTCCGGAAACCGCTGCGACCCAGTGGATGATCGGCGAGAAGGAAATCCGCGCCATCAAGAAGGGCGGCATCCTGATCAACGCTGCTCGCGGTACCGTGGTCGAGCTGGACGCCTTGGCGGACGCGATCAAGGACAAGCACCTGATCGGCGCGGCCATCGACGTATTCCCGGTGGAGCCACGCTCCAACGACGAAGAGTTCGAAAGCCCGCTGCGTGGCCTCGATAACGTGATCCTGACCCCGCACATCGGTGGTTCGACCGCTGAAGCGCAGGCCAACATCGGTCTGGAAGTGGCAGAGAAACTGGTCAAGTACAGCGACAACGGTACCTCCGTATCGTCGGTGAACTTCCCGGAAGTGGCCCTGCCGGCTCACCCAGGCAAGCACCGCCTGCTGCACATCCACGAGAACATCCCGGGTGTGATGAGCGAGATCAACAAGGTCTTCGCCGAAAACGGCATCAACATCTCCGGTCAGTTCCTGCAGACCAACGAGAAGGTTGGCTACGTGGTGATCGACGTCGACGCCGAGTACTCGGACCTGGCGCAAGAGAAGCTGCAGCACATCAACGGCACTATCCGTAGCCGTGTGTTGTTCTGATCAAGCGTAAAACGACAAAAAAAGGGAGCTTTCGGGCTCCCTTTTTCATGCACGGCGAAAAGGTTATTCGACGTTGACGGTGATTTTCTTCGAGACGATTGGCGGGTCGAATGCCATGTGACCGCTGTCGCCAAGTTCCAGCTGCAAGGTGTGTTTGCCCGGGGCGAGCTTGATGTCACCCTGGGTCTGCGCCTTGCCGAAGTGCATATGGTTGGCATCGGTAGGGACGACCGAACCGGCAGGAACAATTTCCTTGGCGTCGATCAGCAAGTGATGGTGACCGGTGTTCTTGGTGACGTCACCGGCCGGCGCCAGTGCGACGTCCTTGGTACCGAATTTGACGGTGAAGGTCTGCGAAACCGTGGCCCCGTCTTCGGGAGAAACGATGAACACTTCGGCGCCTTTGGGGGCCGGTGTCGCCGCACTGGCCAGCACCGAAACGCCCATCAGCACACCCGCGAACGCTGCACGTGACATAAAGCTTTTCATTTTCTTCTCCAGTTTTTCCGTAAAATCCGCACGGTCATGACAACTTCATGACCATTCGTTGTCGAAGGCACTCGACAACCATAGCAAAGCGAGCCTGACTCAGAGCGTCGCGATAATGATTTCAAAGGAGTGACCATGCGTTTTCTGCCTGGCCTGATCTGCCTGCTACCCCTTTTGAGCCCTTTGGCTCACGCCGAACTGATTGATGACGTCAACGACCGTGGCGAGCTGCGCATTGCCCTTGAGGCTAATACACCGCCCTTCAATTTCAAGGAAGGCGACACACTCACGGGGTTCGAGGTCGAGCTTGGGCAACTGCTGGCCAACGAGCTGGATGTGCGCGCCGACTTCATCGTCACCGACGAGGCCGACCTGCTCCAGGGCGTTGAAAGCGGCAAGTACGACGTCGCGCTCAACCACATAGCACTGACACCCGAACTCAAGGATCGTTTCGACTTCAGCGAGCCTTACGGCAAGGTCGATTCACAGTTGCTGGCGAAGAAGGATGAGCAGCCACGGCCGATGGTGCTGGTGCAGGCATTGACTGAAGAGAAGCCGAAAGCGGCGGCGCCGGTGGATCTGGCGATTCCGTTTCAGAAGGGTAATCCGGCGTTTCAGGCCAGTCTGGCGAGCGCGATGCAGCGGATCAGGGCGGATGGGCGTTTGGCAGCGCTGACTGAAAAGTGGTTGAAGCCTTAGAAGCCCCTCACCCTAGCCCTCTCCCGGAGGGAGAGGGGACTGAATGGGGGATGCTGAAGGGATACGCCGACCTGAAATGGGTATACCGAATCCGAAATCGACTGAAAATGGCTTTGTCGAATCCATAGTCGATCGTTCATGGCTTTGTCGACGTAATCGATCAGTCATGACTGTCTCGAATCCATAGTCGATAAGGTGTTTCAGGTCGGTGGACAACGCCAGACACCTCGGTCGGCCCCCTCTCCCTCCGGGAGAGGGCTGGGGTGAGGGCAACGATTCCGGATCAGTCCAAACCCGTCAGGGCCAGCGCTGCTTGCGGCAGTTCGAGTTCGCTGAAGACTTGCACACCATGGCGCTTGAGCAACGCGGCCGTCACGCCTTCGCCACTGACTTTGACCCCACTGAACGTCCCGTCGTAAGTCAGCAAATTCCCGCAAGAAGGACTGTTGGCCTTAAGCACCGCCACGCGGATGCCATATTTCTGCACCAGCTCCAGCGCCTGCCGCGCGCCATACAGAAACTGCGCACTGACATCCTCGCCATCAGTGGTGATCACCGCCGCGACACCATCAAGCACTTCACCGCCCTGCCCTCCGGGAATCTCCGCCGCCGCCCGCGGCGTCGGCAATCCTCCCGCGACCTCCGGACACAACGGCACGACCCGCCCTTCGGCAATCCACTGCTCCAGCAGATCAAACGGCCCGCTCGCGCCACCGTCATAACGCACGCGATGGCCCAGCAGGCAGCGACTGACCAGAATCCTGTCCATCTCAGAACGGCTCGTTGCCACGACGGCGGAACCAGCCGGTCAGCGACAGGCGCTCGCGGTTCGCTGGCAGCACTTCGTGGGGCACCTCGCCGGAAAGAAACACCACCAGACACCCACCGGTAGGCTGCACGTCGTGCACGCGATCATCGTTCAGGTACATGCGCAACTGACCACCGTCCTCCGGCAGCCAAGCGTCATTGAGGTAGACCACCACCGAGACCATGCGCTTGTCATCGTCGCGAAAACGGTCGACATGCCGGCGATAAAACGCACCCGGCGGGTACAGCGCGAAATGGCATTCGAAATCTTCCAGACCGAGGAACAGACCACGGTTGAGCGCCTCGCGCAGGCTCTCCATCAAGTTCAGATAGCGGTCGCTGGCCGCGGCCTGACCGGGGTCGATCCACTGAATGTGGTCGCCACGAATCCCCTCGCGTATCTCCGAAAAAGGCCCACGCCCTACCGCCGCCGGAGCCAACTCGCCTTCGGCCTCACGTTTGCGGCACTCGGCCGCCAGCTCGCGGGTCAAACCGGCGGGCAGGAATATGTTCTGCTGCGACCAGCCGTGTTCGGCCAGGTCATCGACAATGCGTAACAGCAGTGGGTGTTCAGAGGATATTTGCATGGCGCGCATAGTATGTCGGCGGCAAGAAATCCGACAGAGCCACGCGGCGGCTTGCTACGAATTCTCGACAAGTACCGGCACCGCACGGAGAATAGTCCGCTGCTGACAGGAGTCCCTATGCGCCGTTTGCTTTTTTCACTGTTGATGTTCTGTGTTTTGCCCGCCTGGGCGGACGGCCACGATCAGCTGTACAAGGTCGCCGGCTGGCCAGATCAACGTGCGCATTTCAATGACGCCCTGAGTGCCGCGCAGCAGCGCTATCAGAACAGCCTGCCGCCCGCCGTGTTTCAGGCCCTGGTGAACAACAGCAACCAGCGCTTTGCTCCGCAGGCGGTGGATCAGCGCGCCGAAGCGCAACTGCGGCAGAAACTCGCCGATCCGAAACCGGCACTGACCTTCTTCCAATCACCGCTGGGCAAGAAAATCGTCGCGGCTGAGTTGCTGGCGACGCGTCGCGATCAATTGGCGAAAAATGCCAAGGGCCTGCCGAAGATACAGGCCAGCGACAGTCGTCTGCTGATCATTGGCCACCTCGCTCAGGCGCTGCCAGCGCGTGAAGCTGGCGCCGAAGTGAGCCTGGCGATTGCCGGCGTCGCGGCGGACAGTCTGAGTTCGATGATCCCGGGGCTGCTCGGTGGCGGTCAGGCGCAAGGCATGCTCAACGGTCAGCGCCAGCGTTTGATGGATCAGATTGGCGCGGACATGAACAACACGTTGCTCTATGTCTATCGCGATCTGTCGGATGAAGAGCTGGAAGAGTTCGCGACGTTTGCCGAATCGACTGAGGGCAAGGCGTATTACCAGGCGGCGCTGGCGGCGATTCGTGCAGGACTTGCGGTCGGGCAGTGATCTTCTTCGCCAGATAGACCGCCATCGCTGGCAAGCCAGCTCCCACAGGTTGCTCAGGTGTTCACAACATTGTTGATCGATTCGTAACCCTGTGGGAGCTGGCTTGCCAGCGAAAGGGCCCTCACAGACGCTACAGATTCCGGCCCCTGATCCGCTTGCTCAGAAACTCGAAATACTCCTCACGCATCTCCACCGTCTCATTCGCCAGATGATGCCGCGCCTCGGCCAATAGCAGAATCTGCGGCCGGTCGAACTTCCACTTCATCACCTGCAAATTGTGCTGCCAATCCACCGTCATGTCCGCCTGCCCCTGAATGATCAGCGGCCGTCGCGGACTTTTTTTCGCGTGCTCGACGCGAATGATCCAACGCGACAACGCCCCGACCCACTTGGTCGGCAAGCGTTCTGGCTGCAACGGATCGGCCTGGAGAAACGGCAGGAAATCCGGATCGTTGGAATTCTCGCTGAAGCGTCGCGTGACCCCTCTGACAAAAGGCCTGAGCAGGTAATAACTCAGTTGCGACCAGCCCCACGCCCGCGGGCGCACCAGTGGCGCCATCAAAATCACCTGACCTTGGGCCGGGCTGTTTTCGCCGTGATTGAGCAGATGATCGACCACAATCGCCCCGCCGGTGCTCTGCCCGCACAAATGCCACGGCTGCGGCAGCGCGATCGACTGCGCCTCGGCGAACAAGGCTTGCAGGACGTCCTGGTATTCAGAGAAATCGCGAATGCTCGCGCGCGGCCCGCTCGACAGACCATGTCCCGGCAAGTCGCAAGCGATTACTGCAAAGTCCTGATCCAGCGCCCACTCGATCACGTGCCGATAGAGCCCGACGTGATCGTAGTAACCGTGCAGCAGAAACAGCGTCGCCTTGACCTTCTCCGGCCACCAGCAATGGCTGACCACTTCATAACCATCGACTTCGAAACGGCCCATGCCACGCCAGACATCCCGCTCGGGAAAGTCGGTTTTGTAAAAGCGCTGATAAGCCTTGGCCTCGTCCGACAACGGCTGCCACTCGGCCAATGGCTTGAGGCTGGCGCGTAAATGATCGGGATCGAAAGTGGCAGGCATGCGGAAATTCCAAACGGTAAACAGACTTTATCGGCCTGCGATATTCATCTGTAGTGACAGACATGGCAAGCTAGCCGACCTTTCGCGGATCGAAAACCATGCGTTCGCCCTACCGCACCGCACTGTTTGCCAGCCTGCTCGCGCTGATTTGCGCCGGGGTGCTGTGGGCGGCGTACGACTGGTTTCAGGGGCGTTACCTGCGCGCGTTCAGCGAACACACGGCGGTATTTTCCGGTGATCCGCTGCGCCTGCCAGACAATCTCGCCGGTCCCGGCAAGATTCGTCTGGTGCACTTCTGGGACCCGGCCTGCCCGTGCAACGTTGGCAATCAACAGCACCTGACCGAGATGGTCGAGCAGTTCGGCGCCAAAGGCGTGGAGTTCTTCGCCGTGCAGAAGGCTGGCAGCCACGGCCAGTTGCCCGCGACCCTTAGCAACCTGAAAACCATCACGATTTTGCCCGGTTCCGAACAGGTGCCCGCCAGCCCGGCCGTGGCGATCTGGGATCGCAGCGGCAAACTGGCGTACTTCGGCCCGTACAGCGAAGGCCTGACCTGCAACTCCAGTAACAGCTTTATCGAACCGATCTTGAATGCCCTGACGGAAGATCGCCCGGTCAATGCCACGCACACCCTGGCGGTCGGTTGCTACTGCCCGTGGCCGGTGGAAACGCCGTAAGGCATTCCGGACTTTTCAAGGACAGCGCTGCACGGGCCGGAGAGTCTGTGCTAATTGTTTGCAGCCCGACGGGCGGCAATCCCGTCTGCACAAGGAGTCACCATGAAGCGCGTGTTCACCGTACTTGGCTTGCTCATCGTTGTTCTGCTTGCCGGCGTCGGCTGGTATGTGTACAGCAAACAACCGACGCGACAAGGTCAGGTCGAGCTGCGCAACCTGCAGGGTTCAGTGACCGTGCGCTACGACGAGCGCGGCGTACCGCACATTCGCGCCGAGAACGAAACCGACCTCTACCGCGCCCTCGGCTACGTGCATGCCCAGGATCGGTTGTTCCAGATGGAAGCCATGCGCCGCCTCGCCCGGGGCGAACTGGCCGAAGTGCTCGGGCCGAAACTGCTCGACACCGACAAACTGTTTCGCAGCCTGCGCATCCGTGAGCGCGCCGCCAGTTACGTCGCCAGTCTCGATAAACAGTCGCCGGCGTGGAAGGGCCTGCAAGCCTATCTGGATGGCATCAACCAATATCAGGACAGCCACGCCGCGCCAATCGAGTTCGACGTACTGGGCATCCCCAAGCGGCCGTTCACGGCGGAAGACAGTATCAGCGTCGCCGGCTACATGGCCTACAGCTTTGCCGCGGCGTTTCGCACCGAGCCGCTGCTGACTTATGTGCGTGATCAACTGGGCGCCGATTACCTCAAGGTCTTCGATCTCGACTGGCAGCCCAATGGCGTGCTGGCCAACCGTCACGCCAAGCCAGCGCCAGCCCTCGCTGCCGGCGACTGGAAAGACCTCAATGCCCTCGCCCGCCTCAGCGAACAAGCGCTGATCGACAATGGCCTGCCGCAGTTCGAAGGCAGCAACGCCTGGGTCATCGCGGGCAGCCGCAGCCAGAGCGGCAAACCGCTGCTGGCCGGTGACCCGCATATTCGCTTCTCGGTGCCGTCGGTGTGGTACGAGGCGCAATTGTCGGCGCCGGGTTTTGAGTTGTACGGCCATCATCAAGCGCTGGTGCCGTTTGCCTTTCTCGGCCACAACCTCGATTTCGGCTGGAGCCTGACCATGTTCCAGAACGACGATCTGGACCTGATCGCCGAGAAGGTCAACCCGGACAATCCGAACCAGGTCTGGTATCGCGGCCAATGGACCGACATGGTCGTCACCCAACAGCAGATCAATGTGAAAGGCCAGACGCCGGTGACGCTCACCCTGCGCCAATCGCCCCATGGTCCGATCGTCAACGATACGCTGGGCACCGCCGCTGGCAAGACACCGATCGCCATGTGGTGGGCCTTCCTCGAAACGCCGAACCCGATCCTCGAAGGCTTCTACCAGCTCAACCGCGCCGACACGCTGGCCAAGGCCCGCGCTGCCGCCGCGAAAGTGCAGGCGCCGGGGCTGAATCTGGTTTACGCCAACGCCAAGGGCGACATCGCCTGGTGGGCCTCGGCGTTGCTGCCCAAGCGCCCGACCGGGGTGCGGCCGGAGTTCATTCTCGACGGCAGCAGCAATCAGGCCGACAAGGACGGTTTCTACCCGTTCAGCGCCAACCCGCAAGAAGAAAACCCGTCGCGCGGCTATATCGTCTCGGCCAACTTCCAGCCGCTGTCGCCGACCGGCATGGAGATTCCCGGTTACTACAACCTTGCCGATCGCGGCCAGCAACTGAATCGTCAGCTCAGCGACAAGAGCGTGAAGTGGACCAACGAAGCCAACCAGAAACTGCAACTGGGCACGGCGACCGGTTATGGCCCGCGCTTGCTCGCTCCGTTGCTGCCAGTATTGCGTGAAGTCGTCAGCGATCCGGCGCAGTTGAAACTGGTCGAGCAACTGGCGCAGTGGCCGGGCGACTATCCGCTGGATTCGGTCAGTGCGACGGTGTTCAACCAGTTCCTCTACGACCTGACCGATGCGGCGATGCGTGATGAGTTGGGCAATGATTTTTTCGAGACATTGCTGTCGACGCGAGTGATTGATGCGGCGTTGCCGCGCTTGGCGGCGAATGCCGATTCTCCGTGGTGGGACAACCGCAGCACGCCGGCCAAAGAAACTCGCGCTGACGTCGTGCGCACGGCATGGCAGGCGAGCATGGCGCATCTGAAGCTTACGCTTGGCGACGATGTTACTGGCTGGAAATGGGGGACCGCGCACACGCTGACTCACGGGCATCCGCTGGGGCAACAGAAGCCACTGGACCGCATTTTCAACGTCGGGCCGTTTGCGGCGCCGGGCAGTCACGAAGTGCCGAACAACCTCTCGGCGAGGATCGGCCCGGCGCCGTGGCCGGTGACTTACGGGCCGTCGACGCGGCGGCTGGTGGATTTTGCTGATCCGGCGCATGGGTTGACGATTAACCCGGTTGGGCAGAGCGGTGTGCCGTTTGATAGCCACTATGACGATCAGGCTGAGGCGTATGTGGATGGGATGTATGTGCAGGCGCATTTCAGTGAGGAAGAGGTGACGGCGAATACGCGCAGTACGTTGAAGCTGTTGCCTGCGCGGGCACCTTAAAAGCCCCTCACCCTAGCCCTCCCGAAACGTCGGACCGCCCAGAGGGAGAGGGGACTGACCGAGGTGTCTTTTGTCATACATCGACCTGAAAGTGCGGTGTCGATTATGGATTCACGACCGCTCACTCAGGTCGGCGTATCTCGTCAATATCCCCCAATCGGCCCCCTCTCCCTCCGGGAGAGGGCTGGGCGGGCGGCGTTCCGATGAGGGTCACAGCTTCAACGCAAAATTCAACCGAAACTGCTGCGGCGTAACCCCCAACCGCCGGTTGAACACCCCGCGCATGTGCTGCGCATCCCGAAACCCACACTGATACGCCACCGTCTTCAACGGCGCCGCCGTGCTCTCCAGCATCACCCGCGCCGCATCCACTCGCGCCCGCTCGACAAACTCCGCCGGCGTCACCTTCGCCTCCCGCACAAACACCCGAGAGAAGTTGCGCGCACTCATGTTCGCCGCATTGGCCAGATCGGCAATGGTCAGATCGCCCGTCAGATTGGCCAATACATACAACTGCACCATTGCCACCGCCGATGTCGGCTCCGCGTGCGGCGTGAGGAACGGGCTGAACTGCGACTGCCCACCGGAACGCTGGGTGAACACCACCAGCCGCTTGGCCACGCTCAACGCCACCTCAGCGCCGTGATCCCGCGCCAGCAGGTACAGCGACAGATCGATTCCCGCCGTGACCCCGGCCGAGGTGTAGAGCGTGCCGTCCTCGACGTACAAGCGATCCGCCTCGACCTGCGTTGTCGGACACAACTGCGCCAACGCCTCGGCATCGTTCCAGTGCGTGGTGACGGTGCGCGCCTCCAGCAATCCGGCCCGCGCCAGCACAAACGCGCCGTTGCAGATTGAGCCGAAACGCTGCGCCCGTGCGCAGGCCCCGCGCAGCCAACCGTCGAACGTCGCGCCAAAATCCATGAACGGCAATTGCGGGCCACCGGCAACCAGCAGCAGGTCATAGGCGTCGAGTGCTTCGCTGAAATGCCGATGGGCATTCAGGTTCAAACCGTTGGAACAGGCCATTGGGCCGTGCTCGACGCCGATCACCTGCAGCCGATAGTGATCTTCGGGCGCCAGGAAGCGATTGGCCTCGGCGAACACATCCATGGGGCCGCTGACGTCCAGCGACTGCACGCCTGCGAACACCACAATGGCGACGGTTTTGTTCATGCCTGTGGATTCCCTTTCAAGAGCAAAAGATCGCAGCCTACGGCAGCTCCTACAGGAAATGTGAACAACTGTAGGAGCTGCCGCAGGCTGCGATCTTTTTAGCTTGGCACGATTTGCAGGTGGATTGGCAAGGATCGCAGCCATGCATCGATTGTCCGGTTTCAGCCTCGGGCACAGACTTTCCCCATCAGCGCCACGACGGCGTTTTCGACGAGGAAACCGTTATGAGCAGCACCATCGCCGGCATCAAAATCCCCGACAGCGCCCTCGCCCGCGCCACCACCGAGTACATCCGCGACATCGAATCCGACCTGCTCTACCACCACTCACGCCGGGTATTTTTGTTCGGCGCACTGAGCGGTGAGCGCCAGCAACTGGCCTACGATCCGGAGTTGCTCTACATCGGCGCGATGTTCCATGACCTCGGCCTGGTCGAAGGTCATCGCAGCGCTGATGAGCGTTTCGAAGTAGACGGTGCTAACGCGGCGGCAGCGTTTCTCAAGCCGTACGGGTTGAGCGATGACGACATCGAGCAAGTCTGGCTGTCGATTGCCCTGCACACCACGCCGGGCGTGCCGAAGCATCTACGTCCGACCGTAGCGCTGGTCACCGCAGGCGTGGAGATGGACGTGCTGGGCATGGATTACGCGGCGTTCAGCACTGTGCAGCGCGAAGCGGTGGTGCATGCGCACCCGCGTGGGGAAGGTTTCAAAGAGTGCATCATCTGCGCGTTTGCCGATGGCTTGCGCCATCGTCCGCAGACCACGTTTGGCAACGTGAAGACCGATGTGCTGAAGGATCAGGAGCCAGGGTTCAAGCCGATGAACTTCGTCGAAGTCATCCGCCAATCTCCCTGGACTGCCTAAAACCAAATGTGGGAGCGAGCCTGCTCGCGAAAGCGGTGTGTCAGCCAACATTTGAGTCGACTGACACTCCGTCTTCGCGAGCAGGCTCGCTCCCACATTGGGATTCGGGTTGACCTAGAGATTGAGGCCAACCCGATATTGCTTACGCCGCTTCCGGCGCCGGTGCGCGGCGCACGTCCGGCTGCTTCCACGAATCGGCTGCGCTTTCTTCGATGGCTTGCTGGATGGCTTTCTTGCGCGCTTCTTCAGCACGGCGGCTGAAGAACCAGACCATGAAGGTCACGATCGACACGGCCAGCAGAATCAGACTCGCCACGGCGTTGATCTCAGGCTTCACGCCCAGACGCACCGCCGAGAACACTTCCATCGGCAGGGTCGTCGAACCCGGACCGGAAACGAAACTCGCTAGCACCAGGTCATCCAGCGACAGCGCGAACGACATCATGCCGCCCGCCGCCAGCGATGGCGCGATCATCGGAATGGTGATCAGGAAGAACACCTTCCACGGCCGAGCACCGAGGTCCATCGCCGCTTCTTCAATCGACAGGTCGAGCTCACGCAGACGCGCCGACACCACCACCGCTACATACGCCGCACAGAATGTGGTGTGGGCGATCCAGATGGTGACGATGCCGCGTTCCTGCGGCCAGCCGATCATCTGCGCCATGGCCACGAACAGCAGCAACAGCGACAGACCGGTGATCACTTCCGGCATCACCAGCGGCGCGGTGACCAGACCGCCGAACAGCGTGCGGCCCTTGAAGCGGGTGATGCGGGTCAGCACGAACGCTGCCAGCGTACCCAGCGCCACCGCGGCGACCGCGGTGTAGCAGGCGATTTCCAGCGAGCGCAGCACCGAGCCCATCAGTTGCGTGTTGTCGAGCAGGCCGACGTACCACTTGATCGACCAGCCGCCCCACACCGTCACCAGTTTCGAGGCGTTGAACGAGTAGATCACCAGGATCAGCATCGGCAGATAGATGAACAACAGACCCAGTACCAGCATCAGGCTGGAGAAACGGAAGCGCTTCATTCTTTACCCTCCATTTCCTTGGCCTGACTGCGGTTGAACAGAATGATCGGCACAATCAGGATCGCCAGCATCACCACCGCCAGCGCGGACGCCACCGGCCAGTCGCGGTTGTTGAAGAACTCTTGCCAGAGCACTTTACCGATCATCAGGGTTTCCGGACCGCCGAGCAGTTCCGGGATCACGAACTCGCCCACCACCGGGATGAACACCAGCATGCAGCCGGCAATGATCCCGTTCTTGGACAGTGGAATAGTGATTTTCCAGAAGCTGTTGAAGGTGCTCGACCCGAGGTCGGAAGCGGCTTCCAGCAGGCTGTGATCGTGCTTCACCAGGTTGGCGTACAGCGGCAGGATCATGAACGGCAGGTACGAGTAAACGACACCGATGTACACCGCGAGATTGGTGTTGAGGATCTGCAAAGGCTCATCAATGAAGCCCATGCTCATCAGGAAACCGTTGAGCAAACCGTTGTTGCTGAGGATGCCCATCCACGCGTAAACGCGGATCAGGATCGCGGTCCATGTCGGCATCATGATCAGCAGCACCAGCACCGTTTGCATCTCTTTACGGGCGGTGGCGATGGCGTAGGCCATCGGGTAGCCGATCAACAGGCACAACAGCGTGCTGAAAAACGCCATCTTCAGCGAGCCGAGGTAAGCGGCGATGTACAACTCGTCGCCCGCCAGCATCGCGTAGTTGCCCAGATTCAGCAGCAGTTGCAGCTTCTGCTCCGCGTACGTGTAAATCTCGGTGTACGGCGGGATGGCCACGTCGGCTTCGGCGAAGCTGATCTTCAGGACGATGAAGAACGGCAACATGAAAAACAGAAACAGCCAGATGAACGGGACCCCGATGACCAACTGCCGGCCATTGGGGATTATTCGGTTGATGCGGCGTTTGAATTTGCGCATGTTCATGAGCGGAGTACCACGCCGCTGTCGTCTTCCCACCACACGTAAACCTGATCGCCCCAGGTCGGACGCGCGCCACGGCGCTCGGCGTTGGCAACAAACGATTGCACCAGTTTGCCGCTCGGCAACTCAACGTAGAACACCGAGTGCCCGCCGAGGTAGGCGATGTCGTGGACCTTGCCGCTCGACCAGTTGTATTCGCAGGTTGGTTGGTCGGCGGTGACCAGCAGCTTCTCTGGACGAATCGCGTAGGTCACGGACTTGTCTTGCACCGAGGTGCTGATGCCGTGGCCGACGTAGATCTGCCGGTCGAGGTCTTTGCAGGTGATGGTCGCGTGGCCTTCGGCGTCGTCGATCACTTCACCTTCGAAGATGTTGACGTTACCGATGAATTCGCAGACCAGACGGCTGGTCGGGGTTTCGTAGATGTCGATCGGGCTGCCGATCTGCGCGATCCAGCCCAGGTGCATGATCGCGATGCGCTCGGCCATGGTCATGGCCTCTTCCTGGTCGTGGGTCACCATCACGCAGGTCACGCCGACGCGCTCGATGATTTCCACCAGCTCAAGCTGCATCTGCGAACGCAGTTTCTTGTCCAGTGCGCCCATCGGTTCATCAAGCAGCAGCAGCTTCGGCCGCTTGGCCAGCGAACGCGCCAGCGCCACACGCTGACGCTGACCGCCCGACAATTGATGCGGCTTGCGCTTGGCGTACTGGCTCATCTGCACCAGCTTGAGCATCTCGGCCACACGGGCGTCGACTTCAGCCTTGGGAATCTTGTCCTGCTGCAAGCCGAAGGCGATGTTCTGCGCCACGGTCATGTGCGGGAACAAGGCGTACGACTGGAACATCATGTTGATCGGACGCTCGTACGGCGGCATGTCGGTGATGTCGACGCCGTCGAGGAAAATGCGCCCCTCCGTGGGCCGTTCGAACCCTGCCAGCATCCGCAGCAGAGTGGATTTGCCCGATCCCGAACCGCCGAGCAGGGCGAAGATTTCGCCTTTCTTGATTTCCAGGGACACATCGTCCACGGCAATCGTCTCGTCGAATTTCTTCGTGACCCGGTCGATTTTGACCAACACCTGTTTCGGTGTCTGGTCGCCCTCGAGGGCTTTCTTATAGGCGCCGGAGGCAACTGCCATTTACGAAACTCCCAGAAAAAAACAATGCAGTTCGCCCCGCAAGGCGAACCCAGGATAGTGTGTGCCTTACATCCCCGACTTGACCTTGGTCCAGCTGCGGGTCATCAGGCGCTGAATGTTCGGTGGCAACTCGGTCGATACGTAGGCCTTGTCGATAACGGCCTGCGGCGGATACACCGACGCATCGGTACGGATGGATTGTTCCATCAGCTTGTCCGAACCCGGGTTGGGGTTGGCGTAACCCACGTAATCACTGACCTGAGCGATCACCTCAGGTTTCAGCAGATAGTTGATGAAGGCATGAGCCTCCTTCACGTTCGACGAATCCTTGGGGATTGCCAGCATGTCGAACCACAAGGCGCCGCCCTCTTTCGGCACCGAGTAGGCGATGTTCACGCCCTTCTTGGCTTCTTCGGCGCGGTGCTTGGCCTGGAAAATATCGCCGGAGAAACCGATGGCTACGCAGATGTCGCCGTTGGCCAGGTCGCCGATATATTTCGAGGAATGGAAGTAGGTCACGTAAGGACGCACCGCGAGCAGCTTGGCGGTGGCTTTTTCGTAGTCCTTGGGATTGGTGCTGTTGGCGTTCAGGCCCATGTAGTTGAGCACGGTCGGCATCATTTCATCCGCCGAGTCGAGGAATGCCACGCCGCAGCTTTGCAGCTTCTTGATGTTCTCCGGCTCGAACAAAACGCCCCACGAATCGATCTTGTCGATGCCCAGCACGGCTTTGACTTTATCGACGTTGTAACCGATGCCGTTGGTGCCCCACAGGTACGGCACGGCGTACAGGTTGCCCGGATCGTTCTGCTCCAGACGCTTGAGCAGCGCCGGGTCGAGATTGGCGTAGTTCGGCAGTTGCGCACGGTCAAGCTTCTGGAACGCGCCGGCCTTGATCTGTTTGCCGAGGAAGTGGTTCGACGGCACGACCACGTCGTAACCGGTACGCCCGGCCAGCAGCTTGCCTTCCAGGGTTTCGTTGGAGTCGAACACGTCGTAGACCGGTTTGATCCCGGTGGCTTTCTGGAAGTCGGCCAGGGTGGTCTCGCCGATGTAATCGGACCAGTTATAAATATGCACCGTACCGGCGGCCTGGGCTCCGACAGCAATCGTCAGGCCGGCAGTGGCCAGCAGGGCTTTGCGCAAAGAAGAAAAAATAGGCAAGTGGAGGTCCTCTAAATTAGTTGGGCCCAAGTTGCCCCGCGCTGCATGACAGCCATGGCTGCCCGGCAACAAAACCGGCGCGCAACTTACCCTCGAAAAACCGTTCCAGCAAAACTTTCTGTCATTTAATTAATCCGCTGGCCGCCCGCGCGGAGCATGACGGCCAACGGTTACTGCTTCAAACCGGCTTATTTACCGGATTTGATCTTGGTCCAGCTGCGGGTCATATCACGCTGGGTCGCCGCTGGCAGATCGGCAATGGCATACAACTTGGCCTGCACATCGGCTGGCGGGTAGATGCCTGGATCGCTGGTGATGTCTTTTTCCACCAGTGGCGTTGCCGCCGCGTTACCGTTCGGGAAGCGTACGGCGTTGGTGATGCCGGCCATGACTTCAGGCTTCTGCAGGAAGGTCATGAACTTGTAGGCGCCTTCAACGTTTTCGGCATCTTTAGGGATGGCGACCATATCGAAGAAGCTGCCCGCGCCTTCTTTCGGAATGGCGTAGCTGACTTTCACCTTGTCACCGGCCTCGGCGGCACGCGACTTGGCCTGCTGCACGTCACCCGAGTAGCCGACCGCTACGCAGATGTTGCCGTTGGCCAGGTCCGAGATGTACTTGGAGGAGTGGAAGTAGGTGATCGAAGGACGAATCTTGAGGAACAGTTCCTCGGCTTTCTTGATGTCTTCTTTCTTCTGGCTGTCGGTTGGCAGGCCCAGGTAGTGCAGCGCGACCGGGAGCATTTCGGTCGGCGAATCGAGGAAGCTCACACCGCAACCCTTGAGCTTGGCGATGTTCTCAGGCTTGAGCAGCACATCCCACGAGTCGATGGTGTCGACGCCCAGCGCAGCCTTGACCTTCTCCGGGTTGTAGCCGATGCCGATCGAGCCCCACATGTACGGGAAGGCGTGCTTGTTGCCCGGGTCGCTGACCGACACGGCCTTGAGCAGGTCCTGGTTCAGGTTCTTCCAGTTAGGCAGCTTGGACTGGTCCAGCTCCTGGTAAACGCCAGCCTTGATCTGCTTGGCCAGGAAGTTGTTCGACGGTACGACTACGTCGTAGCCGGACTTGCCTGCCAGCAGTTTGGCTTCCAGGGTTTCGTTACTGTCGAATACGTCGTAGACGACCTTGATCCCCGACTCTTTCTCGAAGTTGGCGATGGTGTCTGGCGCGATGTAGTCGGACCAGTTGTAGACGTGCAGCACTTTGTCGTCCGCGTGAACCGCACCCGCCATCATGCCCGCCACGGACAGCGCGAGAAGTGTCTTGCCAGCAAGCTTTTTACCTAATGCCTTCATGCGTCATGCTCCAAATTTTTTCTTTTTTGAACCACTTTGTTCAGCGGCCGAACCCGGACAACTGGAACCGCGGCTAGTCTGGCAAGATCCGAGGCGGTCTTTCAAGAAAAGACCGGCCTTTCTGACAGCTTTGAGCGAGCGCGCCGCAGCTCTCCCGCTCAGAGCCTAGCACTTAGCCTTGCAACGCACTGAGGGTCAGGTCCAGGCACTTGCGTGCCTTGGTCACCAGCTCATCGATCTCGGCTTTGCTGATTACCAGCGGCGGCGCGATGATCATGGTGTCGCCCACAGCGCGCATGATCAGGCCGTTGTCGAAGCAGAACTGGCGGCAGATCATGCCGACACCCTTGCCTTCGTAACGCTTGCGCGTGGCCTTGTCCTGCACCAGCTCGATCGCGCCCAACAGCCCGACGCCGCGAACCTCACCCACCAACGGATGATCGTTCAGTTCCCGCAGACGTTTCTGCAAATACGGTGCCGTTTCGTTGTGCGCGTTCTCGATAATTTTTTCATCGCGCAGGATGCGGATGTTTTCCAGGCCCACCGCTGCCGCCACCGGGTGACCGGAGTAAGTGAAGCCGTGGTTGAAATCGCCACCTTCATTGAGTACCGCCACCACCGAGTCGCGAACGATCAGGCCACCCATCGGGATGTAGCCTGAGGTCAGGCCTTTGGCGATGGTCATCATGTCGGGTTTGAGGTCGTAGAAATCGCTACCGAACCACTCACCGGTACGGCCAAAACCGCAGATCACTTCGTCCGCCACGAACAGGATGTCGTACTTGGCGAGAATTTCCTTGATGCGCGGCCAGTAGCTGTCGGGCGGAATGATCACGCCGCCGGCGCCCTGAATCGGCTCGGCAATAAAGGCACCGACGTTGTCGACGCCGACTTCGAGAATCTTCTCTTCCAACTGATTGGCCGCCCAGATGCCGAACTCTTCCGGGGACATCTCGCCACCCTCGGCGAACCAGTACGGCTGCGCGATGTGGACGATGCCCGGGATCGGCAAGTCGCCTTGTTCGTGCATATACGTCATGCCACCGAGGCTAGCGCCGGCCACGGTCGAACCGTGATAACCGTTCTTGCGGCTGATGATGACTTTCTTGTTCGGCTGACTCTTGATCGCCCAGTAGTGGCGGACCATGCGCAGCATGGTGTCGTTGCCTTCGGAGCCGGAACCGGTGAAGAACACGTGGTTCATACCTTCCGGCGCCACATCGGCGATTGCCTTGGCCAGTTCCAGTGCCGGCGGGTGCGCAGTCTGGAAGAACAGGTTGTAGTACGGCAGTTCGCGCATCTGTTTGGCGGCCACGTCGGCCAGCTCATCGCGACCGTAACCGATGGCCACGCACCACAGACCGGCCATGCCGTCGAGGATCTTGTTGCCTTCGCTGTCCCACAGGTAAACGCCCTTGGCGTTGGTGATGATCCGCGGGCCCTTCTCTTTCAGCTGCTTGAAGTCGCTGAACGGGGCCAGGTGGTGATCATTGCTGAGTGCTTGCCACTCGCGGGTTTGCGGGTTGTTGCTGGTCATGCCAATTCTCCTTGTTATCGGTGAAGACGCGGCCGGTGAGGGCCGCGCCCGGCGTATCAGACGGCGAAGAGCAGGTACTCACGCTCCCAGGAACTGATCACGCGCTTGAAGTTTTCATGCTCGGCCCGTTTTACCGCGACGTAGCCAGTGATGAAGGTTTTGCCCAGGTACTTCTCGATGGTCGCGCTGTTTTCCATACGTTCCAGCGCGTCTTCGATGGTCAGCGGCAGACGCAAGTTGCGGCGTTCATAACCACGACCGACTACTGGCGCGCTCGGGTTGAGGCCCTCGACCATGCCGATGTAACCGCAGAGCAGGCTCGCGGCAATCGCCAGGTACGGGTTGGCGTCGGCGCCCGGCAAGCGGTTTTCCACGCGACGGTTCTGCGGACCGGCATCCGGAACGCGCAGGCCGACGGTGCGGTTCTCTTCGCCCCACTCGACGTTCACCGGTGCCGAGGTGTCCGGCAGGAAGCGGCGGAACGAGTTGACGTTCGGCGCGAACAACGGCAACAGCTCAGGAATCAGTTTCTGCAAGCCACCGATGTGGTGCAGGAACAACTGGCTCATGGTTCCGTCTTCATTGGAGAAGACGTTTTTGCCGGTCTCGATGTCGATGATGCTCTGGTGCAAGTGCATCGCACTGCCCGGCTCGCCGGTCATCGGTTTGGCCATAAAGGTCGCGGCGACGTCGTGCTTGAGCGCGGCTTCACGCATGGTGCGTTTGAACACCAGGATCTGGTCGGCCAGCGACAGTGCGTCGCCGTGACGGAAGTTGATTTCCATCTGCGCCGTGCCGTCTTCGTGGATCAGCGTGTCGAGATCCAGTTCCTGCAGTTCGCACCAGTCGTAGACGTCTTCGAACAGCGGGTCGAATTCGTTCGCCGCTTCAATGGAGAACGACTGACGACCGATTTCCGGACGGCCCGAACGGCCGATTGGCGGCTGCAACGGATAGTCAGGGTCGTCGCTGCGCTTGGTCAGGTAGAACTCCATTTCCGGCGCCACGATTGGCTGCCAGCCTTTATCGGCATAGAGTTTGAGGACTTTCTTGAGGACGTTGCGCGGCGACAGCTCGATCGGGTTGCCTTGCTTGTCGTAGGTGTCGTGGATCACCTGCGCAGTCGGCTCGATGGCCCACGGCACCAGGTACACGGCGTTCTGGTCGGGACGGCAGATCATGTCGATGTCGGCCGGGTCGAGCAGTTCGTAATAGATGTCGTCTTCGACGTAGTCGCCGGTCACGGTCTGCAACAGCACGCTTTCTGGCAGGCGCATGCCTTTTTCGGCGATGAACTTGTTGGTCGGCGAGATCTTGCCCCGGGTGATCCCGGTCAAGTCGGCGATCATGCATTCGACTTCTGTGATCTTGTGGTCTTTCAACCAATCGGTGAGCTGGTCGAGGTTGTTACTCATAAATGCCTCTGGGCTGAGTCTCCTGACATGACGTCAGGCAAAGTTTGACGCTTGCAGCGTCGCGTTAAAGGGGGGCTTGCTTGTGCGCAGTGCGGGCTTACGCCGGGCACCGCGCATAGACAATGAAAGAGGAGCTTACCTGCCCTTTACGCTGGCGTTGCATTTCCTGTGCACACGCAAGGCGTGCAGAATCATGAGCACGGCTGGGGAAGCGGCACAGGCTTTGGGAGCGAAAGCGATCTATATTGGAAGGGAACGCCATAAACAGGATGCTTTCCCGTACGTCCAGAATATCGGACGCTGGCGCTTGAACGGCCATGGACGGGAACATCGTCGGCAACTTGTCAGCCATGCTGGCTGCGCTACGGACGGATTGGTCGCCACTGATGTGATGAGCATGCAGACCGGACTGTTGCGAGCAGTCGGTGATGCCGATTAACGGCAGGCGAGACATGAAGCACCCCGGTATTATTGCTGTTATGGGTTTGATCGGAGCTTAGCCTTGTTCATTTTTTTACACAACACCCCCGTAAAAAATACAACACGGCCTGCTCAAGCCCGCGGGTGCCCAGCGTCCCAAGGGCCAAAAATCGCCCGAAAGTGCCCCATAAATGCCCTCACAGCGCTTTTTTAGGGCAAAAAAGGCCTCGCTTGACTTCGGCAGGCCGTTCGGGTTGACTGAAACCAGAAAAGATCAATGATTGATATTTTTAACAACAAAGGTGTTGCATCATGTCGGTACCCCCGCGTGCCGTTCAGCTTAACGAAGCGAACGCGTTCCTTAAGGAACATCCTGAGGTTCTGTACGTTGACCTTCTGATTGCGGATATGAATGGTGTGGTGCGCGGCAAGCGCATTGAACGCACCAGCCTCCACAAGGTTTACGAGAAAGGCATCAACCTGCCGGCCTCTCTATTTGCTCTGGATATCAACGGCTCTACGGTGGAAAGCACCGGCCTGGGCCTGGACATCGGCGACGCCGATCGTATCTGCTATCCAATCCCCGATACCCTGTGCAACGAGCCATGGCAGAAGCGCCCGACCGCGCAACTGTTGATGACTATGCACGAACTCGAAGGCGACCCTTTCTTCGCCGATCCGCGCGAAGTGCTCCGTCAAGTTGTTGCAAAGTTTGACGAGCTCGGCCTGACCATCTGCGCCGCCTTCGAACTCGAGTTCTACCTGATCGACCAGGAAAACGTGAACGGCCGTCCACAGCCGCCACGCTCGCCGATCTCCGGCAAACGCCCGCACTCGACTCAGGTTTACCTGATCGACGACCTCGATGAATACGTCGACTGCCTCCAGGACATTCTGGAAGGTGCCAAAGAGCAAGGCATCCCGGCCGACGCCATCGTCAAGGAAAGTGCCCCGGCGCAGTTCGAAGTGAACCTGCACCACGTCGCCGACCCGATCAAGGCGTGCGACTACGCGGTACTGCTCAAGCGTCTGATCAAGAACATCGCCTACGACCATGAAATGGACACCACCTTCATGGCCAAGCCGTACCCGGGCCAGGCAGGTAATGGTCTGCACGTACACATTTCGATTCTGGATAAAGAAGGCAAAAACATTTTTGCCAGCGAGGATCCCGAGCAGAACGCCGCGCTGCGTCACGCGATCGGCGGTGTGCTCGAGACCCTGCCCGCGCAGATGGCTTTCCTCTGCCCGAACGTCAACTCCTACCGTCGTTTCGGCGCACAGTTCTACGTGCCGAACTCGCCGTGCTGGGGCCTGGATAACCGCACCGTTGCGATTCGCGTACCGACCGGCTCATCCGATGCCGTGCGTATCGAACACCGCGTTGCCGGCGCCGATGCCAACCCGTACCTGCTGATGGCTTCGGTATTGGCCGGCGTGCACCACGGCCTGACCAACAAGATCGAGCCGGGCGCGCCAGTCGAAGGCAACAGCTACGAGCAGAACGAGCAAAGCCTGCCGAACAACTTGCGCGATGCCCTGCGCGAGCTGGACGACAGCGAGGTGATGGCCAAGTACATCGATCCGAAATACATCGATATCTTCGTCGCCTGCAAGGAAAGCGAGCTGGAGGAGTTCGAACACTCCATCTCCGACCTTGAGTACAACTGGTATCTGCATACCGTTTAAGCGGTTGTAGCGCCAAACAGAACGCCGTCGGCTCTCGCAGCCTGCGGCGTTTTTTTATGGCTAAACACACATCTCTGTGTTTGGGATGCATGGCCGCCTGCGGCGGATCGCTGGCAAGCCAGCTCCCACAAGGTTCTGTTGTGTAATCAAAATTTGTGTTCAACACAGATACCTGTGGGAGCTGGCTTGCCAGCGATGGCGGCCGACAAGACAACACCGAAACCGGCTCGTACAATGCCCGCTGCCCCGCAGGAGACTTCCATGACGCGACCCGCCCCCGTCCGCAAACCCCGTGCCCGTAGCCAGGCGCGCATCGACTCGATACTCGACGCCGCACGCACACTGCTGGCTGCCGAGGGTGTGGCCAGTCTGTCGATCTACAGCGTCGCCGAGCGCGCGCAGATTCCGCCCTCCTCCGTGTATCACTTCTTCGCCAGCGTCCCGGCGCTGCTCGAAGCACTGACAGCGGATGTGCACGCCGCATTTCGTGCTTGCCTGCAGGCACCGATCGATCACGAAGCGCTGCGCGACTGGCGTGATCTGTCGCGACTGGTCGAGCAGCGCATGTTGGAGATCTACGACGAAGACGCGGCGGCGCGTCAGTTGATCCTTGCTCAGCATGGTTTGACGGAAGTCACACAGGCTGACCGTCAGCACGACATCGAACTGGGTGACCTGATGCACAAGCTGTTCGATCATCACTTCGAGTTGCCGAGGCTGCCGGAGGATGTCGATGTGTTTGCCCTGGCGATGGAGTTGGGTGACCGGGTATATGCGCGCTCGGTGCAGCAGCACGGGCAGATCACTCCGCGCATGGCCGAGGAAGGGATGCGCGTGTTTGATGCCTATATCGGCCTGTATCTGCCACCTTACCTGCCCAAAAGAATTCTCTAGCGTCTTTACCGGCCTCTTCGCGAGCAGGCTCGCTCCCACATTTGGAATGCGATCCCATGTGGGAGCGAGCTTGCTCGCGAAGGCCGCACCGCAGTTCTCAGATCAGACACAAAAAACCCCGCAGGGCTCACGCCCTCCGGGGTTGTTTTTTACTCACTGGCTTACAACTTGGCGATCGACACCTCGGTGGATTTCACAAAGGCGATCACTTCGCTGCCCACGACCAGTTCCAGCTCCTTGACCGAGCGGGTGGTGATCACCGAAGTGACGATGCCCGAAGCGGTCTGCACGTCGATTTCCGACAGCACGTCGCCGAGGACGATTTCCTTGATCGAGCCTTTGAACTGGTTACGGACGTTGATGGCTTTGATAGTCATGATATTTCTCCTGAGGTCGAAATAAGCGGCAAGTGGCAAGCTTCAAGCGGCAAGCAAAAGCACAGCGCTTCTACTTGTAGCTTGTAGCCTGAAGCTCGCAGCTGCTTCATTGCGCCCAACGCAGTTGCGTAGGCAATGGTGAAACAGGTTCCGGCTCTGGCGGTTCGCCAGGCAGGGACAAAACACGGTTGAGCACTTCGGTTTCCAGCGCTGCCAGCCGATGCGAACCACGTACCCGAGGGCGCGGCAATTCCAAATGCAGATCGAGGCCGACTTCGCCGTCCTCGATCAGAATCACCCGGTCGGCAATCGCCACCGCTTCGCTGACGTCGTGGGTCACCAGCAGCACCGTGAAACCGTGCTGCTGCCAGAGACGTTCGATCAATTGCTGCATTTCAATGCGGGTCAGCGCGTCCAGTGCGCCGAGCGGTTCGTCGAGCAACAGCAGACGCGGTTGGTGGATCAGCGCGCGGGCTAGTGCAACCCGCTGCTTCTGCCCACCGGACAACGCCGCCGGCCACTCATTGGCACGATCCGCCAGACCCACCGCGTCCAGTGCTTCGAGAGCCTTCGGACGCCAGTTGCCTTTAAGGCCGAGGCCGACGTTGTCGATGATCTTTTTCCACGGCAGCAGACGCGCTTCCTGGAACATCAGTCGGGTGTCTTCCCGCGCATCGCTGAGCGGCGCAGAACCGGCGAGCAAGTCGCCGCGAGTCGGTTGATCGAGGCCGGCGAGCAGGCGCAACAAAGTACTTTTGCCGCAACCGCTGCGCCCGACCACAGCGACGAATTGCCCTGCCGGAATGTGCAAATCGATGTCACGCAGCACCTGCCGCGCGCCGAAGGTTTTCTGCAGATTGCGCACTGCCAGCGGAATCCCGCGCAGCAGGCGTGGAGGTTGTTGAGCGGTCATGCTGCACCTCCTTTGGCAACCTGATAGGCCGGGTGCCAACGCAACCACACACGTTCAAGTCCACGGGCCGCGAGGTCGGCGAGCTTGCCGAGCACCGCGTAAAGCAGGATCGCCAGTACCACCACGTCGGTCTGCAAAAACTCGCGGGCGTTCATCGCCAGATAACCTATGCCGGAGCTGGCGGAAATGGTTTCCGCCACAATCAGCGTCAGCCACATAAAGCCCAGGGCGAAACGCACACCGACCAGAATCGAAGGCAGCGCTCCCGGCAGAATCACCTGCCAGAACAGGCTGAAACCGGAGAGGCCATAACTGCGCGCCATCTCCACCAGCGCCGGGTCGACGTTGCGGATGCCGTGATAAGTGTTGAGGTAGATCGGGAACAACGTGCCCAACGCCACCAGAAAAATCTTCGCCGACTCGTCGATGCCAAACCACAGGATCACCAGCGGAATCAGCGCCAGGTGCGGCACGTTGCGGATCATCTGCACCGAGCTATCGAGCAGGCGTTCGCCCCATTTCGACAGACCGGTGATAAAACCCAGGACCAGACCGATGCTGCCGCCAATGGTGAAACCGAGTGCCGCGCGCCAGCCACTGATCGCCAGATGCGTCCAGATTTCGCCGCTGCGCACCAGGCTCACGCCGGCCTCGATCACCGCCACCGGTGCCGGCAGAATCCGTGTCGACAACCAACCCGCCGACACCGACAACTGCCACACCGCCAGCAACAACACCGGCAACGCCCAGGGCGCGAGGCTGTGGATGATTTTCTTCATGGCGCGCCTCAGCTCTGCGACGCGGCTTTGGGAAGAATGTCGTTGGCGACCATCTCGCCGAACGGGCTGACATAACCGGCGCTTTTCGGCAGTTCCGGACGTTCGATGTCGAGGTGCGGGAACAGCAGTTCGGCGACGCGATACGACTCTTCGAGGTGTGGATAACCGGAGAAGATAAAGGTGTCGATGCCCAGATCCGCGTATTCCTTCACCCGTGCCGCGACAGTCGGGCCATCACCGACCAGCGCCGTACCGGCACCGCCGCGTACCAGACCGACGCCGGCCCAAAGGTTCGGGCTGACTTCGAGGTTGTCGCGACTGCCGCCGTGCAGCGCGGCCATGCGTTGTTGGCCAACCGAATCGAAACGCGCCAGCGAAGCCTGAGCGCGAGCGATGGTGTCGTCGTCCAGGTGCGAGATCAGCCGATCCGCCGCTTGCCAGGCTTCAGCGTTGGTTTCACGGACGATCACGTGCAGACGAATGCCGAAGCGTACGGTGCGGCCGAGCTTGGCCGCTTTCGCGCGGACTTGTGCAATCTTCTCCGCCACTGCTGCTGGCGGCTCGCCCCAGGTCAGGACCATTTCCACTTGTTCGGCGGCCAGATCCTGCGCGGCTTCCGAAGAGCCACCGAAGTACAACGGCGGACGCGGTTGCTGAATCGGCGGATAGAGCAATTTCGCACCCTTCACGCTGATGTGCTGACCGTCGTAATCGACGGTTTCACCTTCCAGTACACGACGCCAGATGCGGGTGAATTCCACCGAAGCCTGATAGCGCTCTTCGTGGCTGAGGAACAGACCATCGCCAGCCAATTCTTCCGGGTCACCACCGGTCACCAGATTGAACAGCGCACGGCCGCCGGACAGACGATCCAGCGTGGCGGCCTGCCGCGCCGCGACCGTCGGGGAAATGATCCCGGGGCGCAGAGCCACGAGGAACTTCAGACGCTGGGTCACCGGGATCAGCGACGCCGCCACCAGCCACGAGTCTTCGCAGGAGCGGCCGGTAGGAATCAACACGCCGCCGAAACCCAGACGATCCGCCGCTTGCGCGACCTGTTGCAGATAACCGTGGTCAACGGCGCGAGCGCCTTCGGCGGTGCCAAGGTAATGGCCGTCGCCGTGGGTGGGCAGGAACCAGAAGATATTGAGGCTCATGGAGTGGTCTCCTTGGGGATTCGAATTACTGCGCTTTAGCCACAGCGGCCGGTGGTGTCCAGATCACATCCTTGATGCTCAGCGGCTTGGGAATCAGCTTGAGCTGGAAGAACGTGTCAGCGATTTTCTGCTGCGCGGCGACCACTTCCGGGGTCAGGAACAGCGCGCCGTAGCCTTGGCGTTTCACCGAGGTCAGGGTGATGTCCGCCGGCAGGCCGAGCAGTGGCGCGACTTGTTGGGTCACGTCTTCGGGGTTGGCCTTCGACCATTCACCGACCGCGCGCACTTCCTCAACGAGGGTTTTGATCACCTGAGGATTTTTCTCGGCGTAAGGCTTGGTCGCGAGGTAGAACTGGTGGTTGTCGACGATGCCTTTGCCGTCGCGCAGGGTGTGCGCTTGCAGTTGTTTCTCGGCGGCAGCCTGGTACGGATCCCAGATGACCCAGGCGTCGACGCTGCCACGTTCGAACGCGGCGCGGGCATCGGCTGGCGGCAGGAATACGGTTTGAATGTCGGTGTATTTGAGACCGGCGTCTTCCAGTGCGCGCACCAGCAGGTAGTGGACGTTGGAGCCTTTGTTCAGCGCGACTTTCTTGCCCTTGAGATCGGCCACCGATTTGATCGGCGAGTCTTTCGGCACAAGGATCGCTTCGCTGTTCGGCGCTGGTGGTTCGTAGGCAACGTAGAGCAGATCAGCGCCAGCAGCCTGAGCGAACACTGGTGGAGTTTCGCCAGTGACGCCGAAGTCGATCGAGCCGACGTTCAGGCCTTCAAGCAATTGCGGGCCACCGGGGAATTCAGTCCATTGCACGTCGACGCCTTGGGTGGCCAGACGCTTCTCCAAAGTCCCTTTGGCTTTGAGCAGCACCAGCGTGCCGTACTTCTGATAACCGATCCGAAGGGTCTCGGCTTGAGCTTGAGTGATGGCGCCGAAGGTGACAGCCGCAGCAAACAGAGCGACCAGACCACGACGCAAAAATACAGTGCGCATAGCGCTCTCCTTTTTTGCTGTTGGGTTTTGGCTGCACCTGCTTGGCCGTTGGCGGCTGAGTAAGGTGAAGTACATCAAATGCGGGTGTGGCTTAAATGCTCCAGCGAGCACTCAACAAACGTTCGTTCAACAGGCCCGGTTCCAGCGGTTTCGGCCGGCGGGCCATAGCGCCGACAAACTGATCCAGCGCTTCATGCAGACGCTGCTCCAGCGCTGGAGCCAGTTGCGCCGCAGCACTGCCTTCGCCGTAAGCGATCTGGCTGTCCTCGGCGAAAATCCCCTGGAGCATTTCCTGGGCTTTCAGCGCCGACAAAACGGGCTTGAGCGCGTAGTCGACCACCAGCATGTGGGCGATGCTGCCGCCGGTGGCCATCGGCAAGACAATCTTGTGGTTCAAGGCGCGCTCCGGGAGCAGGTCCAACAGAGTTTTCAGAGCGCCGGAGAACGACGCTTTGTAAACCGGTGTGGCGATCAGCAGGCCGTCGGCGTTTTCAATCTGTTGTAGCAAGTCGAGCACCTTCGGGCTGTCGAAGCGGGCGTGAAGCAGGTCTTCGGCCGGGAAATCCCGCACCTGATAACTCACCACTTCCACCCCTTGCTGCTGCAACCAGCGTTGCGAGCGCTCCAGCAGCACCCCGGAACGGGAGCGCAGGCTGGGACTGCCACCGAGTGAGACGACCAGCATTGAGACAATTCCTTAAGCGTTACTGGCGATTCGCGGGTTGCGATCTCGCTTCGATGGAGTGACCTTACCAGCTGATTTATATATCCATAAATCATATTTATTCATTTGGTTATGCGTTTTGGAGATATGCATTTCAACAAACTGCGGGCGAAAAAAAAGGCCGTCGAAACGGCCTGAAATCCCCTGCTCAGTAGCTACCACTGATCGTTCCCACGCTCTGCGTGGGAATGAATCCATGGACGCTCCGCGTCCACTGTGGCGCGGAGCGTCACGGGCGGCATTCCCACGCAGAGCGTGGGAACGATCTGCCCAAGAAGATCACTTGTTCGGCTGTGGCGTCAGGCGCAGGTACGGTTTCACCGCGCGATAGCCTTTCGGAAAGCGCTTTTTGATTTCGTCTTCATCCTTGAGCGAAGGCACGATCACCACTTCTTCACCGTCCTGCCAGTTGGCCGGGGTGGCTACCTTGTAGTTGTCGGTGAGCTGCAGCGAATCGATCACCCGCAGAATCTCGTGGAAGTTGCGCCCGGTGCTCGCTGGATAGGTGATGGTCAAACGAACCTTCTTGTTCGGATCGATCACGAACAGCGAGCGCACGGTCAGCGTGTCGTTGGCGTTCGGGTGGATCAGATCATAGAGATCGGAGACCTTGCGATCGGCATCGGCCAGGATCGGAAAGTTGACGACAGTGTTCTGGGTTTCGTTGATGTCTTCGATCCACTTGTGGTGCGAATCCACCGGGTCGACCGACAGCGCGATGGCTTTGACGCCGCGTTTGCTGAACTCATCCTTGAGCTTGGCGGTGAAGCCCAGCTCAGTGGTGCACACCGGGGTGAAGTCCGCCGGGTGGGAGAACAGCACGCCCCAGCTATCGCCCAGCCATTCGTGGAAACGAATCTTGCCGGCGCTGGAATCCTGTTCGAAATCGGGGGCGATGTCGCCGAGTCTGAGGCTCATGATGCTGCTCCTGATGAGTTGTTCGAGACCTCAACTGTAGCCCGGGATTTGCCATCGTGAAAAAGAATAAATAATGAGATATCTAGATCATAAATGAATATTAAACATCTGTTCACTGGACGCTCGGCGGCATCCCGACGAACATCAGCCGCAAGGTTCGAGAAGGCCTTGAGTTGCTGTAAAGAGGGGAATTTCGAGGCAGGCTTACGGGGGTGAGCCTGACTCGAAAATGCAAAAGCCCCGTCCGGCGCGATGCCGGACGGGGCTTTTTTTACATCAACGAATCGAGACGCGCTATTACAGCAGCGGGATCGAGTAGCTGACGATCAGGCGGTTTTCATCCTGGTCACGCTGACCTGGGATGTCGTTGCGCCAGGTAGCGTTTTTCCACATCAGGCCCAGGTTTTTCAGCGGGCCCTCTGGTACGACGTAACCGACGGTCAGGTCGCGTTCCCACTCGGAACGGCCATTGCCGTTTTCACGACCGTTGGTGCCCACGGTGTCGATGTTGTCGCCACGCAGGTAAACCATACCGGCAGTCAGACCAGGTACACCGATTTTGGCGAAGTCATACGAGTAGCGTGCTTGCCAGGTTTTCTCGCCGGCACGACCGAATTTCTGGATCTGCATGTCGGTGATGGTGTAGTTCGACGAGCCGTCGCCCTGGTTCAGCCAAGGGAAGTCGCTGCTGCCGTTGGAAACCTGGTAACCGCCACCGAAGGTGTGACCTTCAACGGTGTAGAGGAACAGGCCGCTGTACAGGTTGTTGTCGACTTCGCCACGACCGTTACGGAAACCGGTGTAGTTACCCGAGCTGTAGTAAGCCGAATCGTTGCCGTTCTTGCCGTCGTTGGAGCTGTTGAAGTAACGGAAGTCGGACTTCAAAACGCCCGGGCCGATTGCCCAGTTGTGAACCAGACCCAGGAAGTGCTGCTTGTAGAAGTCTTCCAGGTTGCCGTAGTAGTACTGGGCAGTCAGGTCTTTGGTGATCTTGTAGTCACCACCGGCGTAGATGAACTTGTTGCTGTCACGGAATGCAGTGCCACGGGAGTTGGCGCCACCAATCGAAAGGTTTTCGTTGTTGCTGGAGTTACGCCCCTTCACGGCTTCGATCTGACCACCGACCAGGGTCAGGTCCTTGATGTCGCCGGAAGTGATCTGGCCACCCTGCCAGGTTTGTGGCAGCAGACGACCGTCGTTGGTCACGATGACCGGGTTCTTCGGCTGCAGAGTACCCAGCTTCAACTCAGTCTGGGAGATCTTGGCTTTGGCGGTCAGGCCCAGGCTCGAGAAGTTATCAACCGCTTCGCCGTTGGACTTGCTCGGGAACACAGTGCCGCCGTAAGAGGAAGCAGTGGCGCCGTTGGTGCCGCCGCCCGAATCCAGACGCACGCCCAGCAGGCCGATGGCGTCGATACCGAAGCCGACGGTGCCCTGGGTGTAACCGGAAATGAAGCGCAGGTCGAAGCCTTGGCCCCACTCTTCCTGCTTGTTCTGAGCGCCAGCAGCTTTGGTGCCCGAATCGCGGTTATCGGTGTTGATGTAGAAGTTACGCAGCCCCAAAGTAGCTTTGCTGTCTTCGATGAAACCGGCGGCGCCTGCCTGCTGCGCCATAACCCCTACGGCCACAGCCAGGGCCAAGGTGGACTTGTTCATGTAAAGCTCCTCTCGTTTCTAATTCTTGTGTTCCTGGCCCTGGGTCTGATGCCCCGGGTCCTAAGATGCGCGATTAGCGCCAGACCGTGACTGACAAGTCAATCGTAACCTTGTATGTCTACGACCAAGGTCTAATCGCAGTGATTTGGTCCGTGCAGAGTAAAGATTTCCTGATAAACCCAAAAAGAATTTATTCATTCTTTTTCATATCATTTCGGAATATGGCCAGTATCTTGCCACCTCCGCCGGGAAACAGCGTATCGGCGACTAAGCTCATTCCTAAATGGTATTTGTTAGCCTTTTTTTATATCGATTAGCTTTGGCGCAACCGCAATTCGTCAAACCCTATCGAAAAGGCGACGCCATGATGGCCAAACGCGCACTATCTAGTCAATTTGTTACAGTTTGTGTGTCAGCACTGATTTCTTTTTCTGCCCATGCCGCCAACCTCACGGTCGGCTATCAAACCGGTATCGACCCGAGCAAAGTCCCCCAGGCCGACGGTGTTTACGAGAAAACCATCGGCGAGAAAATCGACTGGCGCCGCTTCAACAGTGGCCCGGAAGTTGTGACAGCCATTGCTTCGGGTGACGTGCAGATCGGCAACCTCGGCTCCAGCCCGTTGGCGGCCGCCGCTTCGCGCAATCTGCCGATTGTGGCATTCATCGTTTCAGCGCAGATCAATGCCGCCGAAGCCTTTGTGGTGCGCAATGGCAGCGGTATCAACACACCCCAGGACCTGATTGGCAAAACCATCGCCACACCCTTCGTTTCCACCTCCCACTACAGCCTGCTCGGCGCACTCAAGCACTGGGGCCTGGACGCCTCGAAAGTCAAAGTGGTGAACCTGCAACCCGCAGAGATCGCCGCCGCGTGGAAGCGCGGAGATATTGATGGTGCGTTTGTCTGGTCGCCAGCGCTGGGTGAAATCCGCAAGACCGGCAAGACCCTCACCGATGCTGCCCAAGTCGGTCAGTGGGGCGCGCCAACCTTCGAAGTCTGGGTCGCCCGTAAAGACTTCGCCGAAAAGCATCCTGAGGTCGTGGCCAAATTTGCCAAAGTCACTCTAGACGCGTTTGCCGATTACGCCAGCCATAAAGACAGCTGGACGGCTGAGTCCGAACCTGTGCAAAAAATCGCCAAATTGACCGGTGCCAACGCCGCCGATGTGCCGGAATTGCTTGCGGGTTCGGCGTTCCCGGATGCCAAGGCACAGCAAACCACCGCGCTGCTGGATGGCGGCACGGCGAAAGCGATTGGCGAGACGGCGAAGTTTTTGAAGGAACAGGGCAAGGTTGAAACGGTGCTGCCGGATTATTCGGCGTATGTCAGCGCGAAATTCATCACCGAGTAATTGATCGTTCCCACACAGCGCGTGGGAACCATCGGGCGCAGTCAGAGGGGCTTTTCGAAGATTTTCGAATTGCGCTGGAAGTTGTACAGCGAAGCCCGTGCTGCTGGCAGGCGTTCAACGCTGCTCGGTTCGAATCCACGCTCACGGAACCAGTGCGCGGTGCGGGTGGTGAGGACAAATAGCGTCTTCAAACCCTGCGCCCGCGCGCGGGTCTCAATGCGCTCCAGCAGTTCATCACCGCGGCCGCCATGGCGATACTCCGGGTTCACTGCCAGACACGCCAGTTCACCGGCGTCGGAATCGGCAATCTGATACAGCGCCGCGCAGGCGATGATCATGCCTTCACGCTCGACCACGCTGAACTGCTCGATCTCACGCTCCAGCACTTCGCGCGAACGACGTACAAGAATCCCCTGCTCTTCCAGCGGACTGATCAAGTCGAGCAAGCCGCCGACGTCTTCAATCGCCGCCTCGCGGACCAGTTCGAATTGTTCCTGCGCGACCAGCGTACCGCCACCGTCACGGGTAAACAGCTCGGTCAGCAGTGCGCCGTCTTCGGCGTAACTGACAATATGGCTGCGCGCGACACCGCCACGGCAAGCCTCGGCGGCAGCATCGAGCAGTTCTGCCTGATAGTTGCTGCCCAGACGCTGCAAATGCGCCGGCACTTGCTGTGGACGCAGCTCGCGCACCAGTTTGCCGTTCTCGTCGATCAGACCGAGGTCAGCACCGAACAGCAGCAGTTTGTCGGCGCCCAGGTCGATGGCGGCGCGGGTGGCGACGTCTTCGCAGGCGAGGTTGAAAATTTCACCGGTTGGCGAGTAACCCAACGGTGACAGCAGCACAATCGAGCGCTCATCGAGCAGACGATTGATGCCCTTGCGGTCAACCCGGCGCACTTCGCCGGTGTGGTGATAGTCGACACCTTCGAGCACGCCGATCGGCCGCGCGGTAACGAGGTTGCCGCTGGCCACGCGCAGACGCGAGCCTTGCATCGGCGACGACGCCATGTCCATCGACAGGCGCGCTTCGATGGCGATGCGCAGCTGTCCGACCGCATCGATCACGCACTCCAGCGTCGCTGCATCGGTGATGCGCATGCCGTGGTGATAATGCGGGGTCAGGCCGCGCGCGGCGAGGCGGGTTTCAATCTGCGGGCGCGAACCGTGCACCAGCACCAGGCGCACGCCGAGGCTGTGCAGCAGGACGATGTCGTGGACGATGTTGCCGAAATTCGGATGCTCCACGCCGTCGCCAGGCAGCATGACGACGAAGGTGCAGTCGCGGTGGGCATTGATGTAAGGGGACGCGTGACGAAGCCAATTAACGTATTCGGGCATGAACCTGGGCCTGTAATAAATAGCAGCCGAAAAAGGGGCGAAACGGAAAACGCACAGCGGGCTGATGGTTATCGTCGGAACAGGCTTGGCGACACGCGCGCTCTCCTCATGAAAACGGGTTGGATTCCCACTAATTTACCGACCTCCCCTGTAGGAGCTGCCGCAGGCTGCGATTTTTTGATCTTCTGAAACAAAAGCAAAAGATCGCAGCCTGCGGCAGCTCCTACAAGGGAGCCGTTCAATTCTTCAGGCAGTAATGTTCAATCAGTTGCCGTAATAGATGCACGGTAGGCTGCAAACGTGACATTTCAAGGTACTCGCCGGGCTGATGCGCACAGGCAATGTCGCCGGGGCCGAGCACGATGGTTTCGCAGCCAAGGCGCTGAAGATAAGGCGCTTCGGTACCAAACGCTACTGCTTCGGCGCTATGACCGGTGAGCTTTTCGGCGATGCGCACCAGTTCGGCGTCTTCATCCTGCTCGAACGGCGGCACTTCCGGGAACAACGGTTTGTAATCGATCTTGACCTGATGCCGCTCAGCCACCGGGTTGAGCTTGCGCAGAATCTCCGCACGCAGGACTTTCGGGTCCATGCCCGGCAATGGCCGCAGGTCGAATTCCAGCGAACACTGGCCGCAGATACGGTTGGGATTATCGCCGCCATGGATACAGCCGAAGTTCATCGTCGGTTGCGGCACGCTGAACTGCGGATTGTTGAATTCGCGCTGCCACAGCAGGCGCAGGCCGCGCAGTTCGCCGATGGCATCGTGCATCGCTTCGAGGGCGCTGTGGCCCAGACGCGGATCCGACGAATGGCCGCTCTGCCCGAGAATGTCGATGCGCTCCATCATGATGCCCTTGTGCATGCGGATCGGCTTGAGCCCGGTCGGCTCGCCGATTACCGCCGCACGACCCAGCGGACGCCCGGCCTCGGCGAGTGCGCGGGCGCCGGACATCGAGCTTTCTTCATCGCAGGTAGCAAGGATCAGCAACGGTTGCTTGAACGGTTGATCAAGCAGCGGCTGCACGGCTTCGATGATCAGGGCGAAAAAACCCTTCATGTCGCAACTGCCCAACCCGACCCAGCGGCCATCGACTTCGGTGAGCTTCAGTGGATCGGTCTGCCACAACGCATCGTCGTACGGCACCGTGTCGCTGTGGCCGGCCAGCACCAGCCCGCCGGGGCCGCTGCCGAAACTGGCGAGCAGGTTGAATTTGCCCGGGCTAACCTGCTGAATGTCGCAGCTGAAACCCAGATCCCCCAGCCAGCCGGCGAGCAGATCGATCACCGCCCGATTGGATTGATCGAGGTTCGGTTGGGTACAGCTGACCGATGGCGCGGCGATCAGCGCAGCGAACTGGTCTTGCATGGACGGCAAAGGCATCGCTGACTCCAACTCCCGATTTGAAGTCCATCATAGAACCATCCGGCGTCAGGAATAAACCGCCGCAGGGCGTAGGACGAATCAGTCCTGTACACTGCACGGCCTTGGCAGCCACATATTCCCCGGCTGCGCTCCCGATCCTGGATTTTCCGGCCATGCAGAAAGAAACCGAAATCAAACTCCGCGTCAGCCGCGAAACCCTCGCTGCACTGCGCGAGCACCCGTTACTGAAAAAACGCAACAAAAGTGGCTGGGAACGCCGTGAGTTGATGAACCAGTACTTCGACACCCCCGAGCGCGATCTGGCTCAGGCCAAAGTCGCCCTGCGCCTGCGCAAGGACGGTGACGAAGTGATTCAGACCCTCAAGACCCGTGGCCAGAGCGTCGCCGGTCTGTCCGAGCGTAATGAATACGACTGGAAGTTGCCGAAAGCCAAGCTCGACGTGAAGAAACTCGACGGCGAATGCTGGCCCGAGTCGCTGGCCGAACTGGACAAGAAGACCCTCAAGCCGATCTTCACCACCGATTTCGTCCGCGAACGCGCCGAAATCGCTTGGGGCCGTGGCAAATCCAAAGTGGTTATCGAAGCCGCGCTGGACCTCGGTCACGTTGTGGTCGGCAAGCAGAAGGAAGAAATCTGCGAGCTGGAGCTGGAATTGCGCGAAGGCGAGCCTGCCGCGCTGCTGGAACTGGCTGCCGAACTGGCCGAAACCCTGGCGCTGATGCCGTGCGACATCAGCAAGGCTGAGCGCGGCTACCGTTTGTACGACGCCAACAGCTACTCGCTGAGCCTGCCGGCGCCGGAACTGACCCCGGAAACCCAACTCGACGACGCCTTTGCCGCACTGAGCTGGCATTTGCTCGGCAGCAGCCAGCGTCTGGCTGAACAGTATCGCTTCAACGGCCACTGGCGCCTGTTGCTCGACTGGGTTGAAAACCTCGCCGAAATGCGTGCTCTGCTCAGCAGCCTCGGCCAGGCCGCACCGCGTCAGTCGACCCACGATTTGCGTGTGGCGCTGGATGCATTGCTGGAAGACTGGCGCCCACTGGTGCAGGCCGGTATCGAAGACGAAGACGTGCGCAAAGCCGCGCCGGAGCAGTTCCTCGAAGAACTCGAAGATCCGCGCTGGGGCCTGTTCTCGCTGACCACGTCGCGCTGGTTGCTGGCTCGCACCTGGACCGCCGAGCGCAACGTGCGTGGTAACCGTCAGGGTGGCGCGCAGTTGCACAGCTGGTTGCCGCGCCTGTTGGGCGAAGAAGCCACGGCCCTGCAATTGCAGCGTTATCAGCAGCAGCCGCAAGATCTGGCTGAACAGCTGCCGCGTATCGAGCGTATTCAGGTCTGGCTGCACCACGCCCGTAACGTGCTGGAGATCCCGGAAATGGATCGCTTGTACGGCGAGCTGAACAAGCTGGCGCAACTGGCCAACGAGCCGACGATCACTGACGAACTGCTCGATGCGCGCAAGCAGCAGGCGATTGCGGTTTACCAGAATCGCGCGTGGAAAATGCTCCTGCGTATGTAACACCGCTAAAAGATCGCAGCCTTCGGCAGCTCCTACCTTTGGAATGCATTTCCCCTGTAGGAGCTGCCGAAGGCTGCGATCTTTTGCTTTATCGCAAGACAGGCAAACTGGTTGTGGACTTGATCTCCGACAACGCCACGATCGAATTCACTTCCTGAATCCCCGGCACCAGCGACAGCTTCTCGAAAAAAAACCGCTCATACGCCTCAATATCGGCCGCGACGATGCGCAACAGAAAATCCACCGCGCCCATCAGCACATAACACTCCAGCACCTCCGGAAAGCCGCGAATCGCCTCGGTGAACTCGGTGAAGTTCGAACGCCCGTGGGCGTTGAGTTTGATCTCGGCAAAGATCTGCGTATTCAGGCCAATCTTCTTGCGGTCGAGCAAGGTCACCTGGCCGCGAATGATCCCCTCCTCCTTCATCCGCTGAATCCGCCGCCAGCACGGCGATTGCGACAGGCCGACCTGTTCGGCGATCTGCGCGCTCGACAGCGAAGCGTCCTCTTGCAGCAAGGCGAGAATCTTTCGGTCGTAGCTGTCCAGTTCACTATGCATAAAAAAACCTCAAAGGCTTGTTTCCGAGAATTGATCATTTCGATCAATCGCCAATAACGCCGATCATAGCCAAGAAATACCCCGCGTCGAATGTAAAAATTCCTCCAGAGATTTTGGAGACTCGTCATGCCTCACCTTGAAGCCGTCACCACCCCGCCAACCCACGCCGATGTCTGGAACGTCAGCAACAGCCATTGCCTGGCGCAGTATCAGATCCTCGCCGAGGCCGAGCCGGATTTGCTGGTGCGGGTGCTCAACCTGTTCGCGCTACAGTTCCTCACGCCCGAGCAGGTCAACGTGCAGCGCATGGACGATCTGCTGTCGATCGACCTGGTTATGGGCGGGTTGAGCTGGCACCGTGCGCAAGTGATCGCGGAAAAACTTCGTAACCTGATCAGCGTCTGTTCGGTCAATCTGCAAAACGCCGACAGCGCTTGGGATTCCCCCGCGCAAGCCGCTGGCTGACAAATCCGGCAACGCCTTCGTCGGGTAGTGGCCCAACGGTCTGCGGGGCCGCGACTATTCTTTTGCGCACTGTCGCTCAAAAGGAAGCCCGCATGTCCGTTCAACTCGCCACTCAGGACCGCTGGCTGGAACTCAATGATGTACTGCGTGAACTGGTCGCCCAAGGCTTTATCGGCCAGGACGCGGCGGAGCAGGCGCTGAACGCCCGTCGCCGTCACGCCGCCCACGGCCAGATGCATCCACTGGAGTTCATCGCCAGTCAGCAACTCGACGACCTTAGCCGTCCAGGCAAACACCTCGACCTGGAAAGCCTGACCCTGTGGCTGGCGCAACAGGCCGGTCAGCCGTATCTGCGTATCGACCCGCTGAAAATCAACGTCGCCGCGATCACACCGTTGATGTCCTACGCCTTCGCACAACGGCACAAGATTCTCGCCGTGGCGGTCGACCGCGACTCGGTCACCGTTGCCAGCGCCCAGCCATATGTCATCGGCTGGGAGGCCGATCTCACCCACGTATTGAAGCTGCCGATCAAACGGGTGGTGGCCAACCCGGCAGATATCCAGCGCTTCAGCGTCGAGTTCTTCCGCCTGGCCAAATCGGTCAGCGGCGCCAGCAATGCCGATCAGCAGAGCGGCAATCTCGGCAACTTCGAACAACTGCTCAACCTCGGCGCCAGCGATCAGGAGCCGGACGCCAACGACGCGCACATCGTCAACATCGTCGACTGGCTGTTCCAGTACGCCTTCCAGCAGCGCGCCAGTGATATCCATATCGAACCGCGCCGCGAGCAAGGCACCGTGCGTTTTCGCATCGACGGCGTGCTGCACAACGTCTACCAATTTCCGCCGCAGGTGACCATGGCGATTGTCAGTCGCCTGAAAAGCCTCGGACGGATGAACGTCGCCGAAAAGCGCAAACCCCAGGACGGCCGGGTCAAGACCAAGACCCCGGACGGCGGCGAAGTGGAGCTGCGGCTTTCGACCCTGCCTACAGCGTTCGGCGAAAAAATGGTCATGCGGATTTTCGACCCGGAAGTGCTGCTCAAGGATTTCGACCAGTTGGGTTTCAGCGCCGACGACCTGCGCCGCTGGCAGGACATGACCCGTCAGCCCAACGGCATCATTCTGGTCACCGGGCCGACCGGTTCAGGCAAGACCACTACGCTCTACACCACGCTGAAAAAACTGGCGACGCCGGAGGTCAACCTCTGCACCATCGAAGACCCGATCGAAATGGTCGAGCCGGCGTTCAACCAGATGCAGGTGCAGCACAACATCGACCTGAGCTTCGCCGCCGGGGTGCGCGCACTGATGCGGCAGGACCCGGACATCATCATGATCGGCGAGATCCGCGACCTCGAAACCGCCGAAATGGCGATTCAGGCGGCGCTCACCGGGCACTTGGTGTTGTCGACACTGCACACCAACGACGCCCCCAGCGCGATCAGCCGTTTGCTCGAACTCGGCGTGCCGCACTACCTGATCAAAGCCACCGTGCTCGGGGTCATGGCCCAGCGTTTGGTGCGCACCTTGTGCCCGCATTGCAAGGCGCCGCTGACGCTCGAAGACGAAGACTGGCAAACCCTGACCCGCCCGTGGCAAGCGCCGTTGCCGAGCAACGCGCAACGCGCCATCGGTTGCGTGGAATGCCGCGACACCGGCTATCGCGGCCGCGCCGGGGTCTACGAGATCATGCAACTGAGCGACAGCCTCAAGGCGTTCATCACCCCGGACACCGACCTCACGGCTATCCGTCGCCAGGCGTTCAAGGAAGGCATGCGCAGTTTGCGATTGTCCGGCGCGCAGAAAGTTGCGGCGGGGCTGACGACGGTGGAAGAAGTGCTGCGCGTGACGCCGCAAAGCGAGCAGAAATGAGCCGCCACGGAACCGGATCGGGGAAATGGCGATCCAAGGCCCTAGTTAACCCCCAGGAGTCACCTCATCATGCGTCTCAAACTTGCTGTTGCCACACTGGCCTTGCTGTCCCTTCCCGTTGGTTCGGCCATGGCGGACAGCTTTTGGCGTAACGTCATCTCGTCCGGTGCCACCACCGGTTCGACCTATCTGACCTTCAAGGATCACAAACTGATCATCGCCGCGCAGGACGATGCCGGCAGCTTCGTTGCCAGTGACGGTGGCATTCGCGGGCCGTATCTGGAAGCCGCGATGCAGAAAGTCCGCGCCGACAATCCGGGCCTGCAGGCGTCGGACATGGAACTGGCGAACGCGATTCTGGCGAAGAACGCGGTGGCTTCCGAGTAGCTCAAAAGCAAAAGATCGCAGCCTGCGGCAGCTCCTACATGTGAATGCGTTCCCATGTAGGAGCTGCCGCAGGCTGCGATCTTTTGATCTTCAGCGGTAATCGTCCACCGGGACGCACGCGCAGAACAGGTTACGGTCGCCGTAGACGTTATCCACCCGATTCACCGCCGGCCAATACTTGTGCGCTTTGGTGTGCGCATCCGGGGTGATGCCCTGCTCGAGGCTGTACGGCCGCTCCCAAACCCCGGTGACATCCGCCAAGGTATGCGGCGCCCGTTTCAGTGGATTGTCTTCCGCCGGCCAGTTGCCGTTCTGCACTTCGGTGATTTCTGCGCGAATACTCAGCATCGCGCCGATAAAGCGATCCAGTTCAGCTTTGGATTCACTCTCGGTCGGCTCGACCATCAAGGTTCCCGGCACCGGGAACGACATGGTCGGCGCATGGAAGCCGTAATCCATCAGGCGCTTGGCGACGTCCTCTTCGCTGATCCCGGTCTGTGCCTTCAACGGTCGAAGATCGAGAATGCATTCGTGAGCCACGCGACCGTTGCGCCCGGTGTACAGCACCGGGAACGCGCCGGACAAATGCTGCGCCAGGTAATTCGCCGCCAGAATCGCCACCTCGCTGGCGTCCGCCAGTTGCGGGCCCATCATGGCGATGTACATCCAGCTGATCGGCAAAATGCTCGCACTGCCCCAAGGCGCCGCGCTGACCGCGCCGTTCTGCGCCAGCGGCCCTTCAATTGGCACCACCGGGTGATTGGCGACAAACGCCGCCAGATGCGCGCGAATACCGATCGGCCCCATGCCCGGCCCACCGCCGCCATGGGGAATGCAGAAAGTCTTGTGCAGGTTCATGTGCGACACGTCGGCACCAATGTCCGCCGGCCGCGCCAGCCCGACCTGCGCATTGAGGTTGGCGCCGTCCATGTACACCTGACCGCCGTGCTTGTGGATAACTTCACAGATCTCGCTGATGCCCTCCTCGTACACACCATGGGTCGACGGATAGGTCGCCATCAGGCACGACAACTTATCCCCAGCCTCGGCGGCTTTCGCTTTCAAATCCTCCAGATCGACGTTGCCCGCCTCATCGCACTCGACGATGACCACGCGCATGCCGGCCATCTGCGCCGACGCCGGGTTGGTGCCATGGGCCGAAGACGGAATCAGGCAGATATCCCGCGCGCCCTGCTGCCGGCTCTCGTGATATTTGCGGATCGCCAGTAGCCCTGCGTATTCGCCCTGCGCGCCGGAGTTGGGCTGCATGCAGATTGCGTCGAACCCGGTGATCGCGCACAACCAGCGCTGCAGTTCTTCGATCATCAAGGTGTAACCGACCGCCTGCTCCCTCGGTACAAAGGGATGCAGGTTGGCAAACTGCGGCCAGGTGATCGGGATCATTTCGCTGGTGGCGTTGAGTTTCATCGTGCACGAGCCCAGCGGGATCATCGACTGGTTGAGCGCCAGATCCTTGTTCTCCAGTTGTTTGAGGTAACGCAGCATCTCGGTTTCGCTGTGATGGGCGTTGAACACCGGGTGGCGCAGGTAAGGTGTGTTGCGCTGGAGGTTGTCGGGGATGCCCGAACTCAGGGGTTCCGCATCAAGTTCATCGACGTTCAACCCATGATCGGCGCCGAGCAGGACATCGAAAAGCTTGGCCACGGTGCTCTCATCGCAGGTCTCATCGAGGCTCAGCCCCACTCGACCGCGCCCGAGTATTCTCAGATTGATCTGTGCGGCTCGAGCGCTTTCGATGATCGCCGTCTGCGCACCGCCGACATCCAGCGTCAGGGTGTCGAAGAACTGCGCATTGACCCGACTGATTCCTTTGCGCTCAAGCCCCGCCGCCAGAATGCAGGTCAGCCGATGCACGCGCTGAGCGATGCGTTTCAGCCCTTCCGGTCCGTGATACACCGCGTAGAAACTGGCGATGTTGGCCAACAACACCTGCGCCGTGCAGATGTTCGAGTTGGCTTTCTCGCGGCGGATATGTTGCTCGCGGGTTTGCAACGCCATGCGCAGCGCCACGTTGCCCCGGGCATCTTTCGACACACCGATGATCCGCCCCGGAATCGCCCGTTTGTATTCCTCGCGGCTGGCAAAGAACGCCGCATGGGGGCCGCCATAACCCATCGGTACGCCAAAGCGCTGGGACGAACCGAGCACCACATCAGCGCCCAGTTCACCCGGCGGCGTCAGCAATAACAAACTCAGCAAATCCGTGGCGACGCAGGCCAGCGCCTGTTGTGCATGCAAGTGGTCGATCAATGGCCGCAGATCGCGCACCTCACCGTGGGTGTCCGGGTATTGCAGCAGCGCACCGAAGACCTGGTGCTGTTTCAAGTTATCCACAGTGTCGATGATCAGTTCGAGGCCGAAACCTTCGGCGCGGGTCTGCACCACGGAAATGGTCTGTAGATGGCAGTTCTCGTCGACGAAAAACAGATTGCTCTTCGACTTCGCCACGCGCTTGGCCAGGGCCATGGCTTCGGCAGCCGCCGTGGCCTCATCGAGCAGAGACGCGTTGGCCAGTTCCAGACCTGTCAGGTCGATGGTCAGTTGCTGGAAATTCAACAGTGCTTCGAGCCGGCCCTGCGCGATCTCCGGTTGATACGGCGTGTACGCGGTGTACCAACCGGGATTTTCCAGCACATTGCGCAGGATGACGGTCGGCGTCAGTGTGCCGTTGTAGCCCATGCCGATCAGGCTGGTCCAGACCTGGTTCTGTTCGGCATAACCACGCAGTTTGGCCAGCGCCGCTTGTTCATCCAGTGCCGGTGGCAGGTCGAGCGCGCGGTTGAAGCGAATGCCCGGCGGCACGGTCTGTTCGATCAGCTCGACGCGGCTGCCGAGGCCGAGACTGTCGAGCATCGCCTGTTGTTCGGCAGCATCGGGGCCGAGGTGACGGCGCAGGAAGGCATCGGGATCGCGTAACTGGCTCAGGGACGGCAACTGGGACATGACGGGCTCTCTCTTGGCTGGCGCTCGGCGTCAATGCAACACGGTCAAACCAGCATAGCAGTCGATATCGTCGCGCACGGCTTGGCGGCCGAGGGTGTTCCGGGCCATGCTGTGGCGCCTGCCTCAGGCGTCCGACCTCTGGATGATCAAAGCCTCATGAGCCAATTGCCGTTCCTGCCATTTTCCAAACCTGTCATCGATGAAGCCACCATTGCCGCCGTCGGCGAGGTCTTGCGCTCTGGCTGGATCACCAGCGGGCCGAAGGTTCAGGCCTTTGAAGCGCAGCTGTCGGAATATTTCGGTGGCCGCCCGGTGCGTACCTTCAATTCCGGTACCTGCACCATGGAAATCGCCTTGCGCATTGCCGGGATCGGTCCGGGTGACGAAGTGATCACCACGCCGATTTCCTGGGTGGCCACGGCCAACGTGATCCTTGAGGTCGGCGCCACACCGGTGTTTGCCGACATCGACCCGGTGACCCGCAATATCGATCTCGATCAACTGGAAGCGGCGATTACCCCGCGCACCAAAGCCGTGATTCCGGTGTACCTCGCCGGGCTGCCGGTGGACATGGCGCGCCTGTACGCCATCGCACGCAAACACAATCTGCGCATTGTCGAAGACGCCGCTCAGGCGCTGGGCTCGAGCTGGAACGGCCAGCGCATCGGCGCCACCGGTGACTTCGTGTCGTTCAGTTTTCAGGCGAACAAGAACGTCACCTGCGCCGAGGGGGGTTGTCTGGTGCTGAACACGCCTGAGGAAGCGCGGCTAGCGGAGAAGTACCGCTTGCAGGGCGTAACCCGCAACGGTTTCGATGGTCTGGACGTAGATGTGCTGGGCGGTAAGTTCAACATGACCGATGTCGCTGCCACGATCGGTCTGGGCCAGTTTGCTCATATCGAAGCGCTGACGGCGCATCGGCGTGAACTGGCGCGGCATTATTTCCAGTGCTTTGGCGCTGACTTTGAAGCGACCTATGGCGCCCAACTGTCGCCGGCGGATTTCACCAACAGCAACTGGCACCTGTTCCAACTGGTACTGCCGGAGCGCAAGGACGGCTTGCCTGCGCGGGCGACGTTCATGGAGCAGATGCAGGCGCATGGTATCGGGATCGGCTATCACTACCCGCCGATTCATTTGCTCAGTCTGTACCGCGAGCGCGGTTTCAAGGAGGGGATGTTGCCGGTGGCCGAGCGTGTCGGCCGGCTGATTGTATCGCTGCCGATGTTCACTGCGATGAACAAGGATGATGTCGAGCGCTCGGTAGCGGCCGTAAAAGCAGTCCTGCAGCCATAACCGTCCTGTAGGAGCTGCCGAAGGCTGCGATCTTTTGATTTTGTCTTTGAAGATCAAAAGATCTCAGCCTTCGGCAGCTCCTGCACGCAAGCGTTATTCGCCGATGGCGGCCTTGTAGGCAGCAGCGTCGAGCAGCTTGTCCAGCTCGGCCTTGTCGCTTGGCTTGAGCTTGAAGATCCACGCACCGTACGGGTCGGAGTTCAGCAGTTCCGGCGAACCGCCCAGCTCTTCGTTGATCGCGATGACTTCACCGCTGATCGGCGAGTAGATGTCCGACGCCGCTTTCACCGACTCGACCACACCGGCCTGATCTTCGGCAGCGAAAACCTTGCCCACTTCAGTCAGCTCAACGAACACCACATCGCCCAGCGCTTCCTGCGCGTGATCGCTGATGCCCACGGTGACGGTGCCGTCGGCTTCCAGACGGGCCCATTCATGACTTTCGGCAAAACGCAGTTCAGCGGGGATATTGCTCATCTTCGGTGTCCTCGGGAATTGGGTCAGCGGTCATGCCCGCCGGAAAAAAGGTTAGATCAAAGTTTTGCCATGGCGCACGAAGGTCGGTTTGACCACTCGCACCGGGTACCACTTGCCACGGATTTCCACTTCGGCGCGGTCGGCGGTTGCCATCGGCACACGCGCCAGGGCAATCGATTTGCTTAGCGTAGGAGAGAAACTACCACTGGTGATCTCCCCTTCGCCAACATCGGCGATACGAACCACCTGATGAGCGCGCAAAACGCCGCGTTCTTCCAGCACCAGACCGACCAGTTTGTGCGCAACGCCGGCGGCTTTTTCCGCTTCCAGCGCAGCACGGCCGATGAACTGGCGCGTGGCCGGTTCCCAGGCAATGCTCCAGGCCATGTTCGAGGCCAGTGGCGAAACGTCCTGATGAATGTCCTGACCGTAGAGGTTCATCCCGGCTTCAACCCGCAGGGTATCGCGGGCACCAAGGCCGATCGGGGAAATGCCGGCGCCAACCAGATCGTTGAAGAACCCCGGCGCCTGACTGGCCGGCAGACAGATTTCCAGACCATCTTCACCGGTGTAACCGGTACGGGCGATGAACCAGTCACCGTCGGTATAACCTTCGAAGGGTTTGAGGTGCTGGATCAACGTGGCGCGCGACTGGGTGACCAGTTCGGCAATCTTGTGCCGGGCCTGTGGCCCCTGAATAGCGAGCATCGCCAGTTCGGTGCGTTCGTGCAGTTGCACGTCGTAATCGCCGCGCTGCGCGTTCATCCAGGCCAGATCCTGATCGCGGGTCGACGCGTTGAACACCAGGCGATAAGCGTCTTCGAGGCGGTAGACGATCATGTCGTCGACGATGCCGCCGCGCTCGTTGAGCATGGTGCTGTACAACGCACGGCCGGGGCGGTGCAGACGATCGACGTCATTGGCCAGCAAATGCTGCAGCCAGGCTTTGGCCTGAGTGCCGGTGACATCGATCACGGTCATGTGGGATACATCGAACACCCCGCAATCGCGGCGCACTTCGTGGTGCTCCTCGACCTGCGAGCCGTAATGCAGTGGCATGTCCCAACCGCCAAAATCGACCATCTTCGCGCCAAGGGCGAGATGCAGGTCATACAGAGGCGTACGCTCTCCCATGGGTTTCTCCTTCCGGGCGTGGCGAAGGTGCGGACAGTCGCTGCACAGCGTGAAAGCCTTGTAATAGAAGGCTTTCAGCCAATCTCAGCGAAAAGATCTGTCAGACGAACCGCACCGAATGCCGCGCATTGTAGCCGCATGATTCAGGACTCACTACTAAGTGTTTCGATGGGCGGAGCGGCGAATCAGGCCGATAACCGGTAACAATCCAACCAGAACCAGGCTCAGCGCCGGCAAAGACGCCCGTGCCCATTCGCCTTCGCTGGTCATTTCAAAGATCCGCACGGCCAGCGTGTCCCAGCCAAACGGGCGCATCAGCAGGGTCGCGGGCATTTCCTTGAGCACATCGACGAACACCAGCAACGCCGCGCTCAGCGTGCCGGGCAGCAACAGCGGCAGATACACTTTGAAAAACAGTCGCGGCCCACTGACACCCAGGCTACGTGCCGCTTCGGGCAAAGAGGGCCGTATACGCGCCAGGCTGTTTTCCAGCGGGCCGTACGCGACTGCCACAAAACGCACCAGATACGCCATCAACAGTGCCGCCAGGCTGCCAAGCAATAACGGTTTGCCTGCGCCACCGAGCCAGGTGGAGAGCGGAATCACCAGTTCGCGGTCGAGATAACTGAAGGCGAGCATGATCGACACCGCCAGCACCGAACCCGGCAAGGCGTAGCCAAGGTTGGCCAGACCAACGCCGGAATTGATCGCCTGCGTCGGCGCCAGCCGCCGAGCGAACGCCAGCAGTAGGGCAACACTGACCGTAATCAGCGCCGCCATACCGCCCAGATACAGGGTGTGCAGGATCAGCCCGGCGTAACGCTCATCCAGATCGAAACGTCCGCGCTGCCAGAACCAGACGATCAATTGCAGCACCGGAATGACGAAAGCGCAGGCGAACACCAGGCCGCACCAGCTCATCGCGGCGAAAGCCGTGAATCCGCGCAGGTGGTACAGCGCTTTTACTCGTGGTCGCTCGTTGCTCGCCCGGTTGGCGCCACGCGCGCGACGTTCGCCGTAGAGCACCAGCATGACCACCAGCAGCAACAGACTGGCCAGTTGCGCCGCACTCGACAGGCTGAAGAAGCCGTACCAGGTTTTGTAGATAGCAGTGGTGAAGGTGTCGAAGTTGAACACCGACACCGCACCGAAATCCGCCAGGGTTTCCATCAGCGCCAGTGCCACGCCGGCACCAATGGCCGGACGTGCCATCGGTAACGCCACGCGCCAAAAGGCTTGCCACGGCGACTGGCCAAGCACTCGCGCCGCTTCCATCAAGCCCTTGCCCTGGGCGAGGAACGCGGTGCGCGCCAGCAGGTAAACGTAGGGATAAAAGACCAGCACCAGCACGATAATCACCCCGCCGGTGGAGCGCACCCGGGGCAGGCGCAATCCTGTGCCGAACCATTCGCGCAGCAGGGTTTGCACAGGGCCGGCGAAGTCGAGCAGGCCGACGAAGACAAACGCCAACACGTACGCGGGGATGGCGAACGGCAGCATTAGCGCCCAGTCGAGCCAGCGCCGCCCGGGGAATTCGCAGAGGCTGGTGAGCCAGGCGAGGCTGACGCCGAGCAGCGTTACGCCTATACCGACACCGACTACCAACGTCAGGGTGTTGCCGAGCAGGCGCGGCATCTGGGTTTCCCACAGGTGCGACCAGATTTGCTGATCGATGGTCTGCCATGAGAGCAGCAGAACGCTCAGGGGCAACAGCACCAACGCGGCGATGGCGAAGACGATGGGGTACCAGCGGCGTTGGGCGGGGTGGGCCACTTTTGGGTCTCTGGGGGGATTGGGGTGTTCTTGGTTTGGGTGTTTCAGGTTGAGATTGTTGCCCTCACCCTAGCCCTCTCCCAGAGGGAGAGGGCTAGGGTGAGGTGCTTATGCAAGCTACATAGACCTGAAACATCGAGTCGAACTCAGGATTTGAATCCAACTCAGATCGGCTCCCTTTCCCCCCTCTCCCTTGGGGAGAGGGCTGGGGTGAGGGGCTGGATCTTGAAGCAGACAAATTTATCGAAAAAGCCTCAATTCCAACCCGCCCGATCCATCATCCGGATCGCCTCAGCCTGACGCTTGCCCGCCACTTCCACCGGCAAGGTATCCGCGACAAACTTGCCCCACGCTGCCACTTCTTCCGAAGGCGCCACTGCCGGGTTGGCCGGGAACTCCTGGTTCACGTCAGCAAAAATCTTCTGCGCTTCAGGCGTGGTCATCCACTCGACCAAAGCCTTGGCCGCTTCCGGGTGCGGCGCATGCTTGGTCAGGCCAATGCCCGACAGGTTCACGTGCACGCCACGATCGGCCTGATTCGGCCAGAACAGCTTCACCGGCAGTTCTGGCTTCTGCTTGTGCAGGCGACCGTAGTAGTACGTGTTGACGATGCCAACGTCGCACTGCCCGGCATTGATCGCTTCGAGCACTGCAACGTCATCGGAGAACACATCGGTGGACAGGTTGTTGACCCAGCCCTTGAGGATCTTCTCGGTCTTTTCGGCGCCATGAACTTCGATCATGGTGGCGGTCAGCGACTGGTTGTAGACCTTCTTCGCCGTGCGCAGGCACAGGCGCCCTTCCCAGTTCTTGTCGGCCAGTGCTTCGTAGGTGGTCAGCTCGCCCGGTTTCACCCGTTCGGTGGAGTAAGCGATGGTGCGCGCGCGCAGGCTCAGGCCAGTCCAGGCATGAGTGGACGAGCGATATTGCAGAGGAATGTTGGCGTCGATGGTTTTCGAGGTGAACGGCTGCAGGATGCCCATCTGCTCGGCTTGCCAGAGGTTGCCGGCGTCGACGGTAAGCAGCAGGTCGGCGGTGGCGTTTTCACCTTCGGCCTTGATGCGTTGCATCAGCGGCGCTTCCTTGTCGGTTATGAACTTGATCTTCACCCCGGTCTTGGCGGTGTAGGCATCGAAGACCGGTTTGATCAGTTCATCGATGCGCGACGAGTAAACCACCACCTCATCAGCGGCCTGGGCCGTGGTGCTACCGATCAGGGTCAGGGCCAGTGCAGTCAGAAGACGCTTGGGTGCCAACATGGGAGTGGTCTCTCGGTCGGAAAATGTGGGCCAAATGATAAGGACTCACATTTACCACCTCAATCGAACTCTTTTTGAAGGAGTTACCAGATGTTGCACAGCCTGAAATTTGTGGTGGCTGTTCTGGCGCCTTCGCGAGCAAGCTCGCTCCCACAGGATTTGAGGTGTTCACAAAATTGATGCTTCACACCGGCCACTGTGGGAGCGAGCCTGCTCGCGAAGAGGCCATCAGCCTTAATGAAGATGTCAGGCTTTGGCGAGGGCCGGAAGATCCCCGGTCAACCCGAGGGCTTCCCGCACAAACAGCGCCTTCGCCTCCGGCATCTGCTCTACCAGCTTCAACCCGGCATTCCTTAACCAGCGCACCGGCAACGGATCCGCCTGAAACAACCGCTCAAACCCTTCCATCGCCGCCATCAGCGCCAGGTTGTGCGGCATGCGCCGGCGCTCGTAACGGCTCAGCACTTTCACATCCGCCAAACGCTCACCGCGCTCCGCCGCCTGCAACAGCACTTCGGCCAACACCGCCGCATCGAGGAAACCCAGGTTCACACCCTGCCCCGCCAACGGGTGAATGGTGTGCGCCGCATCGCCGATCAAAGCCAGCCCTTCGGCCACGTAACGCTTGGCATGACGCTGACGCAGCGGCACGCACAGTCGCGGGTCGGCACTGATGACGTTGCCGAGACGACCTTCAAAGGCGCGCTCCAGCTCACGGCAGAAATCCGCTTCATCCAGCGCCATCAAACGCTCGGCCTCACTCGGCGTGGTCGACCAGACGATCGAGCACCAATCCTGCTGCCCGTCGCGTTCCAGCGGCAGAAACGCCAGCGGCCCGTGATCGGTAAAACGCTGCCACGCGGTCATCTGGTGCGGTTTACTGCTGCGCACACTGGTGACGATGGCGTGATGCAGATAATCCCACTCGCGAGTAGCCACCCCGGTCAGACGGCGAACCGCCGAGTTCGCACCGTCAGCGGCAATCACCAGCGGTGCGCGCAACTGACGACCATCGGCCAGCGTCAGCAACCAGTCATCGCCCGAGCGGCGCATCTGTTCCAGTCGTGCATTGGCGAGCATGCCCAGATCACAATCGTGCAAACGATCGAGCAAGGCATCTTGCACCACGCGGTTTTCGACAATGTGGCCCAGCACCTCGGCGTGCACACTGCTCGCCGAGAAATGGATCTGCCCGGTGCCGCTGCCGTCCCAGACATGCATGTCGGTGTACGGGCTGCTGCGACGTTTGGCGATGCCTTCCCACACGCCGAGGCGCTCAAGAATCCGCTGGCTCGCCGCTGACAAAGCGCTCACCCGCGGTTCAAACGCAGCTTCGGCGTCGAAGGGTTTGACGCTCAGCGGGCTGCCGTCGAGCAGCAGCACTTCCATCCCGCTGTCCTGCAACGCCAGCGCCAGGGCGCTGCCGACCATTCCGGCTCCGACAATCAGCAGATCTGCGCGCATTTCCATGCTTTAAGCCTGTCTCGCTTGCGGCTTGAGCCGCACGTAAAGGGTTTTACCGACCCGCGCCACCAGATTGCCGGCGCCGTCATGAATGTCGACCTGCAACTGCGGCAGGTATTTCTCACCATTGGCGGTCTGCCGGCGAATCTCGGCGAGCAAGGTCTCGTCGATAGTGAAGCGGGCGAACACCGGGCCTTTGCCCGGTGCAATGAAATCGATGTCGGCAGCTTTGTCCCAGACGATGTACTTCGAGCCAAGGTTTTCCATGAGCATCAGCATGAAGAACGGGTCGACCATCGAATACAGACTGCCGCCGAACTGGGTGCCGACGTAGTTGCGGTTGTACCAGCCAAGGCCCATCGACACCTGAACGTCGCGGAAGTCATCGCTGATGTGCCGAACCCGCACGCCAGCGCCGAGGTACGGCGGGTAGAACGTCATGACCCAGCGCATCAACCGCGCCTTGCCGAATCTTCCGGTTAACCACTTAAGCATCCGGTCGTGTTCCCAAACCCATGGCCTGACGGGCAAACCAACGCTTGGCCGGCGGCAACAGATCGAGGCCGAGCAGGCCGATATTACGCCCCAGCGAAACCAGCGGTTGCGTGCTGCCGAACAGGCGCGTGACCTGATCGGAGAAGCCGACGGTGAGGTCCTGATCCAGACGCTGGCGCTCGCGATACGCCTGCAACGTCGCGAAGTCGCCGAGCGGTTTGTCGCTGGTCAACAGCGCAGCCGCCAAAGCATCGGCATCTCGCAGCGACAGATTGAAACCCTGGCCGGCAATCGGATGCAGGCTGTGCGCCGCGTTGCCGAGCACGGCCAGATGCGAACGTACTTGTTCTTCGGCTTCGACCAACGTCAGCGGATAAAGATGTCGTGCGCCAACCTGTTTCAACGTGCCGAGGCGGTAACCGAACACGCCCTGCAATTCGCTGAGGAAGTCTCGTTCGCTCAAATCAGCCAGACGCTGCGCGTCCATGCCCAAACGGGTCCAGACCAAAGCGCAGCGGTTTTCCGGCAGCGGTAGCAGCGCCATCGGCCCTTCGTCGGTGAAGCGCTCGAAGGCCATGCCGTTGTGCGCTTCGCTCGGGGTGATGTTGGCGATCAGCGCGCTCTGGTTGTACGGACGCTTACGCACATTGATGCCTAGCTGTTCACGCAACCCCGAACGACCGCCATCGGCGAGTACCGCGAGGTCGCATTCAAGGGTGGTTTCATCGTTGAGGGTCAGGCGATAGCCATCGGGCAACGGCTCCATGCGCGCGACTTCCGCCGGGCAGCGCCAGCTGATCACGTCTTTGTCGATGTGTTGCCACAGGCACTGGCCGAGCCAGGCGTTTTCCACTACATAACCGAGCGCCGGCACGCCCTCTTCCATCGCTGACAAACGCGCGGTAGAGAAGCGGCCACGGTCAGACACGTGAATCTGTTTGATCGGCTCGGCACGGCGGGAGATTTCCTGCCACACGCCCAAGCGTTGATAAATCTGCCGCGAACCGAAGGACAACGCCGACGAACGTGCGTCGTAGCTCGGCTGCCAGCTGTCGCCCGGTGCAAACGGTTCGATCAGCACGATCTTCCAGCCACGCGCCTTGGCCCCGGCCTGCAAGGCCAACGCCAGACTGGCGCCGACCAGACCGCCACCGATGATTGCCAGATTGACTCGACTCATGCCGCGTGTGTCCTTGCTTGCGCCATCAGCGCTTCGATTTCAGCGACGGTTTTCGGCACGCCGCTGGTGAGGATTTCACAACCGGTTTTGGTCACGACCACGTCGTCCTCGATGCGCACGCCAATGCCGCGCCATTTCTTCGCGACGCTCTGATTGTCCGGGGCGATGTAGATGCCCGGCTCCACGGTCAGCGCCATGCCGACTTCCAGCACGCGCCATTCGCCGCCGACCTTGTACTCGCCAACGTCATGCACATCCATGCCCAGCCAGTGACCGGCGCGGTGCATGTAAAAGGCTTTATAGGCTTCGCTGGCGATCAACTCGTCGACCTCGCCCTGCAGCAATCCAAGCTTCACCAGCCCCGTGGTAATCACTCGAACCGTGGCTTCGTGCGCCTGATTCCAGTGCTTGTTCGGGGCGATTTCGGCGAATGCGGCTTCCTGCGAGGCTAGCACCAACTCGTAGATCGCTTTCTGCTCGGGTGAAAACTTGCCGTTGACCGGCCAGGTGCGGGTAATGTCGCTGGCATAGCAGTCGATCTCGCAACCGGCGTCGATCAACACCAGATCACCGTCCTTGAGCAGCGCGTCATTCTGCTGGTAATGCAGTATGCAGCTGTTGCGCCCGGCGGCGACGATCGACCCGTAGGCCGGCATCTTCGCCCCGCCCTTGCGGAACTCGTAGTCGAGTTCGGCTTCGAGGCTGTACTCGTGGAGCCCGGCCCGACTGGCCTGCATCGCGCGGATATGGGCTTGCGCCGAGATCCGTGCGGCTTCGCGCATCACCTTCACTTCTGCCGCCGATTTATACAGACGCATGTCGTGGAGAAGATGATCCAGGGCAACGAATTCGTTCGGTGGCTGGGCGCCGAGGTGCGCCTTGGAGCGGATCACGTTGATCCAGTCCATCAGGTGACGGTCGAATTCGGGGTTGCTGCCCATCGCCGAATAGACCCGGTCGCGGCCTTCGATCAGGCCCGGGAGAATGTCGTCGATGTCGGTAATCGGGAAGGCGTCGTCGGCACCGAAGTCGCGGATCGCGCCTTCCTGGCCTGCGCGCAAGCCGTCCCACAATTCGCGTTCGGCGTTGCGTTCACGGCAGAACAGCACGTACTCGCCATGCTCACGGCCGGGCATCAGGACGATGACAGCCTGCGGCTCGGGAAACCCGCTGAGGTACTGGAAGTCGCTGTCCTGACGATAAACGTGCTCGACGTCGCGGTTGCGAATGGCCACCGCGGCGGCGGGCAGAATCGCGATGCTGTTGGGTTCCATCTGCGCCATCAGGGCCTTGCGGCGACGGCTGTATTCCGCTTTCGGGATATGGGTCATGGGCAGATGGCTTTCCCTGGCACGCGATTAATGCAGCGACGGCTTGGCGGCTGGCGGCACGTCGGCTTTCTTGGTTTCCGAGAACAGCAGCAGCGGCGCGACGCGCAGATACTCCATGACTTCCATGTAGTCGCTTTCGCCGTCATCGGATTCTTCCAGGGCGTCTTGCACCTGGGAGATCGCTGCCAGATCCTGCAGCACTTCGGTGGCTTCAGTGCTGAGCATGCTGCTGTCGCGGCAGTTCAGGCCGAAACCGCTGAGGAAGCCCTGGCACCACTCGCCCAGTGCAGCGGCGCGTTCGGCCAGCGGCGCGTCGTCGGTTGGCAGCAGCAGAACGACAGTGACGTCGTCGCCGGTCAGTTCGCCTTTGACCATCTCTTGCAGGCCGATCAGGGCGTTACGGACGTTGTCCTGGAAATCGCCTTCGAGCAGTTCGGCGGCGTCGATCAACCAGCCTTCGTTATCGAAGCCGGCCCCGGCGCAACTGCGCCCGAGCAGCACGCCGTGCAGTTCGGCAGGCGAAACGTTGTGGCCGCTGGAGGTCAGCAGGGTGGCAAAGGCTTGGTACGGGGAATTCGCAATGGTCATGGGCAGCTAGGCGCCAGACGGCGCTATGTCTAGAATGAAGGCCTTGTATCCTACATCGACAGACTCGCCAAGACTATTAAAGGCTGTCCGCCAGCTATCCCATCAGACAGACTCCGACCCAGTGGACACAATGGAAGACACCGACCTGCAAGCGCTGATGGCCAGACTCGAACTGCTGATTGGCCGAGTCGAGCAACTAAAGAGTCAAAACGCACTCTTACTAGCTCAGGAAAAAACCTGGCGCGAGGAACGCGCTCACCTCATTGAAAAAAACGAAATCGCCCGGCGTAAGGTCGAATCGATGATTTCGCGCCTCAAGGCCCTGGAGCAAGACTCATGAGTTCAAGCAATAGCGTCACCGTGCAGATCCTCGATAAAGAGTATTCGATCATTTGCCCGCAGGAAGAACGCAGCAATCTGGTCAGCGCCGCTCGCTATCTGGATGGCAAGATGCGCGAAATCCGCAGCAGCGGCAAAGTCATCGGCGCCGACCGCATTGCCGTGATGGCCGCGCTGAACATCACCCATGACCTCTTGCACAAAGAAGAGCGCCCGGATATCCAGGCCAGCGGTTCGACCCGTGAACAGGTGCGTGACTTGCTCGATCGTGTCGATCTGGTCCTCGCCGACGATCAGAACACCACCAAGGGCTGATTCGACTGGCCGCTTGCGGTATACTCGCGGCACTCCCTGGGGTGCTTGCCAGTTGACGATGTCCCTGAGCCGATTCGCACTACCCTGGAAGTTGCACGTTGGGCTGGTGTGCATGTCCGCTAGACGGAAAGCCTTAAAGTCTACTGCATCTTCCACCTTGAACTTTCGGGTTCAAGGGCTAAGTTGACAGCGGTTCATCCGGGGAGCCTGATTCGAATCCGATGTCGGTGAAAACCGCCATCGGATTTTTTATGCGTACGTTTTCGTCCAACCTGCCGAAGCCGAACCATGACCGAACCCGCGCTGCTGCCCCGCCCGCAACTCCGCCGCCTGCTGCGCAAGGCGCGCCGCTCGCTGAGCAAAAGCGAACAACGTCAGGCCGCCAAAGGCCTGTACCGGCAACTGGCGCAAGACCCGCACTTTCGCCGGGCCAGACATATCTCTCTGTATCTGCCCACCGACGGCGAAATCGATCCGCGCCTGCTGCTGCGTGAAGCGCAGCGTCGCGGCAAAGCGACCTACTTGCCGGTGCTCAGCGCCTGGCCGCGGACCAAAATGGTTTTCCAGCGCATTCGCCCCGGCGAAAAACTCAAACCCAATCGCTTCCGCATTCTCGAACCGCAAGCCAATCTGGCTCGGCAACGCAAGGTCTGGGCGCTGGATCTGGTGTTATTGCCGTTGGTAGGGTTTGACGATGTCGGCGGACGACTGGGCATGGGCGGCGGATTTTACGATCGCAGCCTGGCGTATCTGGCTCGGCGAAAAAGCTGGCGCAAGCCGACGCTGCTGGGCCTGGCCCATGAGTGTCAGAAGGTCGAACGCTTGGCGCAGGCGAGTTGGGATGTGCCGTTACAAGGCACGGTCAGCGACAAGGCGTGGTATTTCGCGGGATAGGACGCCGCGCAGATCAGCGGCGTCGAAAAATCAGTTTCAGCGCTTGAACGCAGTCGACTGTTGAACCTGTTGCGCGACTTCGATCGGCGCATCGGCCTTGTTCGACCACAGGCTTTGCGCGTAACCGGTGGTCACGACACCCAAGCCAAACAAAATTACCAAAGTCCATAGTAAATCCGGTTTGCGTTTCATCGATTGCCCCCCTCAAGGCACATCATCACGATGACAGCAGCGGTTTCCGTTTGTAGGCCGTGCAGCAGCGTCAAGCTTTAAAGGCCGGCATTTTGCGACAACGTGAACCTGCGCGCAAACGCTGACGTCAACCGACTGTCGGTTTGTCATAAAATTGCCCGACAACCTGCCCAATGACCGTTTCAGGAGCAAAAAACCATGGCCTATTGGCTGATGAAGTCCGAGCCCGACGAACTCTCGATCAAAGGTCTGGAAAAACTCGGCACGGCACGCTGGGACGGGGTGCGCAACTATCAGGCGCGTAACTTTCTGCGCTCGATGGCGGTGGGTGATGAGTTCTTTTTCTACCATTCCAGCTGCCCGGAGCCGGGGATTGCCGGAATCGGCAAGATAATCGAGGCGGCGTACCCGGATCCCACCGCACTGGAGCCGGAAAGTCATTACTTCGACCCGAAGGCTACGCCAGAGAAAAATGCCTGGAGTGCGATTGACGTTGAACACGTCGAAACGTTTGCGCGGGTGTTGAAGCTGGATTATCTGAAGCAGCAGACGGCGCTGGCGGAGATGCCGTTGGTGCAGAAGGGTTCGCG